>CAZYXZ010000034.1:0-32725 GCA_964651395.1 uncultured Frankiaceae bacterium
CGATCAGGTTGCCGGCGGCAAGAGGATCGCCGCCCGTGTCGATGACCGACACCGGCACGTTCAACACAACGTTGCCGGAATCGTTCCCGATCGCCTGGTTCACGCCGGTGTTGCTGACGGCGATCCCCACGTTGACGACGTCGGCCGACTGCGTGGCCAGGGTGAAGCCGTCGCCGGAGCTGGCGGCCGCCTGGCTGATGTCGGTCGTCGAACCCGAGTCGTTGCCGACCGAGTCCGCGTCGCCGGTGTCGATGGTCGCCGAGCCGTCACTGTCGTTCGTCGTGATGCTCGAAGCCGCGACCACCATGTTCCCGTCGATCGTGACGGCACCACCAGCGGTGTCGACCACGGAGACGGGGATGTCGGCGCCGATGTTGGTGCTGTCGTTGCCAATGGCCTGGTTCACACCAGTGTTGGCGACGGCAATGCCGACGTTGCCGACCGTCGCCGACTGGTCGGTCAGAGCGAATCCGTTGCCGGAGGAGTCCACGCTCTGGTCGATCGAGTCGGAGGCGATGTTGCCCGTCGCCGAAGCGGCGCCGGTGGTGATGTCAGCCGACCCGTCGGACGCGTTGGAGACGTCCGAGTTCGCGGTGATGACGAGGTTGTCAGCAGTAAGTGCGCCACCGGCGGTGTCGACCACCGCGACCGGAATTGCCGTCGCGATGTTGAACGACTCGTTGCCGATGGCCTGGTTCCCGCCGGTGTTCGCCGTGGCGATACCGACGTTGGTGACCGCGGCCGACTGCGTGGCCAGGTTGAACACGTCGCCGCTCGCGGAGACGTCCTGGCTGATGTCGGTCGTGTGACCGGAGTCGTTGCCGACTGCGTTCGCGTCACCCGTGTCGATCGTTGCATCTCCGTCGGAGTCGTTGGACGCCACGGAGTTGTTGCTGACGATGACGCTGTCAGCGGTGAGCGCGCCACCGGCGGTGTCAAGCGTGGCCGTCGGCAGGTTGACCCCGAGGTTCGTGGAGTCGTTGCCCAGGGCCTGGTTGTCACCCGTGTTGGCGTCCGCGACACCCAGGTTGACCACGGTCGCGGCCTGGTTGGCGAGTGAGAACCCGTCAACGTCGGCGTTGCCCGACTGGTCGATCGAGGTGGTCGCGATGTTGCCCGTCGCCGAGGCGGCGCCGGTGGTGATGTCTGCGGAACCGTTCGACGTGTTGCCCACCAACGAGTTGTTGGACGCCACGACGTTGTCCACGTCCAGAGCCACACCCGTGAAGTCGAGGTCGACGTCCTGGATGTTGAGCGCGATGTTCGTGGAGGTGTTGCCCACTGCGGTGTTGCCACCGGTGTTCGCACCAGCGACACCGAGGTTGACCACGGTCGCCGCCTGGTCGAACAAGGCGAAACCGTCTCCGCTCGCGTCGGCCGACTGAGAGATCTCAGTCGTAGCGCCGGCGTCGTTGCCCACCGCGTCCGCGTCACCAGTGGTGATGCTTGCGGTGCCGTCGCTGTCGTTGGTGCTGACAGCGTTGTTCGATGCGACGACGTTCAGATCCGCGTCGCCATTCGTGATGGCCGCGGACTGGACGCCAGCGGCAATGTTGACCGATCCGTTACCGCCGGCCTCGTTGTCGCCAGTGTTGGCGACCCCGATGCCGAAGTTGACAACGGCCGCAGCCTGGGTGACCAGTGCGAACCCGTCAGTACCCAGGTCCGAGGACTGGTCCACCGTGCTGGTGGACTCGTTGCCCGTAGCGGTGGCATCGCCGGTGTCGACGGTGCCGGATCCGTCCGACTCGTTCGTCACGCTGCCGAAGTTGGCCGCGATGACGTTCGTGCCGGCTCCATCAGCAGTGGCCTCTTGCGCGTTGGCCACGATGTTGACGCTGCCGTTACCACCTGCGCCGTTGCCGCCAGTGTTGGCGACCGCGATGCCGACGTTCACAACAGCTGCACCCTGCGTGACCAGCCCGAAGCCGTCGCCATCGGCGTCGGCGGACTGGCTGATCGTGTCGGTCGAGGTGCTGCCGAGCGCGTCTGCCGCGCCGGTGGTGATGTCCGCAGTCCCATCGCTGGAGTTCGTTGCGTCAGCGAAGTTGCTCGCCACGTTGTTACCGGCAGCACCGGTCGTCGCGGCCAGCTGGGCGTTTGCGGCGATGTTGATCGAGGCGTTACCGGTCGCGGTGTTGACACCGCTGTTGGCAACGGCAATCCCCACGTTCACGGCGGTCGCGGACTGGTTCGCCAGCAGGGATCCGCTGTTCGCGGAAGCCGACTGGGAGATGTCCGTCGTCGCGTTCGAGAGGTTGCCCACGGCGTCGGCGTCACCGGTCGTGATGGTGGCCGTGCCGTCGGAGCCGTTGGCAGCAGTGCCGAAGTTGCTGGCCACCTGCGTGCCGGTCGTGCCTGTCGCCGTGGCGGACTGCGCGTTGGCAGCCACGTTGAGCGATTCATTGCCGATGGCGTCGTTGAGGCCGGTGTTGGCCACAGCGATGCCCACGTTCGCCACCGTTGCGTCCTGGGCGACCAGGGTCAGCGCGGCTCCATCGGAGTCGGCGGACTGGTCGACCGTGGTGGTCGAGCTGTTGCCAGTGGCGGTGGCAGCACCAGTGTTGATGTCTGCCGTGCCGTCGCTGTCGTTCGTCGCGGTGCCGAAGTTGGCAGCCACGGTGTTCGGGCCGGTCCCAGTGGCGTCTGCGAGCTGGGCGTTGGCAGCAACGTTCGTGCTGTCGTTACCCGTCGCGGTGTTGCCGCCGGTGTTGGCCACGCCGATCCCGACATTGGTCACGTCCGCAGACTGCGTGACAAGCACGATGCCTCCGAGCGTGCCACCGGTGGTGCCAGTGGCCTGCTGTGAAATGGTGGTTTCCGAGCTGTTGCCCCACGCGTTCGCCTCACCGGTCGTTACCGAGCCGGATCCGTCGGACGTGTTGCTGGCAGCGCCGTTGTTGCTTGCGATGGCGTTGCCAGCCGGTGGACCAGCACCAGATGTTGCTTCCTGGCTGGCACCGGAGCTGTTACCCGAGACGTTGCCGAAGGCGTTGTTGCCGCCCGTGTTCGCACCTGCCACACCTGCGTTGTCCACGTTGGCAGACTGGTTCACGATCACGATGCCGCCGAGCGTGCCTCCGGTAGAACCGTTGGCACTCTGAGCAACGGTCGTGCTCGCGACATTGCCTGTCGCAGTGGCAGCGCCGGTGTTGACGTCCGCAGTGCCGTCCGAGGTGTTCGACGTGTTCGCGCTGTTGTTAGCAACAGCGTTCCCAGCGCCGGCCCCGGTTGTCGCGTCCGCAGTCTGACTGCATGGCGGCTGGCCCTGCGCGTTGTCACAGGCGTGGTTCTCGGAACCGTTCCCGGTGGCGTTGTTGTCACCGGTGTTGGCCTCGGCCTGTCCGAAGTTCGAGACGTTGGCCGACTGGTTGATGATCACGATGCCACCCAGGCCGCCAGACGTGGATCCGTCGACGCTCTGGTTGATATCTGTGGTCGAGTTGCTACCAACTGCTTCGGCATTGCCCGTGTTGATAGTGGACGTGCCGTCGGAGTTGTTACTCGTATTCGCGGAGTTGTTCGCGATCGAGTTACCCGCACCACCTGTGACCGAGGTCGCGCCCTGAGTGTTCCCGGCCGAGTTCGTGGAATCGTTGCCGACTCCCGTGTTCCCGCCCGTGTTCGCCGATGCGTTGCCGGTGTTCGTGACATCGGCAGTCTGGTCGACGATCAGGATGCTCCCGTTACTTCCGCCCACGACGGTCTGGTCCACGCCGTTACCGGACGTGTTGCCGGTAGCGGTGGCGTCGCCGGTCCCGGTGTTCTGGGTACCGCCCGACGTGTTGTTCGTGCCCTGGCCGTTGTTCGCCACAGCGTTGTCACCGGTCGCCGCAGTACCTGAGGCGTCCTGAGATCCCGCTGCAGTGTTGCCAGAGCCGTTTCCGGTCCCACCGTTCCCGCCGGTATTGGCTGTGCCAGTGCCGTCGTTCGAGATGGTCCCGCCCTGGTCAGCGATCTGGGCCGAAGCCGGAGTCGCCAAGCCAAGGAACAACATCGTGAACACGGTCGCCGCGAAGAGCAGCAGCAAGCCGTAGACAACGTTCTTGGGTCGCGCGTTATGCGCGTATTCGCTCATCACCATTTCACCTCCTTTCCTTCCCTCGTAGGGATGGGTGGACTGTCCCGGTCCGTCAGTGGGGCCGTACGGCGCACGTCATCACCACAACGACGCAGCGCCGGACGGGCCGCCAGCTATCGGACCCGAACCGGCGGACTGTTGCCGCCGCGGGACAGGGGTTTCGTGAGAGAGGAGGTACGGGTGGCCGTCATGGCCCCCCCTTCCGTGACAGGCGCGCCGAGCGCGCGAGGACCGAGCCGCGAACCGTACCGGTAACCGAGCGTGTCCGTGCCATCCGACGCCTGAAGTGAGGCAACAGGCGCGTTTCGGGCAGGTCGGACAAGCCGGTATGCCGACAGGCCATCCTAGGGCGTTGAAACACGGATGAGTAGGAGGCTCGTGCGGGAATCCGTGCTCAGAGCAGGGGGAGGTAGCGGTCGATCTCGAACGGGGTGACGACCCGTCGGTAGGCCTCCCACTCGGCCTTCTTGTTGCGCAGGAAGTAGTCGAACACGTGTTCGCCTAACGTTTCGGCAACCAGCTCGGACGACTCCATGACTCGGATCGCCTCCGCCAGGTTGCCCGGCAGCCGCTCGTAGCCCATGGCCCGACGCTCGGTGTCCGACAGCGCCCAGATGTCGTCCTCGGCGCCCGGCGGGAGCTCGTAGCCCTCCGCGACCCCCTTCAGGCCGGCCGCGAGCATGAGGGCGAAGGCCAGGTACGGGTTGCACGAGGAGTCCGGCGAGCGGATCTCGATGCGGGTGCTCTGCCCCTTGAGCGGCTTGTACATGGGCACCCGGACCAGGGCCGAGCGGTTGTTGTGGCCCCAGCACACGTACGCCGGCGCCTCTCCCCCGGCGATCAGCCGCTTGTAGGAGTTCACCCACTGGTTCGTGACCGCGGTGATCTCCGGGGCGTGCCGCAGCAGCCCGGCGATGAACGCCTTGCCCACGGCGGAGAGGTGGTAGGGGTCGCCGGCGTCGTAGAAGGCGTTGCGGTCGCCCTCGAAGAGCGAGAGGTGCGTGTGCATGCCCGAGCCGGGGTGCTCCGTGAGCGGCTTCGGCATGAACGAGGCGTAGACGCCCTGCTCGAGGGCCACCTCCTTCACCACGAGGCGGAACGTCATGATGTTGTCCGCCGTGGTGAGCGCGTCGGCGTACCGCAGGTCGATCTCGTGCTGGCCCGGCGCGCACTCGTGGTGGCTGAACTCCACGGAGATGCCCATCCGCTCGAGCATCGCGATCGCCTGGCGCCGGAAGTCGTGGCCCTGGTCGTGCGGCGTGAGGTCGAAGTAGCCGCTGTGGTCGACCGGGTCGGGCGCGCTCCCGTCCTTGAACAGGAAGAACTCGATCTCGGGGTGCGTGTAGAAGGTAAAGCCCAGGTCAGCGGCCTTGCCGAGGGCCCGGCGCAGCACCCAGCGGGGGTCCGCCTCGGACGGCGTCCCGTCCGGCATGACGATGTCGCAGAACATCCGGGCGACGCCCGGGGTCTCGCCCCGCCAGGGCAGGATCTGGAACGTCGCCGGGTCGGGCTTGGCCAGCATGTCGCTCTCGTGCACGCGGGCGAAGCCCTCGATCGCGGAGCCGTCGAAGCCGATCCCCTCGGTGAACGCGCCCTCGAGCTCGGCCGGCGCGATCGCCACCGACTTGAGGAAGCCCAGGACGTCGGTGAACCACAGCCGTATGAAGCGGATGTCCCGCTCCTCCATCGTCCGCAGCACGAACTCTTGTTGTTTCTCCACGACGCGGGAGCGTAGCCGCCGTGCGTGTCGGGAGTGTTTCGGGGCGTGGGTAGGCTCGACGCGTGCTCCGGATCGCGCTCGCGCAGGTCGACCTCACGGTCGGCGACATCCCGGGCAACGCCGCGCTCGTGCGGGAGTGGACGAAGCGGGCGGCGGAGGCGGGCGCGCAGCTGGTCGTCTTCCCGGAGATGACGCTCACCGGCTACCCGCCCGAGGACCTGGTCCACCGCGACTCCTTCGTCCGCGCGAACCTCGACGAGCTCGCCGTTCTCGCAGGTCAGAGCCCTGATGGGCCGGTCGTCGTGGTCGGCTACTGCGACGACGACGGGGGCCTGCGCAACGCCGCGGCGGTGCTCCGGGGCGGGGCGGTCGTGGCCCGCTACTTCAAGCACCACCTGCCCAACTACGGCGTCTTCGACGAGCGGCGCTACTTCACGCCCGGCGATCAGCCGACCGTCGTCGAGGTCGCGGGCGTCCGCGTGGGGGTGACCATCTGCGAGGACCTCTGGCAGCCGGGACCGGTCACCGACTCCGCCGCCGCCGGCGCCGAGCTCGTGCTCGTGCTCAACGGGTCGCCGTACGAGCGGGGCAAGCGGGACGTACGCCGGGAGCTGGTGGCCCGGCGGGCCGCGGAGTCGGGAGCCGTGCTCGCGTACGTGAACACCGTCGGAGGGCAGGACGAGCTGGTCTTCGACGGCGACTCGACGGTCGTCACGCCGGACGGGACCGTGCTCGCGCGGGCCCCGCGCTTCGAGGAGCACCTGCTCCTGTGGGACTGGTCGGGCGGTCCGGACCGCGCGGTCGGGGAGGTCGCCGAGGAGCTCGACGAGTGCGCCGAGGTGTGGGGCGCGCTCGTGTCCGGAACCCGCGACTACGTGCTCAAGAACGGCTTCGCGAGCGTGGTCCTGGGCCTGTCCGGCGGCATCGACTCGGCGCTCGTGGCGACGATCGCCGCCGACGCGCTGGGCCCGGAGGCCGTCTGGACCGTGGCGATGCCGTCGGCGTACTCCTCCGAGCACAGCCTCGAGGACGCGGCGGAGCTGGCCGCCCGGCAGGGACTGCGGCACCGCGTCGTGCCGATCGAGCCGATGGTGGCGGCGTACCAGGCGGCGCTGGCGGAGGCCGGCGGGCTGCACGGGGTGGCCGCCGAGAACCTGCAGGCCCGCGTGCGCGGGACGCTGCTCATGGCGCTGTCGAACGAGCACGGGCACCTCGTGCTCACGACCGGCAACAAGAGCGAGCTCGCGACCGGCTTCTCCACGCTCTACGGGGACTCGGCCGGCGGCTTCGCCGTGATCAAGGACGTGCCCAAGACGACGGTCTGGGCGCTCGCCCGGTGGCGCAACGCGCAGGCCGTGGCCGACGGGGCCGTGGCGCCCATCCCGGAGCGGTCGATCACGAAGCCGCCGTCCGCCGAGCTGGCTCCGGGCCAGCTCGACGAGGACCGGCTCCCGCCGTACGACGTGCTCGACGCCGTGCTCGAGGCCTACGTCGAGGACGAGCTGGGCCGCGACGCGATCGTCGCCCGGGGCTTCGAGCCGGCCGTGGTGGACCGGGTCATCCGGCTGGTCGACCTGGCGGAGTACAAGCGGCGGCAGTACCCGCCCGGCCCGAAGATCACCGAGCGCGCGTTCGGCCGCGACCGGCGGCTGCCGATTACCAACCGATTCACCGACTCTTAGTCTCACCCTCAGGTAGAGACTTTGTGCTCAGACCGGCCGATTCCTTGAGGGTCTTCACGCGGGGCCTCCGGCGTGGCACGCTTCTCCCCGTCACGGGTACGCCTGCCGGGCGACTCGAGGATTCGAAAGGCTGTGGTGCCCCATGAGCACCCTCTACGGCGGGCTCGCCGACAAGCGCGTAACAGTGCTGGACCTCCAGCAGGCGAAGGCGCGCGGCGAGCGCTGGCCCATGATCACGGCGTACGACGCGCTGACCGCCGGCGTGCTCGACCAGGCCGGCATCCCGGTCCTGCTGGTCGGCGACTCCGCTGCGATGCTCGTGTACGGCCACGACACGACCCTGCCGGTCACGATGGACGAGATGGTGCCGCTGGTGCGCGCGGTCACGCGGGCGACCCGGCGGGCGCTCGTCGTCGGCGACCTGCCGTTCGGCTCCTACCAGGCCGGCCCGAGCCAGGCTCTGGACAGCGCGGCCCGGTTCGTGAAGGAGGGCCGCGCACAGGCGGTCAAGCTCGAGGGCGGCGAGCGGGTGCTGCCGCAGGTCGAGGCGATCGCCGCGGCCGGCGTACCGGTCATGGCGCACCTCGGGCTGACGCCGCAGAGCGTGAACGCGTTCGGCGGGTTCCGCGTGCAGGGGCGGGGCGAGGCGGGCGAGCGGCTGCTGGCCGACGCCAAGTCGCTCCAGGAGGCCGGCGCCTTCGCGGTCGTGCTCGAGTGCGTCCCGGCCGAGCTGGCCGCCCGGGTGACTACCGCGCTGGCCATCCCGACGGTCGGCATCGGCGCGGGCCCGGGCTGCGACGCCCAGGTCCTCGTCTGGCAGGACCTCATGGGGCTGACCCCGGAACCCGGACCGCGCTTCGTGAAGCGCTACGCCGACCTGCGCGGAATGCTCACGAAAGCCGCCCAGGAATTCGCGACCGAGGTCGGCGACGGCGTGTATCCGGGACCGGAGCACGAATACCACTAGGCGCAATTCTCAAATGCCGGTGATGCGAACTCCGGAATGCGTCTTGTAGATGCGGTTGATCGCGATGAGAACGGTGGTCAGCGCCTCCAGCTGACGGGAAAGCCGCAACGGCCCCGCGTCGATTCCCCGCATTCCACGGATCTCGCCGGCCAGGGCGATGACCAGCTCTTTCGCCGCCGCGTCGTCACCGCAGACGAGGACGTCGGTGCTGACGCTGGTGTTGGTGCCGAGCAGCCGGCGCGCGGACACGTCGTGGAACGCCGAGACGACCCGGCTGCCCGGCAGGACCGCGGCGGCCTGCTCCCCCGCGCTGCCCTCCGGCACCTCGATCGGCACCGCGCCGGCCTTGTCGAAGGCCATGGGGTTCACGCAGTCCACCACCACCTTGCCGTCCAGCGACGGGGCCAGGGCGGCGAGCAGCTCGCGGTGCCCGTCGTAGGGGACGGCCACGACGACCACCTGGCAGCCGGCGGCGGCCTCCTCGTTGGACGCGCCGGTCAGGTCGAGGGTGCTGCGCGGGCGCAGGGCGTGCAGCTCGGCCGCGGCGTCCGCCGCCCGGGCCGCGTCGCGGGAACCGAGGACCACCCGGTGCCCGGCGACCGCGAAGCGCAGCCCCAGGCCCTTGCCCAGCGGACCGGTGCCGCCCAGGACGGCGACGGACTGCGGCGCTGTCATTCCGGCGCCGCCACGTCGGGCCCGGAGCCGGTGGCGACGCCGGTTGTGGCGCCGGTCGCGGCCACGCGGTCGAGGACCAGGTCGACCAGCCGGTCGTCCAGGCTCAGCGGCTCGGTCATCGTCCAGCCCACCTCCGGGTGCGTGGCCTGCGCCGCGGCGCGCGCGGCGGGGATGTCGGTGGTGCTGTGGTTGCCGGGGTAGAGAAAGTATGGATGGACCACAATGTGGTCGCAGCCGTCGGCGACCAGCGCGGCGTACCCCTCCCCGACAGTCGGCGACTCCAGCTCCAGGTACGCCGGCCGTACGGCGTGCACCGCCCGGGCCCGCCGGGCCACCGCCGCGGCCAGCTCGCGCAGCACCGCGTTGGCCTCCGGCCGGCGCGAGCCGTGGCCCACCACGAGCAGGCCGAGCCGCTGCGCGCGGGCCGGGTCGGGGGTCATGCGGTCATCTTCTCCTGATCGTGAGAAACCGGCTTCTCGGGACGAATCCCCGGGCTAAGTTTGCGGACAACAGGGCAGGAGTGGTTCGCAGCACGGCGAACACTCGCAACATCAGCCGGGAACCACGAGGTGCGGGCGGAGGTCCAGTGCGCGCGCGACGCAACCCCAGCGGCGACGAGCGGATCGCCGATCTCGCTCGCGACGCCGGCGTTCCCGTCTCCGACGTCCTGCGCGAGGTTGCCGACTTCCGGCTCGCCCTCGAGACCGACATGATCATCGCCGCCGCGGCGGTCGACGCCGAGCAGAACGAGCTCGTCGGCGACATGGTCGACGGCAACATCGCCGAGCTGGCCTCCTTCCAGGACCGCGTCCTCGACCGGCTGGCCGACGCGGCGGTCGCCGACGCGCGCTCTCACGAGTCGCGCACGCGCAGCCTCCGCGTCCGCCTCGTCACCGCCGCCGCACTCGTCCTCGGGCTGGTCGGCGGCGGCACGCTCATGCAGACCGGCCGCGACTCGCTCTCGACCGTGTCCGCGCAGAACGTCGCGCTGGCCAACGCCGACCGCCAGCTCGGCGTGCTGGCACAGCACATCGCCTCGGCCGCCAGCTCGCCGGCCGGTGCCGTCGAAGCGGCGAAGGACCTGCACGCGACGATCCAGGACCTCATGAACAGCGAGGCCTCCGACGACCCCGTCGTCGCGACGAAGCTGGCCAACCTGCTGCTCGCCGAACAGGCCCTGGTCGGCAAGCACTCCGAGCTCAGCGGCGTACTGCGCGCGTCGCGCGTCCTGCTGCGCCGGCTCAAGCCCGCACTGCCGCCGAACGTCGCGCAGACCGTGGCGCCGTTCGTCGACGCCCCCTCGCAGCGACCCGCGCCGGACAAGAGCGCCGCGCCGTCGCCCGCGCCCTCGAAGACCACGAAGCCGTCGCCGAAGCCGAGCCCGAAGCCGAGCCCGGCCCCGTCGAAGTCGCCGAGCTCGTCGCCGTCGTCGTCGCAGGAGCCCACGGGCGGCGGCCTGCCGACCGGCGGACCTATCTAGTCCTGCTTCGCAGCGCAGTCGCGGCACCGGCCGCCGACCGCGAAGTGCCCGGGGTCCAGCTCGAAGCCGAACTCGCCGCGCAGTCGCCGGGCCAGGTCGTCGAACACCGCTGAGGCGATCTCCTCGACGCGTCCGCAGGAGTCGCAGACCAGGTGCCGGTGCGTCTCGTCCTCGACGAGGTGGTAGACCGCCGGGCCGTGTCCGAGATGCACGTGCTCGACGACCCCCGCGCCCTCGAGGTCCTCCAGGCAGCGGTAGACCGTGGACAGGTGCACGTCGGGATGCTCGGCCTGCACGCGGGTGGCCAGCTCCTCCGCGGTGACATGGTCCGCGGCCGCCAGCAGCTGCCGGATGATCAGCCGCCGGGGCGTCGTCGCCCGGCCGCCCCGCTCGCGCAGCAGCGCCAGGATCCGCTCGAGCCGGTCGTCCGCCACGCGCGCACGGTAGCGCACGACGCGGGCTTATCGCTTCCAGGTCGCAACAACCTGCAGGTCGGGTTACGGTGAGGCGTGCTCCCCGTCAAGGTCGTCCCCGGTCTCCTGGCCGCGGCGTGGCTGTGCGCCGGCTGCTCCACGGGCGCCGCCTCGCCGGCCGACGACCGGCTCCGGGTCGTGACGACGGTCGCACCGATCACGAGCATCGCGGCCGAGGTGGTCGGCGGCCTCGCCGACGTGACCGGTCTCGTGCCGGAAGGCACGAACTCGCACACGTTCGAGCCACCGCCGAGCGCTGCCCGCGCGCTGAGCCGCGCGGACGTCGTCCTCGTGAACGGGCTCGGTCTCGAGGAGCCGATCGCGGACCTCGCGCGCGACAACCTGCGCGACGGCGCCGAGCTGGTCTCCCTCGGCGAGCGCACCATCACGCCCGCGGACTACCTCTACGACTTCTCCTTCCCCGAGGACGGCGGACAGCCCAACCCGCACCTGTGGACCAGCCCGCCCCTGGCGCTGCGCTACGCCGAGGTCATCGCCGACGTCGCCGTACGCCGCGACCCCGCCCACGCCGACGGCTACCGCGCGAACCTCGCCGCGTTCGCGGCGCGCGTGCGAGCGCTCGACACCGCCATGAGGACGGCGACCGCGACCGTGCCGCCGCGCCACCGCGCGCTGCTGACCTACCACGACGCGTACGCGTACTTCGCGCGGCACTACGGCTGGCGCGTCGTCGGCGCGATCCAGCCGAGCTCGTTCGAGGAGCCGAGCCCGCGCGACGTCGCGGCGCTGATCCGGCAGGTGCGCGACGAGGGCCTGCCGGCCATCTTCGGCAGCGAGGTGTTCCCGAGCCCGGTGCTCGCGCAGATCGGTCGTGAGGCGAAGGTGAGCTACGTCGACGTCCTGCGCGACGACGACCTGCCGGGGCGACCGGGCGACCCCGACCATTCCTGGCTTGGCCTGATGCGCTTCGACTTCGTGACGATGGTCTCGAGCCTCGGCGGCGACCCGCAGGCGCTGCGCGCCCTCGGCGACCTCTCGGAACCCGCCCGCGCGGGGGTGAGCTACCCGCAGTGACCGACGACCTGATCCGCCTCGACGACGTCACCTGCCGGTACGACGGACCGGACGTGCTGCGGGCCGCATCGCTGGCGATCGGCCGGGGTGGGTTCATCGGCGTGGTCGGTCCGTCCGGCTCGGGCAAGACGACGCTGCTGCGCGTCGTGCTCGGCACGCAGCGCCCGTCGGAGGGCGATGTGTGGCGGCGGCCCGGACTGCGTGTGGGCTACGTCCCGCAGGTGGAGACGGTGAACTGGAGCTTCCCGGTGACCGTCGCCGAGACCGTCCTCATGGCCCGCACCGGGTCGCGACGCCGGCCGTGGGCGAGCGCCGAGGAGCGCCGCGCAGCCGCCGACGTGCTCGAGCGGCTGGGCATCGCCGAGCTGGCCGGGCGCCACATCCGCGAGCTGTCCGGCGGGCAGCAGCAGCGCGTCTTCGTGGCGCGCGCGCTGCTCGGCGAGCCCGAGCTGCTGCTCATGGACGAGCCGACATCCGGTGTGGACTTCCGCACGCGCCACGACGTGCTGCACCTGCTCGGCGACCTCAACGACAGCGGCCTGGCGATCCTGCTGACGACGCACGACATCAACGGCGTGGCCGCGCACCTGCCGTCGATCGTCTGCCTGAACACCTCTGTCGTCGCCGCCGGCAGCCCCCGTGACGTGCTGACCCCCGAGGTGCTCGAGGCGACGTACGGCGCGCCGATGGACGTCCTCGAGCACGGTGGCCTGCGCGTCGTCGTCGACGCCGAGGACAACGTGCGGCGCCTGAGGAAGAGCGCGTCATGAGACGGGGCGGAACATGACGGCCTTTCTCGAGCCGTTCCAGTTCGAGTTCTTCCGGCACGGGCTCGCGGTCGCCACCCTGGCCGGCGCGCTCTGCGGTCTGATCGGCGTCTACGTGACGCTGCGCGGCATGAGCTACATCGGGCACGGCCTGTCGCACGCCATCTTCGGCGGGGCCGCGGCGAGCGCCGTGCTCTCGGTGAACTTCTACGTCGGCGCCGGCGTCTGGGGCCTGGCCAGCGCACTGCTCATCGGCGGCGTGACCCGGCGCCGTGTCATCGGCGCCGACGCCGCGATCGGCGTCATCACGACGGCGTCGTTCGCCCTCGGCCTGGTGCTGCTCAACCGCTTCGGCTCGGCCGGCAAGAGCATCGACGCCGTGCTGTTCGGCAGCATCCTCGGCGTCTCGCGTACCGACCTGCTCGTGGTCGCCGGCGTCACCTTCGTCACCGTGCTGGTCGTGGCCGCCTACTACCGGCCGCTGCTGTTCACGACGTTCGACCCCGAGGTCGCCGAGGCGTCCGGCATCAAGACCGCGCGGGTCGACGCGCTGCTCATGCTCATGCTGGCGGTGGCGATCCTCGTGACGATGAAGGTGATCGGGGTGATCCTCATCGCCGCGATCCTGGTCATCCCGCCGGTGATCGCGCGGATGCTGACCGACAGCTTCGCGCGGATGCTCTGGCTGTCCAGTGCGATCGGCGCCGGCTGCGGGTTCGTCGGGATGGTGCTCAGCTACCACCTCGACGTGTCGTCGGGTGCGGCCATCGTGCTGGTCGGCGCGACCCTGTTCGGGCTGGTCTTCGCCGTGACCGGTCGTCGCGGCAGGGCCCGCGTCCCGGCCGCCGCGGGAGCATGATGGGGGCGTGATGACGGCGTGAACCCCGACCAGGTCGCGCTCTACCGCGCGATATTCGAGGGCACGCGTCTCGACGACGACGTCATGGACTTCTCCGCGGCACTCGGCGCCGCGCCGCAGGAACCCGGCGGGCTGCTCCTGGTGGGGACGCCCGAGGACGAGCCGTGGCACTTCGCCGCGCACCTCACCGACGAGGCGGAGTGGGCCGAGCGGCCGGAGATGTCGCCGCTGCTCGTGCGCTGGTCGGTCCCGGACGGCGCGCCGCCGCACCTGGCCATCGGCATGGAACGGCTCGAGGACGTGCGCAAGCGCGAGACGCTCCTCGTCGTCGCGCCGACGGCGACACCCGAACGGCTGCTGGACCGCCTCGACGACGCCCGGCGTACCGGAGCGCTCGTCATGGCCATCGAGTCCGGCGACACCGACCTGCGCGGCATCGCCAACGAGTCGCTCACCGTGCCGCAGCAGGACGGCACGCCGTTCCTCGACGTCGTGCAGCACGTCGTGAGCCAGACCGCGCCGACGCTGCGCAGCCGACGTCAGCGGTCGATGCGCACGCGGCTCGGCATCCTCCTCGACCGGCTGCAGGGCAGCGCCGAGCAGCGCCCCCCCATGGGCTGGCGCTAGACCGACACCTAGTGGCGACGCCGCAGCGCGCGTCCCCCGAAGACGAGCAGTGCCGCAAGTGCCGCAAGGCCGATGACCCAGATCACCACTGCCACCGCCCCGTTGCTGTCGGTGATGACGTCATCCCCGCCGACCGGTCCCGAGGGATCGGTCGTCTGGGGGGCCGACGAGGCAGTGAAGCGGAAGTGGCGCACGACATCAGGGGGCTCGTGGCCCTGGTCGGCCTTGTAGCGGACGCGCAGCTCGTGCGCGCCCGTGACGAGCACCCGGACCGGGACCTCCCGGCTCTCCCCCGACGCGACGCGGAAGTCGAGGAAGAGCGACTTCGGGTCCGGGCTGCCGGTCGTGTCGATCGGCTGGCCGTTCAGGAAGAGGCGGAAGTCGGCCGGACTGGTGCCGCCGACCGCGCGGATCTCGACCGTGAGGCGCGAGCTCGTGATGGTCGCCCCCTCGGCGGGCGCGACGATCTCCACCCGGGCCGGGGTGTGCGCCGCTGCCGGGCTGCCGAGCGCGATCCCGGCGAGGAGGACGAGCAGTACGGACTTCCGCCGGGGCATGTCAGCGATCGTCGCACAGGCATGATGAGCGCCTGATGAACACCCTCCTGGCGCACGGCGGCGGCATCCCGGAGACGCTGTCGGTCCTCGTGCCGCTGGGCATCGCCGTGCTGCTGCTGCGCGCGGGACGCAAGCCCCCGGAGGACGAACCCGTCGAGGGCGACGACGTCAGCAGCTGATCGCGGTCGCGCGCGTCCCCGGGTCGACCGGGAACCTGAGCGTCTGGGTCAGGCTGCGTCCGGGCTCGATCTTCGGCGTGAGGAACCGGTGGCCGCGCGAGCGGCGCGCGCCGTCCGCGTCGACCAGCTGGAGGTCGCAGTTGGCCCGACCGGACTTCTCCCCGCCGTTGCGGACGGTGACCTCGGCGGTCATCGTGCCGGCCGTCTCGACGGCACTGCGGATCTCCGCGGTGAACGGACCCACGCCGCGGGTCATGGCCCAGAACAGGGTGAGCAGCAGGACGAATCCCACGGCCACGGCGGCCAGCACGGTGCCGTGGCTCTGCGTCTGCGCCGGCGCAGCGGGCTGGGAGGTGGGTGTGTCGAGGGCCATGGGCCCCGAGTCTAGGTGGCTCCGGAGCTGCCCTCGGCGCCGCCCTCGCGGATCGCCGTGTCGACGTCGGCGTACAGCGGGAGGTAGCGCTCGAGCCCGGTACGCCGGATGAGCGCCGAGACCCGCTCCTGCGCGCCGCTGACGCACAGGCGCGCGCCGTTGGCCTGGGCCCGCCTGGTGGCCGCGGCGAGCACGCCCAAGCCGGTGGAGTCGATGAAGGTGAGCTCGGTCAGGTCGACGATCACCTGGGGGTGCGCGCCGTCGACCAGCTCGACCAGCGCGGTGCGCAGGGCCGGGACGCTCTGCAGGTCCAGCTGGCCGGCCACGCGCAGCACCGCGTGACCGCCTTCGACGTAGCTGCTCACTCGCAGGGGCACGCGACCTCCGCTCCTCCGATCGGCGTTCTGCGGGAAGCCTAGAGGAGTTCGCGGCACGGCCAAGGCCGCATCACGGTGCAAATCCCCCCGCGGCGGCCGTTCTCACCCACGAGCGAGAAGGATCCGGGGGCATCGGGGCGAAGGAACTGGTGGACCTCCCCCGCTTCGAAAGGCCCAGCCGATGTCTCCCCGCAGCGTGACCGCTCTCACCCTGGCCGGCGTCATCGTCGGCGCGTCCGTCGCCGGACCGGCACTGGCCGCCCCGAAGAAGAAGCCGAAGCCGATCACGAAGACCTACGAGGCGTCCGCGTTCCCGCCGGACCCGACGCCGATCCTCGGCGCCAACAACCCGGCAAACCCCAACGGTGCCAACTGCAACGGCACGGTGCCCCAGGCACAGCACCTCACGCCGTTCAAGGTGCCGGCCGCCGGCACGATCGAGATCTGGCTGACCGGCTTCCAGGGCGACTGGGCCCTCGGCCTGCGCAACAAGGCGGGCAAGAACCTGGCCGACTCCGACCAGGACATCACCGAGGCGCCGGACCGGCCGGAGCACATCAAGTTCAAGATCAAGTCTCCGACCACGGTGACCATCGCGGCGTGCAACTTCCTCGGCGGCCCGACGGCCACCGTGAAGTACGTCTTCACCTTCGCCTAGCGGGTCTGCTCCACCCGGGCGGTCCGGACGCGCTGCCGTGACAACGCGGCGGCGCCGGCGGTGGCACTCATCGCCAGCGCGCACAGCACGAAGACCTGCTCCTTGCGACGCCGGGTGCGGTGGTCGCTCATCGCCAGCTCGCTGACCTCGCGCTGGGAGAGGTCGGCTCCCGCGAGGGCGATCTGCATCTGCTCCTGCTGCTCGTAGGCCATGCCGAAGTTCACGTTCGGGTTCGGGTTGGGATTCGGGTTCGGGTTCGGGTTGGGATTCGGGTTGGGCGCCGGCTGCGGGGGCGGCGGGGGTGCGGCCGCGGCGGCGGCACGCGGCGCCGTGTCGGCCAGGTCGGGAGCCGGACCGGTCGTGCACACCACCTCGAGTCCGGCCCGCGCGACCAGGTTGCCGGCGGCACGCGCGCCGAGCAGCACCGGGTACGCCGTGGTCGCACCCAGCCGCGGGCCGGTCACGGCGAGCGTGAAGGCCAGCTCGTTGTCCGCGCGCAGGTTGACCGCCGGGTGCGCGCCGGACACGACCCGCGCGATGTGCTGCCCGGACAGGACCTGCATCGCGACGAGCTGGTAGTCGGCGAGCGCCTGCGCCAGCCCGACGACGGCGTCGGTGAGCGCGACTCGGGACTCGCTCTGCGGCGTGGGCACGCCGCCGACGGTGACGGTGCCGCCGGCGTTCACGTCGGCGCCGAGATCGCAGACCAGCGGGTCGCCGGCGGAGAGATCGATCCGCCCGTCGCCGTCGCAGTCGACGCCGCCGCGCGGCGCGAACGTCCGGGTGCCTGCGGCCACCGTCCGCAGGTCCTCGGTCGCCGTCCCGCCGGCGGAGAGTCCGACCTGATGGACGCGGGCCCGCACGAGGGCCGCGATCGTCTGCGCGAACGACGGACCGGGGTAGCCGGGGACGAACTCTCCCGACTCCTCGTCGTACATCTCGTCCGTCGGTTCGTGGAACTCGATGTCCGTCGACAGGATGACCAGGCGCTGCCCTCTCGCGCGGTACCCCGCCTGCTGCCCGGGGGCGACCAGCACGGTGTCGTCGCGCACCTCGCCCGCACCGGTCGTCGACTGGAACAACGCGGTCAGCGCCGACTCGGGACCGTCGCCACCGCCGCCCGCGCCGAGCCCGTCGATGGCGGCACGCAGCTCCTCGTTGACCACGCCGATCCGCCGGTCCAGCCGGTACGCGTGGTCTCCGGACGAGCCGCCGCCGTACGGCGGGGCGTAGTCCCGGAACGAGCCCAGGCCGACGCGCACGTCGAGACCGCTGCGGTTGAGCGCGTCGGCGATCCGGGCGACTTCCTGGCGCAGGGCGTCGATGACGCTCGACATGCTGCCGGTCGTGTCGAGCAGGAACATGACGTCGAGCGGCGTCGGCGTGCGCGGGAGCAGCAGCCGGGTCGGCACCAGCGCCGTCGTGCCCTCGGGCAGCACGACGCGCGACTGGTCGGGCACCAGCGTCGAGGGGAACTGGTGCGGCGAGCGGAACGGCAGCAGCCGGATCGGCGTCAGCTTCACCGGCACGATGTCGAGGTCGAGGGTGGCGGTCAGCCGCAGCACCGCGCCGCGGGAGAGGCCGGTGACCGCGAACCCGGCGGAGGTCGGCGCGGAGATGTCCAGTCGCGCCGGTGCGGGCCAGGTCGGGGTGATCCGCGCGCGACGGGCGCCGAGCGAGTCGAGCATCACGGTGGCGCCGTCGGACAGGGCCACGACTTCCTGCAACGGAGCGACGGCGATGTCGCGGGGGGCGATCTCCGCGAGGTAGCTGCGCCAGGTCTCGCCCTCGTCGTCACTGAGCTGCACGCGTTGCTGGTCGGGTTCGCCGAGCACGATGCGGATGCCGCCACCGCCGACCGCCACGTCGTAGGCACCGACGCTGCCCGTGCCGGCGTTGGCGAAGGTGCGGCCGCCGTCACTGCTGTGCTGGAGCTGTCCGTTCGCCGTCAGGCCGAACAGCTCGTTGGCGCGCGTGGGATGCGCACGGACGTCACGCACCCCGAAGGTGGCCGCCGGGTCCGTGCGCTGCGTCCAGGTCGCACCGGTGTCGCTGCTGACGTAGACCGCGCTCGTGAGAGCGGTGCCCGCGATCGGGCCGTCGATGACGGCGTAGGCGGTGGTCGGCGTGCCCGGGCTGCCGCTGACCTCGCGGACCGAGCCGATGGCCGGCAGGCCGCCGCTGCCGCGCGTGGTCCAGCTCTTGCCCTGGTCGCCGCTGCCCGCGACCAACGGCTGCCCCACGCCGGCGACCACGGCGTTCATGCCGACGTAGAGGAAGTCGGAGCTGTTCGCCGAGCTCGGCGCACTCAGCGACGTGACGGCGACTGCGCCCGGCTCGGTCGCGTTGGGCGCGAACTCTGCGGCGGTCAGGACGACCGTCCAGCTGCAGCCGGCGTCGAGCGTGCGCATCACCTGCACGCCGTTGCTGGCGTAGAGCAGGTCGGGGTCGAACGCGGGCGCCGCCATGTGCAGCACCGCCGGCGGGCCGGAGGGGAACTGCGGCTGCAGCGCGAGCCAGCCCCCGCCGGCGTCCTCGGTACGACCACCGGGCCCGCACGGCGTCGGCGCGGCGGAGACGGCGGACGTGGTGACCGCGGCGAGGACGACAGCCAGCAGGAGGGCGGCACGCGAGCGTCGAGCCATGCCACCCCCTGGGCCGGTGGGCATTGCTTTTGTCGCAGTTTAGGCGGCGGATGAGCCGACCTGTAAGCCGGGTTCTGTCCCTCGCCGGTCTTGCGACCGGTGAGGGGACGGCCATCCCTCTCGACGTACCGTTGCCGGCACGCTCGTGCGGTCTACCCGGAGGCTCGGGCGGGCCGCCCTCGAACGCCTCCGCAGCAGCTCTTGCGAGCCGCCTTCTGACCTTGCTCCGGGTGGGGTTTGCCTAGCCACCCCGGTCACCCGGGGTGCTGGTGCGCTCTTACCGCACCGTTTCACCCTTACCGCCGCCTCGCGGCGACGGCGGTCTGTTCTCTGTGGCACTGTCCCGCGGGTCACCCCGGCTGGCCGTTAGCCAGCACCCTGCCCTGTGGAGCCCGGACTTTCCTCGGCAACGGGTGTGACCCCGCTGACGCGACCGTCCGGTCGACTCATCCGCCGTCGACGATGGTACGCCGACTACCCGCCGACTCAGGAGTCCTTCGTGGTGAGGGCCAGCCAGACCGCGCAGGCGACGATCCCGACCGCCGCGATGATGGCGACGTAGAGGCCCGCCCCCACCTTCACGACCGAGTTGAGCAGCTCGTTGAAGTCGCCCGCGATCTCGGTGGGCACCTCGGCGCCGACCGAGTTGAACGCGTCGCGCGCCTCGCCCGCCGCGCCGCGCACGTCCAGCAGGTCCTCGAACGTGCAGAACACGTCGATCAGGCCGCTGAACGCCGCGCCCCAGCCGACGCTCGCCTCGCGCCGGCCGTTGAGCCAGCCGACGCCGCTCATGATCGCGAGCCCGCCGCCGATCGCGACGATGATCCCGTTGAAGCCGTCGCCGAAGCCGTTCTCACTCTGGCCGAACACGCCGAGGTCGATGCTCACCCAGGGCAGAAAGACGCTGATCAGCAGGAGCGCACCGAAGCCCAGCAGTCCGTACGCCGGCCACGGCGTCGCGGTCGACACGCCGCGGCCGGCCTGTGGGCTGTACGGGGTCGAGGGTGGCACCCAGCCGGGCAGCGGTGCGCCGACCGGCGTGAACGGCGTCGACTGCTCCTGCGCCACCGGCGGCTGCGACAGCCACGACGGGTACTCGGGCGCCGGCGGCGTCGGGGGTGCCGGCGGGGGCGGGGGCACCTGCGGCGCGCCCGGCGGACCGTCGTGCGGAGTGGGGTCGGGCCAGCAGTACCACCGGCCGTCGCTCGCGAGGTACCACTCGCCGTTCTGCGGTGTCGTCACACAGGGAAGCATCCACAGCCGCGACGTTCTGCGCTACTCCTCGGGCGCTTCCAGGTGTCCCGTGTCGTTGACGGTGCGCACGACGGCGACCGAGTCGGCGAACCACTCGATGTGGCAGAGCGATGCGAGGTCGAGGTGCAGGCGGTAGAGGACGGTCGCGGGCGCCTCGAGCGCATGGCGCAGCAGCGTCTTGATCGGCGTCACGTGGCTGACCAGCAGGATCGTCTCGGCGGGATGCGCGGCGACCAGGTCGGCGCGCGCGGCGAGGACGCGCTTCATCGTGTCGACGAACGACTCGCCGTCGGGCGGCGGCACGGCCGGGTCGGCCAGCCACGCGGAGAGCTCGTCCGGCCACTGCGTGCGGACCTCGCCGAACGTGTAGCCCTCCCACGCGCCGAAGTCGGTCTCCCGTAGCCGTTCCTCGAGCTTCACCGGTACGCCGATCAGCTCGCCGACCGCCTCGGCCGTCGCCTGCGCGCGCTGCAACGGTGAGCTGTAGATCGCGGCGATCGGGTCGACCGCATGCCGGCGCGCGAGCCGCCCCGCCGCGGCCGCGGCCTGTGCGCGGCCGGTCTCGCTGAGCTCCGGGTCGCCGAGACCGCTGAACCGCTTGTCGACGGACAGGGCGGTCTGCCCGTGCCGCAGCAGCCACGTCGTGGTCGGCGGCGCCGGGGCGGCCATCCATCCGGACAGCCGATTCGGCGGCTGCCGAAGCTGCTCCTCGGCGGACTCCGCAGCCGCATCCGGCGCCACCTTCGTGCCGCGCAGCTGCCAGACCTCGCCGCGGGCGGCGGCGTCCATCGCCTCGTTGGCCAAGCGGTCGGCATGGCCGTTGAGCTCGCGCGCGATGTGCGTGAACCGCACGCGCGGGAACTGCTCGACCAGCACCTTCGCCTCGGCGTGCAGCGGTTGCAGACCGGGGTGCTTCACCTTCCAGCGGCCGCTCATCTGCTGCACGACGAGCAGCGAGTCCATCCGCACCTCGACCGACTCGACGTCGGCGACGGCCGAGGCGGCCTCGAGGCCGGCGATCAGGCCGCGGTACTCGGCGACGTTGTTGGTCGCCGTACCGATGCCGGCGGCCACCTCGGCAAGAACCTCGCCGCTGTCCGCGTCGCGGACGACCGCGCCGTAGCCCGCGGGACCGGGGTTGTTGCGCGCGCCGCCGTCCGCCTCGATCCGCAGCCGTCGGCCCACTACGGGCGGTCCACTACTCGGCGCCGGCCGGCGGACGGACCAGGATGCGGCGGCACTCCTCGCACCGGAACACCTCGTCGTCCGGTGCCTTCTTCATGTGGTCGAGATCGATCGGGCTCAGCTGGAGGTGACAGCCCTCGCAGCGCCCGCGGTTCAGCCGCGCGGCGCCGGTGCCGCCGCTGGAGGCGCGGACCTTCTCGTAGAGGTCGAGCAGCGGGCCGGCCAGCTCCTCGGCCAGCTTCACGCGGGCCGAGACGTGCGTCGCCGACTCGTCGTCGATCTCCGCGAACGTCTCGTCGCGGCGCTGCTCGTTGGCCAGCAGGTCGGCGCGCGCCTGCGACAGCTCGGTGTTGAGCGCCGCAAGGCGGCTCTCGACTCCTTCGCGGACCTCCATGCGCTCGAGGACGACGTCCTCGAGGTCGCTCTTGCGCTTGGCCAGCGAGAGCAGCTCGTGCTGGAGGTTCTCCAGCTCCTTCGGCGAGGTGACCGCACCGGTGTCCAGCCGCTGCTGGTCGCGGGTCACGCGCGTCACGACGACGTCGACGTCGTTCTCGACCTTGCGCTGCTCGCGCGAGATGTCCGACAGCTCGGTCTCGGCGCGGACCACCTCGTCGCTCAGCTCGGCGATCCGCGTCTCGAGGCGCTCGATCTCGGCCAGCTCGGGCAACGTACGCCGGCGCTGGGCCAGCCGGTCGATCGCGCTGTCGACGTCCTGGAGGTCGAGCAGTCGCTGCTGTACGTCGGGAGCTGCGTTCACGCGGGCTGCCTTCCGGGCTGCGATCCGGTCCAGGGGTCGGTGACCAGGTCCGACACCGTGACCGCCACCGTATGACCTGCGGCGGAGAGCGCGCTCGTCGTCTCGTCGGCCGCCCGGCGCAGCCACGGCCACTCCGAGGCCCAGTGGCCGGCGTCGATGAGCGCCAGGCCGCGTTCCACGCCTTCCCGGACGGGGTGGTGGCGGAGGTCGGCGGTGACGTAGACGTCCGCCCCGGCCGCGAGGGCGTTGTCGACGTAGCTGTCCCCCGCTCCCCCGCAGACGGCGACCCGCTGGACCGGACGGTCGAGGTCGCCGGCCACCCGCACCCCCGCGGCCGTGCCCGGCAGCGCCTCGGCGACGGTCGCGACGAACAGCCGCAGCGTGACCGGGGCGGGCAGCTCGGCCACGCGCCCGGTGCCGCGGCTGTTCGTGAGCAGCAGCGGATAGAGGTCGTAGGCCGGCTCCTCGTAGGGGTGCGCGGCGCGCAGGGCGGCGACCGCCCGCTGGGCCAGCTCGATCGGCACGACCATCTCGACCCGCGTCTCCGGCGTAGAGGTCAGCTCACCGGTCCGACCCACGGTGGGCGACGTGCCCTCGCCGGCGACGAACGTGCCCGTGCCCTCGGTCGTGAACGCGCAGCGCGTGTAGCCGCCGATCGCCCCCGCGCCGACGGCGTCGAGCGCGTCGACCACCCGGCCGACCGCCTCGCCCGGCACGAAGGTCACGAGCTTCAGGGCGGCGTCGGGATCGGCCGGGGCGAGCGGACGGGCCAGGGCCAGTCCCAGCGCGGACGCGAGCGCGTCGGAGACGCCGGGATTCGCGACGTCGGCATTCGTGTGCGCGACGTAGAGCGCGACCTTGTGCTCGACCAGCCGGCTGACCAGCCGCCCCTTCGCCGACGTCATGGGTACGCCGTGCACGCCCTTGAGCAGCAGCGGGTGGTGCGTGACCAGCAGCGTCGCGCCGGCGGCGAGCGCCTCGTCGAGCGTCTCCTCCGTGGGGTCGATCGCGAAGTGCGCCTTCTCCGCGGGGGCGTCGGGATCGCCGGTGACCAGCCCGACGGCGTCCCACTCCTCCGCCCACTCGCGCGGATAGCGCGCCTCGAGCGCCTCGACCCAGTCCCCTACCCGCGCTCCCATGCGGCGAAGGCTACAGAGCAACCTCACCGTTTTCCGATCTTGAAGAGTTATTCGCTCTCAGCGCGCATAAGTCTTCAAGATCGACATTTCACGGTGGGCGCGGCAGAGCCGCGGCCACGGTCGGGGCTGGCAAGGCGCGAGGAGCGCCGGCTGCGAAGGCAGCCAAGCGATCGAGCAACGCAGCCAGCGTCGATCGTGGGCGCGGCAGGGATCGAACCTGCGACCGCTCGGGTGTAAGCCGAGTGCTCGTACCGCTGAGCTACACGCCCCTGTTCCGTCGCGTAACGGTACCGGCCTAGGTGTCGTGCAGCCGATCGAGAGCGCGACTGACCTCGTCGGCCAGCGCGGCCTGGTCGTTCTCCGTTGCTGCGGCTTTGGCTGTGCCGGAGACGGGGGCGACGTCCTCGGCGCCGCACGCTTTGCAGTTCGTCACGCCGAGCACTCGGATCAGAGCGGTCGAGGAGCACTGCGGGCAGCGGTCGAGGTCGGCCACCCAGTCGTGCACCTGCTGGCAGTCGGGGCAGACCAGCACCTGCTCCGCCGCGATCACGCCGCGCTTCCACGGCGACGCCCCGCGGACCGGGTCGTCCTGGCGGCGTCGGCACCGGTAGCAGGGCATGGGCGCGTTGTGGCCGAGCTACAGGTCGGCGAGGACCTTGAGGTACTCCTCGTGGTCACGCACGTCCGGGATGTTGTTGACGACCTTCCAGCGCACGATGCCCTCCTTGTCGACGATGTAGGTGGCGCGCATCGCGCGGCCCCCCACCTCGTCGAAGCAGCCGTAGGCCTGCGCCACCGCGCCGTGCGGCCAGAAGTCGGCGAGCAAGGGGAAGTCGAAGCCCTGCTGCTCACCCCAGACCCGGTGCACGAACACCGAGTCGATGGAGATGGCCAGCGTCTCGACGTCCTCGCTGCGGAACCGCGGCAGCTCCTCCTGGATCTTGCAGAGCTCGCCCTCGCAGTTCGCGGTGAACGCGTGCGGGTGGAAGAGCACCACCACGTTCTTCTGGCCGCGGAAGTCGGACAGCGTGACCTCCTGGCCCTGCTGGTCCTTGAGGGTGAAGTCGGGGGCGGGCTGGCCTACCTCGGCGGGCATGGCGAAACCTTTCGTCACGGGCGGATGGAGCGCAGCCTAGCTGCCGAGCGAGCGGCACCCGTCGAGAGCGGTCCAGCCGCTCGACGCCGTGGTCCGCAGGTCGTAGATGCCGGCCCCGACCGCGCCGGTCTCGTGCGCCACGGCGCAGAACGCGCGGTAGCCCGCGGGCGTCGTGTCCTCCGCGAGGCCGCCGATCGGGTGGACCGGGTACGACGACCGGCCGACCAGCTGCTGCACGCCCTGGATCACCGCGCGTGTGTAGCGCGCCGGGTCGTCACCCTTGAACGACCAGTAGCCCATGGGGGCGATGCCGATCGACTCCGCGGCCAGCTCGCGCCAGGGGAAGCCCGGCCAGTAGTCGGGGTGGCGGGTCATGCCGACCGGGTTGGGGGTGATCGAGATGAGCGGGACGGGCAGCGCCTTGCGCAGCTTCCGCGCGAGGTCGACCAGCCGCTGCGTGCGCAGCGCGGGCGGGGCATTGGTGCTGACCTCGATGTCGAGGGCGACGGCGGCCGCCTTGCCGCCGCGCGGACCGCGGAAGTTCGCCGCGGCGATGCCCTGCCGGTAGTCGACCGCCGGGTCCTTGAACCCGGGCAGCGTCCAGAGCACGACCGGCAGGCCGCGCGTCGCGGCGCGGTCGAGCATCGCCCCGAGCTGGGCCGGCGCCCAGATGTCGGCCGTCTTGTAGCGCGACGGCTCGATCCAGACGGTGGTGGCGCCGCGGTCGGCGGCGATGTCGACCAGGCCCGCGGCGGTGGCCACCGGGGTGCTCGAGCTGTAGTCGTAGACGTCGATCCACGCCGACAGGCCGCGCAGCACGGCGTCCGCACGCGGAGGCGCGATCCGCACCGCGGGCTTCGGCGCCGGAGACGCGGGCGGCACGGCGCGGCCTGCCGGCTTCGGGTTGACCACGGGTGGCGCGACCGACGGCGTGGGGCTCGGCGAGGCGAGTCCCGGAAGGACGCCGGTCAGGCTGGCCGGCTCGGGGGACGCGTCGCGGACCAGCTGGACGCCGGCGAACGTGCCGGCCACGAGCAGTGTCGCCAGGCCGGCCAGTCCGAGCGGCGAGACCCCCCGGCGGAACACGGCGCTATCCGCGCGTTCGGGTGGCCCGCTGGCCCTTGGGGACGACGAGGCGGGCCGCGGCCCAGTCCTTCGTCGCGTTGATCGTGCTGGTCTGGGTGAGGCCGGCCGTGGGCGCGGCGTCGAGGATGTCGCTCGGCTCGACGTGGTCGGGGCGCCCCGCCTTCGGCGTGAGCACCCAGATCGACCCGGCCGAGTCCAGCCGCGTGCGCGCGTCCATCAGGGCGTCGACCAGGTCGCCGTCGCCCTCACGCCACCAGAGCAGCACCACGTCGACCACGTCGTCCGAGTCGTCGTCGGTGAGCTCCGTGCCGCACCGCTCGAGGACCGCATCGAGCAGGTCCACGTCGACGTCGTCGTCGTCACCCACCTGCTGCACGAGCATGCCCGGCTGGATCCCCAGCCGGTCGGCTGGGCCCCGCTGGCCTTCCGCGGGCTCTGCAGTGGCGCTCACGCGCTGATAACTCCTCGTCGTACGGCGATGTCAGGGATGTAGTCCACCGTGCCCGGTGGCGCCACGCAAGTACGCCGGCCGGTTGCCGCCCGGAGTCCCGGGGACGACCATGGCAGCACAGCGGGGGCCGCCAGTTAGTAAGATTGTCTCTACTAACTAGGACAAGGGGTAGCTGACGTGGCCGGCGAGTCGAGACCGCTCATCACCGACGGGCTGCCGAGCCAGCTGCCGGACATCAACCCGGCCGAGACGTCGGAGTGGCTGGAGTCCCTCGACGCGGTCATCGCCGAGGAAGGCCGCTCGCGCGCCCGCTACCTCCTCCTCCGCCTCCTCGAGCGCGCCCGCGCCCAGTCCGTCGGCATCCCCTCGCTGACCAGCACCGACTACATCAACACCATCCCGGCCGAGGCCGAGCCCTGGTTCCCCGGCGACGAGCACGTCGAGCGCCGGCTGCGCGCCTACATCCGGTGGAACGCGGCGGTCATGGTCTCCCGCGCCAACCGGCCCGGCCTGGGGGTCGGCGGCCATATCGCGACCTACGCGAGCGCCGCGAGCCTCTACGAGATCGGCTTCAACCACTTCTTCCGCGGCAAGGAGAACGGCGAGTCCGGCGACCAGATCTTCATCCAGGGCCACGGCTCCCCCGGCATCTACGCGCGGGCCTTCCTCGAGGGGCGGCTGGCCGAGGCCCAGCTGGACGCGTTCCGGCAGGAGTCGACGCCGGGCGGCCTCTCGTCGTACCCGCACCCGCGGCTCATGCCGGACTTCTGGGAGTTCCCCACCGTCTCGATGGGCCTCGGCGCCATCACCGCCATCTACCAGGCGCGGTTCAACCGCTACCTGCTCAACCGGCGCATCCGCGACACGAGCCGCTCGCGCGTGTGGTGCTTCCTCGGCGACGGCGAGATGGACGAGCCCGAGTCGCTGGGCGCGATCGGCGTGGCCGCGCGCGAAGAGCTCGACAACCTGACCTTCGTCGTCAACTGCAACCTGCAGCGCCTCGACGGACCGGTGCGCGGCAACGGCAAGATCATCCAGGAGCTCGAGGCCTACTTCCGCGGCGCCGGCTGGAACGTCATCAAGGTCGTGTGGGGCCGCGAGTGGGACCCGCTGCTCGCGCGCGACGTCGACGGCGTCCTGGTCAACCAGATGAACATCACGCCGGACGGCCAGTTCCAGACCTACTCGGTCAAGGACGGCGCCTACATCCGCGAGCACTTCTTCGGCGGGGACCCGCGGCTGCGGCGCCTGGTCGCGGACCTCTCCGACGACGACATCACGAAGCTCTCCCGCGGCGGCCACGACTACCGGAAGGTCTACGCCGCCTTCAAGAGCGCCGTGGAGCACGAGGGCCAGCCGACGGTGATCCTGGCGCACACCATCAAGGGCTGGACGCTCGGCCCGGACTTCGAGGCACGCAACGCCACGCATCAGATGAAGAAGCTCCAGAAGGAGCAGCTCAAGACCTTCCGCGACCGGCTCTTCCTCGACATCCCGGACTCCGCCCTCGAAGGCGAGCTGCCGCCGTACTACCACCCGGGCGAGGACAGCGACGAGATCCAGTACCTGAAGGAGCGCCGTGCGGCGCTCGGCGGCTTCCTGCCCAAGCGCGTCGTCCGCGCCAAGCCGCTCGCGCTGCCGGCGGACAGCGCGTACGCCGACCTGCTGGCCGGGTCGGGCAAGCAGGCGGTCGCGACGACGATGGCCTTCGTCCGGCTGCTCAAGGACCTGATGAAGGACAAGAAGTTCGGGCAGCGGATCGTGCCGATCATCCCGGACGAGGCACGGACCTTCGGCATGGACTCGCTGTTCCCGACGCTGAAGATCTACTCGCCGCACGGCCAGCGCTACGAGCCGGTCGACCGCGACCTGCTGCTCTCCTACGTCGAGAGCGAGACCGGCCAGATCCTGCACGAGGGCATCACCGAGGCCGGGTCGATGGCGTCGGCCGTCGCTGCCGGGTCGTCGTACGCGACGCACAGCGAGCACATGGTGCCGATCTACATCTTCTACTCGATGTTCGGCTTCCAGCGCACCGGTGACTCGATCTGGGCGTTCGCCGACCAGCTGGCCCGGGGCTTCCTCGTCGGCGCCACGGCCGGCCGGACGACGCTGAACGGCGAGGGGCTCCAGCACCAGGACGGGCACTCGCTCCTGCTGGCCGCGACCAACCCGGCGTGCGTCGCCTACGACCCGGCCTGGTCCTTCGAGCTCGCGGTCATCGTGAAGTCGATGCTCGAGCGGATGTACGGGCCCGACGCGGAGAACGTCTTCTGCTACCTCACCGTCTACAACGAGACCTACGTCCAGCCGGCGATGCCCGACATTTCCAAGCTCCAGGAGGGGATCCTGCGCGGGCTCTACCGGTACGCCGCCGCCGAACTGCCGAAGAAGAAGGCGAAGAACGGCGGCGGCCCGGTCCGGGCGCAGGTGCTGGCCAGCGGTGTCGCCGTCCGCCTCGCGATGGAGGCGCAGCAGCTGCTCAAGGCCGACTGGGACGTCCACGCCGACGTGTGGAGCGCCACGAGCTGGTCCGAGCTGCGCCGCGACGGGCTGGCCTGCGAGGAGTGGAACCTGCTGCATCCGAGCGAGCGGGCGCGCACGCCGTACGTCGCGACCGCCCTGGCCGACGCACCGGGGCCGGTCGTCGCGGTCAGCGACTGGATGAAGGCCGTGCCCGACCAGATCGAGCGATGGGTGCCGGGCGACTACAGCTCGCTCGGCACGGACGGCTTCGGCCGCAGCGACACGCGCGCGGCGCTGCGCCGGCACTTCCACATCGACGCGGAGAGCATCACCGTCGCCGTGCTCAGCGCCCTCGCGCGCAGCGGCGACCTCAAGACCGAGGTGGTCGAGGAGGCCATCGCGAAGTACGGCCTGCAGCAGGAGGCCGGCTCCTAGGCAGGATTTGTCACGACGCAGGACGAACTCCTGCCCAACTCGCCCCTGAAGACGGAGACCCCGTTGCGGCTGTCCGCGCGCACCACCCCGCTCGCCGTGCTCGCTCTCGTGGGCTCCGCCCTGGCCGCCGCCTCGCTCGGCCCCGCGTCGGGGGCCCACCCCCCCCACCCGGGGGCCGGCCAGCCCCAGGCCAACGTGGCTTCGCCGTACGTCGCCGCGGGCTCGAGCACGCCGATCACCTACGTCGACCAGTACTTCACCGGCACGCCGGCCGACCAGGTGGCCAAGCTGGCCGGCGCCCCGACCGCCACCTTCGGCACGGCCCCGCCGGCCGGCGGCGCGCCGATCGTCCAGGCGGCGAAGGCGCCGGGTGGCGACGCGGGCAGCCCGCTGGCGGCGTACTGGTCGGGTGCGTTCACCGGCGCGATCGACGGCCCGGTCCAGCTGCGCTGGTACTGGAGCAGCCTCCTCCCCGCGTTCCCCGAAGTGACCACGAACGTCACCATCTACGCCGACCCGGGCACCGAGCAGGAGACGGTGATCGGCCAGGCACAGGTCGCCGTCGTGGCCGGGCTCGAGCCCAGCGAGACGGTCACCGAGGTGTGGACGAAGGGCACCGTCGCCAGCACGCTGCTGATCCAGGCGGCACCGCAGTTCGTCGACGAGGGCGCGGAGGTGCGGGTCAGCTACGGCTCGGCGGACGCGCCGTCCGGCTTCGGCATCCCGCTCGGGTCGACCCCCAAGCCGGTGAAGCCCACCAACCTCGAGGTCGCCTACGACGGCCCCCCTCTCGAGGTGCAGGCCGTGCCGATCGGCCGCAACGCCTTCGAGCCGACGCTGGGCGTGACCCGTGACGGTGCCGCCTTCATGACCGCCGGCGACTTCGACTCGGTGATCGGCCAGGGCCGCACCGAGCTGTTCCGCTCGACCGACGGGGGCCGGACCTGGGCCAGCGTGCAGCCGACCGCACC
Source organism: uncultured Frankiaceae bacterium (assembly GCA_964651395.1). Classification (GTDB taxonomy): domain Bacteria; phylum Actinomycetota; class Actinomycetes; order BP-191; family BP-191; genus CAZYXZ01. The sequence goes on from CAZYXZ010000034.1 coordinate 29,996, forward strand.
GGTCATCAAGTCCTACCCGCCGAACACCCTCGACCCCTACGTCTGGGTCGACCCGGACACCGACCGGGTCTTCAACGTCGACCTCTACGTCGGCTGCTCCTACCTCATGTACTCCGACGACCGCGGCGCGACCTGGACCGAGCGGCAGGCCTCCTGCGGTACGCCGGTCAACGACCACCAGACCGTGGTGACCGGGCCACCGCCGGAGGGCATGGAGCTCACCGGGGACTACCCGAACGTCGTCTACTACTGCTTCAACCAGGTCGCGGACGCCGCGTGCGGCCGCAGCCTGGACGGCGGCGACACCTGGCTGCCGGCCGGCGAGCCGGCCTTCCTGGGCGTCGAGGGATCGGAGCTGTGCAGCAGCCTGCACGGCCACATCGTCACGGACAGCTTCGGGCGCGTGTTCATCCCGCGCTCGCACTGCGGGCAGATCGTCCTGGCGATGTCCGAGGACGGGGCGGAGACCTGGAACGTCTATCCGGTCACGGACCAGATGCAGGCCGCGAGCACGCAGGTCGCCGTCGCGGTCGATGACGCGGACAACGTCTTCTTCGTGTGGTGGGACGCGGTGAACCGCCTGCCGTACCTGGCGGTCTCCCGCGACCACGGCGAGACGTGGAGCAAGCCGCTGCTCGTCGCGCCGCCCGGAGTCAAGGAGGTCAACTTCCCGTCCATCGACGCGGCGGGCGAGGGACGGATCGCGCTCACGTTCCCCGGCACGACCGACGACACCTCGCCGACCCGGATCAAGCCGTGGAACTACTACGTCGTCACGTCGCTGAACGCGCTCGACCCCGAGCCGTTCTTCGTGTCCACGACCGCCAACCCCCCGGACAACCCGATCCACCGCGGCCCGTGCCTCGGCAGGTGCGCGTCGATGTTCGACTTCCTCGACGCGGTCATCGCGCCGAGCGGGGAGATCTGGGGCGCCGCGACCGACACGTGCGTCGTCGACAAGTGCCTCAAGGCGGACAAGGACACGACGGGGACGGTCGCACCGGACGGCGAGGGCATCGCCGTCCGCCAGCTGTCCGGGCCCGGGATGGGCAAGGCGGTGGTCAAGCCCGGGCCGCCGAAGCCGGCGACTCCGGCCAAGCCCGCGCCGAAGCCGCGGCCCGGGCCGCCGCTGGCCGCGACGGGGACCTCGGCACTGCTCGCCTGGGTGGCGCTGACGGCCGCCGTCGCCGCCGCGTTCGGGCGCAAGCTGTCACGCCGCTAGTGGCCCGACACTAGGGTCGAGCCATGCTGTTCTCCCCCACGCACGCCGTCGTCGGCGCGCGCGACCTGACCGCGACCGTCGCCTTCTTCGCTGCGTTCGACTTCGCGGAGACCGCGCGGTCGACTCTCGGCGAGGACGCCGCCGCCGCCCTGTACGGCGTCGAGGGCCCGGCCGAGTGCGTCGAGCTCCGTGCGGCGGGCGCCGAGCGCGGCGCGGTCCGGCTCGTGCAGACGCACCTGCCCGCGCCGCCGGACGAGCCCTTCGCCAGCGGCCCCTACGCGATCGACCTCTACACCAGCGACATCGGCCGCAGCACGGAGCTGGCCCGCGCCACCGGCGCGACCGTGAGCGTCATCTCGCCTCTGGAGATCGGCGGTACGCCGGCCCGGCGCGCGCGCGTCGACGGACCGGACGGCGTCCCGGTGGTGCTGATCCAGTCCGACCGGCGCCGGCCGAGCCTGCTCGACAACGCGCCCGAGCGGCTGCACTCGGAGGTGCACAGCGTCGTCTGGTCGGTCCGGCGGATCGACCTCGCGTCGCCGTTCTGGAAGGACCAGGGGCTCAGCGTCCGGTCGGACGCGCCGGTGACGGCCACCCACCTCGGCGCGATCCTCGGCCTGCCGAAGGACGACGTGACGGTGCGCGTGGCGATGCTCTCCGACGGGGCGATGGACCCGCTGCGCGTCGAGCTGCTCCAGTTCGTCGACGAGACCGGACCGCGACGGGCGCTCGTCCCGCTGCGGCCCGGTCTGCACGCCGTGGCGTTCGCGGTCACCGACGTGGGCAAGACCATGTCATTGATGCGGGGAGCGGACTTCGGCGCGGTCGCCGACGTGGACGGCCGGGCGGCGGTCCGCGGCTCCGCGCCCGAGGGGCTCGTGTTCGAGCTCTGGGAGGACCGGCCGCGCCTCCCCGAGCACGTGCTCAACTCCGAGCCCGCGCAGCCAGAGCCGCCGACGGAGTAGAGGTGACGCAGGTGCAGCCGGTGGCGGCGCTGGAGCGCATCGCCTACCTGCTCGAGCGTGCGCGCGAGCCGACGTACCGCGTGCAGGCCTTCCGGCGTGCGGCTGCCGCCGTCAAGGACCTGCCGGAGGACGAGCTCACCGCACGCGCCGTGGAGGGCCGGCTCCAGGAGCTGCCCGGCATCGGCGACGTGACCGAGACCGTGATCCTCGAGGCCCTGGCCGGGCAGAAGCCGGCCTACCTCGACAAGCTGGAGAACAAGGTCAGCGAGCTGGGCTCGCCCGCGGGCGCGCGGCTGCGCGCGGCGCTCAAGGGCGACTGCCACATGCACAGCGACTGGTCCGACGGCGGCAGCCCGATCCGGGAGATGGCCGAGGCGGCGCGAGAACTGGGCCACGAGTACGTCGTGCTCACCGACCACTCGCCGCGACTGACCGTGGCGCGCGGGCTCAGTCCCGACCGGCTGCGCGAACAGCTCGACGTCGTCGCCGCGCTCAACGAGGAGCTCGCGCCGTTCCGCATCCTCACCGGCATCGAGGTCGACA
>CAZYXZ010000035.1:0-32222 GCA_964651395.1 uncultured Frankiaceae bacterium
CGCTCGCCGGCACGCGGCCGTCGCGGCGTGGGCGGTCGAGGGGATGCCCGGATCGCCCAGCGAGGTCGACTCGTTCGTCGCGGGCCAGGCCGAGCAAGCCGCGCGGCTCGCCGGGGAGATGGGCCTGGCACCGGACGACCCGGCCTGGTCGGCCGCGCAGGTGGGCTTCGACGGGCTGGTGCGGCAGGGGCTTGCGGCCCTCGCGCGCGACGAGAACCCGAACGCGCACGACCTGTTCTCGCGGGCCATGCGCATCGCCGGGCCGAACGTCGACGGCGACGACCTGGTGCGAGCCCAGGTGGCGCACGCCGAGTCGCTCGCGGGGCTGCACCGCCTGGACGAGGCGTACGACGAGCTGGCCGAGGGGCTCGCCAGCGCCGACGCGGCCCTGCGGGCCGGGGCACTCGTCGTACTCGGCGACATCCGCCGCAAGCAGGGCGACGACGCGGCGGCGGTCGAGGCGTTCGTCAGTGCCCTCGCCACGGCGGGAGAGGCGGGGCAGGACCGCATCGCCGGCGAGGCGATCCGCCAGCTCGGGCTCATCGACTACTTCGCCGGTCGCCTGCACGAGGCCGAGGGACGGTTCACGCAGGCGCTGGAGCTGGCCGAGCGGGTCGGTGACCTGCGCGGTCAAGGGTGGGCGTTGCAGCACCTGGCCTGGAGCGCGACCACGCGCGGCGAGTACGACCTGGCCGACCGCCGGCTGTCACTGGCGTCCACCGTGTTCGCGACGAATGACGACGCCGGAGGTCTCGGCTGGTGCGCCGGCACCGAGGCGTACGTGCGACTCCTCCAGGGCCGGCTGCACGACGCGCGCGAGCTCGGCCGCTCGGTGCTGCCGCTCGCCGAGGCCGTGCAGGACCGGTGGGGTGCGGCTGCCTGCCTCTCCATCGAGGCGATGTCGTCGGCCGAGCTCGGCGAGCTGACGACCGCCGCCGACGACGCGCTGAAGGCCGAGGAGCTCTACCGCGAGATCGGCGACTACGGGGGTGTCGCCCTCAGCCTGGTTTCGCAGGGGATGGTGGCGCGCGGCTGCGGCGAGCTCGACGCCGCGACCGCGCGGCTGCGCGACGCGGTCAGCCTGTGCGAGCGCGTGCACCATCCGACGACGATGCTCCTCGCGCTGCTCGTCCTCGGCTGGACGCGCTACGACGCGCGCGACCTCGACGCCGCCTCGGACGCCGCGCACCAGGCGCTCGACATCGCCGCGACCGTCGGGCTCGAGGAGCACATGTCCATCGCCGCGCGCGTGCTGCTCGCACTCGTCGACCGCGGCCGCGGCCGGCTCGCCGAGGCGCGCGCCGCGCTCGAGGAGATCGCCGCGACGCCCGAGTCTCCGACGTTGCTCTTCCCGATGCGCCAGGCGCTCGCACACCTGGCGGGGACGCTGGTCGAGTGCGGCGAGCCGGAGGCGGCGGTCGCCGCGGCCGAGCGCGCGGTCACCGTCCCGGCCGAGGATGTGCGCTCCCAGGTCATCGCGCTCCGCGCACTCGGCACCGCGCGCGCCGCAGCGGGCCGGTGGTCCGAGGCGGAGGACGCCCTGCGCGCGGCCGTCGCGGCGGCGTACGCCACCGAGCAGGTGGTCGAGCGCGCCGCGTCCGACAAGGCCCTCGAAGACCTCCTCGCCCGCGTCCCCTGACCGGGGTCTAGTGGGCGCGGCGGGCCAGGCGCTCGGGGTCGAGGAGCACGACGGCGCGGCCGTCGATGCGGATCCAGCCGCGGTTCGCGAACTCGGCCAGCGCCTTGTTCACCGTCTCGCGGGACGCCCCGACCAGCTGGGCCAGCTCCTCCTGCGTGAGGTCGTGGCTCACCCTCACTCCGCCGGTGGCGTCCTCGTCGTCGCCGAACCGCTCGCCGAGCGAGAGCAGGGCCTTGGCCACGCGCCCCGGTACGTCGGAGAAGATCAGGTCCGAGAGCGCGCTGTTGGTCTGCCGCAGCCGGCGAGCGAGGACCCGCAGCAGCTCGACCGCCACCAACGGCCGCTCCGTCACCCAGGTGGCCATCTCCGAGTGGTCGAGCGCCGCGAGCGTCGTCTTCGTCACCGCGGTCGCCGTGGCGGCGCGGGGACCGCCGTCGAAGAGCGCCAGCTCGCCGAACAGGTCGCCGGGTCCGAGCACGGCGATGACGCTCTCGCGGCCGTCGGCGGTGGCCTGCCCGATCTTCACCTTGCCGGTGAGCACGACGTAGAGCTGGCTGGCCTCCTCATCCCCCTCGCGGAAGACCGCTTCGCCGCGCGCGACCGTGAGGCGGGTGAACCGTGCCGAGAGCGCAGCCCAGTCGTCGTCGCCGAGCCCGGCGAAGAGCGGCAGTGAGCGCAGTACGTCGTCCATCGCGGCCGACTCTATTGCGAGCCGCTGGGCCGCTGCGTCGGACCGCCTAGGCGGCCGGCACCTCGTGGTGCCGCCGTCGCCAGTACCGGTCGAGCGCCGGCTTGAAGCCCTGGGTCACGAACGTCTCGACCTCCTCGGGCCGGGCCGTCTCCAGGAAGCGCTCGAGCTGGAGCTCCACCTCGTCGACGTAGAGCGGCCGCTCGATCTGCTCCATACCGACCAGGACGAGCAGGAGGAGAACCGGGAAGACGGCCGCGACGACGATGAGCATGGGCGCTTCGTACCCCTCGGCCGGCGACTCTGCACACCAAATGGACCAACTGCTTGCAGATGTACTGTGCGCGCATGAAGGCTGTGGTCTACCGCGGTGAGCAGGACGTCCGGGTCGAGGACGTGGCGGAGCCGACGATCCAGGGCTTCGACGACGCGGTCGTGAAGGTGTCCCGCACCGCGATCTGCGGCAGCGACCTGCACTTCTTCCACGGCCGGGTGCCCGGTGTCTTCGAGGGCACGGTCGTCGGCCACGAGTTCGTGGGCGAGGTGGTGGCCACGGGTTCCGCGGTCACCAGGTTCCAGGTCGGCGACGAGGTCGTGGGCTCGTTCCAGATCGCGTGCGGCAGCTGCGTCGCCTGCCTGGCCGGCCGGTTCAACCACTGCGCCGACCTCATGGTCCTCGGCTACGGCATCTTCCTGGGCGACCTGGCGGGCGCGCAGGCGGAGTACGTCCGCATCCCGCACGCCGACACCAACCTCCACGCCGTACCCGACGGGCTCACCGGCGAGCAGGCGCTCTTCGCGGGCGACATCCTGACCACCGGCTGGTACGCCGCCCGGCTCGGTGACATCGAGCCCGGCATGACCGTCGCAGTCATCGGCGCCGGCCCGGTCGGCACCTTCGCCCAGATGGCCGCCCACGCGATGGGCGCGGGCCAGGTGCTCGCGGTCGACATGGTCGCCTCGCGTCTCGAGCTGGCCGCCACCCTAGGCTCGGTGCCGATCAACAACGCCGAGCGCAGCGCGTCGGTCGCCATGGACGAGTACGCGCCCGGCGGCGCCGACGTCGTCATCGAGACGGTCGGCCTCGTGCCCGCGCTGGTCACCGCCATCGACTGCGTCAAGCCGGGCGGCACGATCTCGGTGATCGGAGTGCACACCGAGTTCGAGGTCGGGCTGCCGCTCGCCAACCTCTTCACGCGCAACATCACGTTGCGCTTCGGCGGGTCCTGCAACGTGCAAGGTGTCTGGGACGACGCGCTCGCGGCCATCGCCGCCGGGCAGGCCGACCCGACCGTGATCATCAGCCACCGCCTGCCGCTGGCCGACGCCGCCGAGGGCTACCGCCTCTTCGACGCCAAGGAGGCCATGAAGGTCGTGCTCGAGCCCTAGTGCGCTAGGACGACGGGACGAAGGCTCGCGGCTCGGGCCGCAGGGGGAGCACCGACAGGCACAGCGACGGGTCCTCGCGGTAGCGCGCGATCAGCTCGCCCGTGGCCATGGCCAGCCGGCGGTGCAGCGCCAGTCGGTACGCCGAGAGCTGGGTCTCCGCGCGGGCCAGCTCACTGGCCAGCTCGGCGTTGTAGTCGGGGTCCTCCGGTCGCGGCGGGCGCTCCCAGAGCTCCAGCAGGTTGGGCAACGGAGGGATGTCCTCCGTCGGCACGATCTGGATCAGCGCGTCGCGGCCGCGGCCGATCTTGGCCTCGGTGAGCACCGGCCGCAGGTTCGCCGGGTTCATGACCACGCCGGTCTCCGCCGCGCGGACCAGGTCGAGCCGGGCCTGGAGGATCCGTCGCCAGTAGGAGACGCGGCTCTCCTCCTGCGTGAGGGCCTTGCGGTACTGCCGCAGGCCGGCCAACGGCAGGTGCTGGAACTCGTCGCTGCGCTGAGGCGGAGTCGCCTGGGCCACGCACGGCTCCTTCCCCAAAGCGCCGCAGACCGCACGACGGAAACGCCGTGGGCATCAACCCCGCATCGTCATTTTCTCCCCCGGCCTTGAGCGGCGGGAGGCCGTAGGCTGGATGCATGGCGTCCCGTCCAGCACAGGCGTCACAGGTGACGCCGCTGGCACTGAAGAGGCGGGCCCGCACGGTCAACAAGCTGCTGACCGAGCTCTACCCGGACGCCCACTGCGAGCTCGACTTCAGCAGCCCCCTGGAACTGTCCGTGGCGACCATCCTGAGCGCCCAGTGCACGGACGCCCGCGTGAACCTGGTCACTCCGGTGCTCTTCGCCCGATACCGGACAGCGGCCGACTACGCCGCCGCCGACCGGGCCGAGCTCGAGGGGATCATCCAGTCGACCGGGTTCTTCCGGAACAAGGCCAAGTCGATCATGGGACTGGGCCAGCAGCTCTGCGAGCGGTACGGCGGCGAGGTCCCGCCGCGGCTCGAGGACCTGGTGACGCTCCCGGGGATCGGCCGCAAGACCGCGAACGTCATCCTCGGCAACGCGTTCGGCGTTCCCGGCCTCACCGTCGACACCCACTTCGGCCGGCTGTCCCGCCGGCTGGGCTGGACCACCGAGACCGACCCGGTGAAGGTCGAGTTCGTGGTCATGGACCTCATCCCGAAGAGCGAGTGGACGCTGCTGTCGCACCGGCTGATCTGGCACGGGCGTCGCGTCTGCCACTCGCGAACGCCGCAGTGCGGTGCCTGCGGCCTCGCCCGGCACTGCCCGTCGTACGGGATCGGACCGACGTGAGGCGCGTGCTCCTGCCGCTCCTCGCGCTGCTCGTGCTCGGCGCCTGCACCGACAAGGGCAGCCCGACGCCGGACGGCTCGTTGCCGCCCGTGGCGGTCGACGACTGCCCGACGTCGGTGGTCACCAGGCCGCCGACGCAGCCGGGGCCGGCCGGCAAGCTGATGCCGAGTCTCACGCTGGACTGCCTCGCGCAGGGTCCGGCGGTCACGCTGAACCTCCTGGGCCGCCCGTACCTCATCAACCTGTGGGCGTCCTGGTGTGCGCCGTGTGCCGCCGAGATGCCGGTGCTGCAGCGCATCTACCGCGACCTCGGCGACCGCATGGGCATGCTCGGGGTCGACATGGACGACTTCCCCAAGCCCGCGCGCGAGACGATCCAGGCCACAGCCGTGACCTACCCGAGTGTGGTGGACAAGGAGAGCAAGCTGCGCCTCGCCCTGCTGCGGATCGGCGTGCCGATGCCCGGGCCGCCGGTCACCCTGCTGGTCCGGCCCGACGGCGTCATCCCGGACGGCGGCGTCCTGATCGGAGAGCAGAGCGAGGCCGAGCTCCGCGCCGCGATCGGCCAGGTCCTGGGCGTGACCTCGTGACCTCCGTGCCGGAGTGGCTGGCGCCGCTGGCCGCCGCGGTCGAGCGTCTCGACCCCGAGGAGTTCCGCGGAATGCTGCCGCCGGAAGGGGTGGGCCGACCCAGCGCGGTGCTCGTGCTCTTCGGCGAAGGGCCCGAAGGGCCGGACCTGCTGTTCATCCAGCGGGCCAGCGACATGCGGGCGCACGCCGGGCAGCCGGCCTTCCCGGGCGGCGCGGTCGACAGCACGGACCGCGACCCCGCGCACACCGCGCTGCGCGAGTCGGAGGAGGAGGTCGGCGTCGCCTCGGACGGGGTTCACGTGTTCGCGCAGCTGCCCGGCCTCTGGTTGCGCCCGAGCGGGTTCGTCGTGACGCCCGTGCTGGCGTGGTGGCACGACCCGGTCGAGGTGCATGCTGTCGATCCCAACGAGGTGGCCGCCGTCGAGCGCGTGCCGATCAGCGAGCTGGTCGACCCGGCCAACCGCTGCCAGGTCGGGACGCTGGGCGGCATGGTGGGCCCCGGGTTCAAGGTTCGCGACCTGCTGATCTGGGGGTTCACCGCGGGGCTGGTCGACCGCCTGCTCACCCTCGGCGGATGGGCGGTGCCGTGGGGCCCGGGCCCGGTCTACGACCGGCCGGTCCCCAGCAACGTCGAAGGAGTGGCCAATTGAGCAGTGCCCGCGAGCTGGTCGACCGGCTGACGGCGGAGCTCATGCCGCTGGAGATCGCTGTCGCCGAGGCGTGGTGGGAGACCAACGTCGCCTCCTCGCCGGACGCCGACGCGCGGCGGATCGCTCTCGAGCAGGAGCTCTCCGACCGCTACGCCGACCCGGACGTGTATGCACAGCTGTGTGCTGCGGGGGAGGAGCTCGAGCGTGCCGCGGGGAGCGCCGATCCGGTGATCGCCCGCGCCATCGAGGTCTACCGGCGCGACTACGCCGGGAACCAGCTGCCCGTGGAGCTGCGTAGCGAGCTGGTCCGGCTCGGCGCCGAGTGCGACACGGTCTACGCGACGTTCCGCGGCGAGGCCGGCGGCCGACAGTGGACGGACAACGACATCGAGACGGTCCTCGGCGAGAGCGACGACATCGCCGAGCGCACCGCCGCATGGGAGGCGTCCAAGCAGGTCGGCGCCGAGGTGGCCGCCCGCGTGCGCCGTCTCGTCGAGCTGCGCAACGAGGCGGCGCGCAGCCTCGGCTACCCGCACTACTACCGGATGGCGCTCGACCTCGGTGAGCTGGACGAGGCCGAGGTGTTCGGCGTCCTCGACGAGCTGGACCGGCTGACTGCCGCGCCGTTCGCGGAGATGAAGGCCGCACTGGACGAGAAGCTGGCCGCGCGCTTCGGCGTCGGCGTCGACGAGCTCGGGCCGTGGGCGTACGCCGACCCGTTCTTCCAGGAGGCGCCGCGCGAGGCGGCGATCGACCTCGACCCGCTGCTGCGTGACTGCGATCTGACGGACGTCACGTTGCGCACCTACGACGCGATCGGCATCGACATCCGGCCGGCGCTGGAGCGCAGCGACCTGGTCGGCCGTCCGGGCAAGAACCAGCATGCGTTCTGCCTGACCGTCGACCGCGCGGACGACGTCCGCGTGCTGTGCAACAACATCGCGAACGAGCGGTGGGCCGGCACGATGCTGCACGAGTTCGGGCATGCGGCGTACGACCTGGGTGTCGACCGGGACCTGCCCTGGGTGCTGCGCCGGCCGGCGCACAGCTTCACCACCGAGGCCGTGGCCCAGCTCTTCGGCCGGCTGACCAAGGACGCCGGCTGGCTGCGGCAGGTCGCCGAGGTGCCGGAGGAGCAGATCGAAGGCGTCGCGGCCGCCGTGCAGGACATGCTCCGCAGCTCCATGCTGATCTTCGCCCGGTGGGTGCTGGTCATGTGCCACTTCGAGCGTGACCTCTACGCCGACGAGCAGCTGGACGCGGACCAGCACTGGTGGGACCTCGTCGAGCGCTTCCAGCTGATCCGCCGGCCGGCCGGCCGTTCGGCGCCGGACTGGGCGGCAAAGCTGCACATCGCCCTCGCGCCGGTCTACTACCAGAACTACGTCCTGGGCGAGTGCCTCGCGTCGCAGCTGGCCGAGACCGCGCGGGCGCGCGGCGGCACGATCGACGACAGGGCTGTCTACGGCGACCCGGCCACCGGCGCGTGGCTCACCGAGAAGGTGTTCGCGCCAGGTGCCAGCCGTCGGTGGGACGCTCTCGTCGAGGATGCGACCGGCGCGCCCCTGTCGGCCGGCGCCTTCGTCCGCGAGTTCGTGGAGGCCCGCCCCTGATCGGCAACCTGGTCGAGGGCATCCTGAACCTCAGTCCTGCGGCCATCTGTGCCGTCGTGGGCGTGCTCGCGATGTTCGAGACGGCCGCGTTCGCCGGGCTGGCCGTGCCCGGCGAGCTGACCGTCGTCCTCGGCGGCGTGGCGGCGTACGAAGGTCACGTGCCGCTCGCCGCGATCGCGGCCAGCGCGGTCTGCGGCGCGATCATCGGCGACTCCGCCGGCTTCTACCTCGGCCGCCGCCTGGGCACCGTCTTCCTCGACAGCCGGCTGGGCCGGATGCTCGGTCGATCCCGTGTCGAGACGACGATGGGCAAGATCCGAGCGGGTGGGATCCGCGTCGTCATCATCGGCCGGTTCATCGGCGTCCTGCGCGCGATCATGCCGTTCGCGGCCGGCGCCTCGGGCATGCGCTACGGCCGTTTCGTCATCGCCAGCGTCATCGGTGCCACGTCCTGGGGCATCGGTTTCACGCTGCTCGGCTACTTCGCCGGCAACTCGTGGCGGAAGGTCGAGGGTTACGCCGGCGCCGCGTCCAAGGTGCTCCTCGCGCTCCTCGTGCTGGTCGCGGTCATCGTCATCGCGGCGCGCAAGGCGGCCGAGCACCAGGTCAGGATCCGCGCGGCGTGGGCCCGGTTCCTCGACCGGCCGCGCATCGCAGGGTTCCGCCGCCGCTACCGCCGCCAGCTCGGCTTCGTGACGCGCCGGTTCAGCCCGGCCTCGGCCGCCGGCCTGCAGCTGACCGTCTCGCTGCTCGGCCTGTCCGTCCTGGGCTACCTGCTCGCAGTGCTCGTCGGCCAGGTGCTCGGCGCGGACGGGCTGGTCGCGATCGACGAGCCGGTACGCCGGGAGCTGGCCGAGGGCCAGGCGCCGTGGCTCATCGACACGATGCGATGGGTGGCGCGGCTGCTGAACCCGGCGACCGCCTGGTTCGCCGCGCTTGTCGTCGGTGGCTATCGGTGGGCCCGCGACCGTCGGCCCCGCGCGCTGGTGCTTCTCGTGGGCGACGTCGCCGGCGCGTCGATGCTCACGGTCGCGATCCGTGAGGTCGTGGCCCGGTCGCAGGAGATCCAGTCCTTCGGGGGCGTGCGCGAGACCAGCTTCCCGTCCGAGCGGATGACCGTGGCGGCGGCGCTGGCCACCGGGCTGCTCGTCGTCGTCGTGCCGCGGGTCCGGGGCTGGCACAACAAGGTGTTCGTGGTGGCCCTGTTCGTCGGAACCTGCCTGCTGGCCGGCTTCGCGGTGCTCTACCTGGCCCGCGGCTACCTCACCGACGTACTCGGCGGGCTGGTGCTCGGCGCCGTCTGGGGCTGGGTGGTGGCGATGACGGTGTCCATCGTCTGGCGCAGCCCGACGAAGCCGCGTCCGGCCGTGGCCGACGTCCCGGCAATAGAGTCCGCGCCGTGAACGCCGACGTGCTGGACCTGGTGCTGGTCGGTGCCGTCGCGCTCTTCGCGTGGTCCGGCTACCGGCAGGGCTTCCTCGTCGGGGTCCTGTCCTTCGCGGGCTTCCTCGGCGGCGGTGTCCTGGGCACGCTGCTCTCGCCGCTGTTCGCCGAGCAGTTCGCGCAGGGCGACGCGCGCGTGTTCATCGGCATCGGCACCGTGCTCGTCCTCGCGACGGTGGGCCAGCTCATCGGCACGGCTCTGGGCGGGACCCTGCGCTCCCGGCTGACCTGGAAGCCGGCGCGGCTCATCGACGCCATCGCGGGGTCGGTGACCTCGGCGATCGGCGTCCTGCTGGTGGCGTGGCTGCTCGGCACCGCCGTCGTCAGCTCACCGTTCACGGGACTCGCAGAACAGGTGCGGGGGTCCGTGGTGCTCCGCACCGTCGACGACGTCATGCCGCCGGTGCCACGGCTGTTCGCGAGCTTCCGCGGGCTGCTCGACCGTCAGGGCTTCCCGCAGGTCTTCGAGGGCCTGCAGCTGCGCGACCCGCGGCCGGTGCCACCGCCCGACCCGGCCGTCCTCAACTCCACGGCGGTGCGCAACTCCCGCAGTCGGATCCTCAAGATCACCGGCGTCGCCCCGTCGTGCTCGCGCCGGCTCGAGGGCACCGGGTTCGTCTACGCGCCGCAGCGCGTGATGACCAACGCCCACGTCGTGGCCGGCGTCCGCTCGCCGAAGGTCGAGGTCGAGGGCTCCCAGCGCTCGGCCACCGTCGTCCTGTTCGACCCCGGTCGCGACGTCGCCGTCCTCTTCGTCCCGAGCCTCGAGCTGGCGCCGCTCGCCTTCAGCGGCACGGCGCAGCGCGGCGACCAGGCCGTGGTGGCGGGCTACCCGCAGGACGGCCCGTTCTCCGCGGTCGCGGCCCGGGTGCGCGAGAAGATCACCGCCGACGGCCGCGACATCTACCAGGAGCGGCCGGCTCGGCGCGAGGTGTACTCGATCTTCGCTCGTGTCCTGCCCGGCAACTCCGGCGGTCCGCTGCTGGCACCCGACGGCCGCGTGTACGGCGTGATCTTCGCCGCGGACGCGGAGCAGCGGGACACCGGCTACGCGCTCACCGCGTCCGAGGTCGCCTCGGACGCGCGGGCGGGAGCCACGCGGACCACACCGGTGAGCACTCGCGGCTGCGACTGAACGGATCCCGGGAAGCGGTCAGTGTGAGCCGGATCACGCCCGATCGGGGCGTGTCGGCGCCGCCGGCGGGCTATCCTGCTTGCAGGAGTTAGCACCCCGCTAGCACCTGTGAGTGAACGGGAAGGGCGACCCCCATGCCCCGCATCAGAGTCGAGCGGACCATCGCCGCCGACCCCACCAGCACGGCGCTTCTCCTCGCCGGGCCCACCGCCATGGAGCTGTGGCCGGGCCTGCGCCGGGTCGAGACCGCCGAGCACCACGTGATGGCCGAGGCCGACGTACCGGCCTGGCGCAACCGCCCGGCCAGCGTCACCGTCCGTGCGCTGCCCCCGCGGCGAACGCCGACCGCCTACGTCACCGAGTTCAACTTCTCCGGCCCCGGCGTCCCGGCCACGACCGGCGTGCTCACGCTCACGCACGAGCCGGGTGCCGGCGGCGAGACCGCCACCAGCGCGCTGCTCCGCCTCGACACCTCCCCGTTCGACGGGGCGGGAGCGGTGCTCGACAAGATCCGCGTCACCCGCTCGCTGCGCGGCATGGCCGAGGGCTTCCTCGACAACCTGGCCGAGGCGGCGGAGCAACGCTCGACGGCGGCCTAGCGGAAGGGCAGGAGCAGCTCTTCCGCCGTGAGGGCGTCGACGCCCTCCTGCTCGACGCGGTCCGCCAGCTCGCGAGCCCGGCGTACGACCGCGGTCACCGCGACGCCGAAGTGCCCGTCCTCGTAGCCAGCCACCTTCTCCGCGCCGCTGCGCAGCGTCGACTTCGCCCCCACGGCGTTGCCGCGCTGGATGTGGGTCAGGCCGACCGCGATCTGCGCAAGCCCCTGCCAGAAGGCGCGCTCCTCCTGGTCGGCGAGGTGCCAGGGCCCTTCCAGCACCTCGTGCGCGTAGAACGGCTGCCCGCTGAGGACCAGCCGCTCCGCTTCCGCGAGCGCCTCCTCGGGGGGCAGCGCCTGCTCTGCATCGGTTCTGGCCAGCCGTTCGCGCCAGCTCGGTCCGGCGTCGCGGGGCAACGGCCGTCCGGTCGCATCACGCGGCCGGCTGTTGACCGCACGTCCCGTGGGGTCGCGGTCCCGCTCCATCTTTCCCGGCGGTCGTCGCGGTGCGCCGTCGTTCACGGCCGGTCATCCACCCTTGCACCAGCGGACGATCTCGCCCGTGACCAGCTCGGGTGCCTCTTCGGCGAGGAAGTGCCCGACCCCGTCGAGCAGCCGCCACTCGTACTCGCCGGTCACGAAGCGGCCGGAGCCCTGCGCGGTCCGCGGCAGGACGCAGGTGTCGAGCGCTCCGTGCAGCTGCAACGTCGGCGCGATGATCGGCTGCTGGATCCGCTTGAAGTAGCGGATGCCATCGGGTCGCAGGGCGGAGCGCACCGCCCACCGGTAGTACTCGAGCGCGCAGTAGGCCACCTTGGGAATCTGCATCGCCGTGCGGTAGCGGTCGGCGGTCGCCGCGTCCGGCCAGCCGGGTCCGGACCACTCGGCCAGGATCTGCCCGACGCGCTCCGCGTCGTCCTTGAGCAGCGTGCGCTCGGCCACCCGCGGCAGCTGGGCGGCCAGCATGTACGCGCTCGCGGCGCCCTGGCCGCGGGGGTCGCGCACCATCGCCTCGCGGTGGCGCATCGGGTGCGCGGTGCCGAGGACCACGAGCCGCTCGACGACGCCCGGATGCAGCGCGGCCATCACCCAGCCGAGGACCGCGCCCCAGTCGTGGCCGACGACGGTCACCGACTTCTCGCCGAGCGCCCGGACCAGCCCCGCCATGTCCGCGGCCAGCGTGTAGGAGTCGTAGCCGCGCGGCGGCTTGTCGCTCGCCCCGTAGCCCCGCAGGTCGGGGGCGACCGCATGGAAGCCGGCCTCAGCCAGGCCGACCAGCTGGTCGCGCCACATCCACCAGAACTGCGGGAAGCCGTGCAGCAGCAGGACGGTGGGTCCCCGGCCGGCTTCCGCGACGTGGAAGCGGGCGCCGTTGGCGGAGACGTCCCGGTGGGTCCATGGTCCAGGGATCAGCACGTCCGAGTCGGCGGGCACGGAGTGCAGAATGCACCGGATGTTCCGCCGCCGCACCCTCCCGCCAGGTCTGATCTCCGTGTACGAGGCCTTTCACGCCTGCGCGGAGCACGTGGACCTGGCGCAGCGCGCCATGCTGCGGTGCGTGCCGAGCTCGGCGCGGTCGCTCGCGTTGCCGCTCGAGGTGGGCGCCGACACCGTCCGCCTCGCTCTCGCCAACGCCGGCGCGCTCATGCCCGAATGGCGCCACTCGCTCCTGGAAGAGCAATGGCGCAACTGCGAGATGGCTCTGGAAGAGACGATCTCGACCCTGGACACCTTCGTCGCAAGGGCGGCAGCAACAGAAGAACTCGAGATCGCCCTCACCGCAGTCGCGGACCTGCTGCTACCGCTCGAAGCCTTCGTCGACGCGGAGCGCCACTTCGCGAGGATGAAGACTTATGCGCGCTGAGGGCACATAAGTCTTCAAGATCGCGAAATCAGTCCTCTGTTGGTGCGGTTCTCATCTTGTCGTTGATCGCAGAGACCACGGTCGGGTCGGCAAGGGTTGTCACGTCGCCCAACGGCCTCGACTCGGCGACGTCGCGCAGGAGGCGGCGCATGATCTTGCCGCTCCGCGTCTTCGGCAGCTCGGGGGTGAACAGGATCTGCCGCGGCTTCGCGATCGGGCCGATCTCCTTCGCCACGTGGCCGCGCAGCTCCAGCGCCAGTGCGTCGCCGTCGTCGATGCCGCCGCGCACGGTCACGAACGCGACGATGCCCTGCCCTGTGGTCGCGTCCGTCGCCCCCACGACGGCCGCCTCGGCGACCGACGGGTGCGACACGAGCGCGCTCTCCACCTCGGTCGTCGAGATGCGGTGGCCGCTGACGTTCATCACGTCGTCGACGCGGCCGAGCAGCCACAGGTCGCCGTCGTCGTCGCGCTTCGCGCCGTCACCGGCGAAGTAGCGGCCCGGGAAACGCGACCAGTACGTCTCCTGGTAGCGCTCGTCGTCGCCCCAGATCCCGCGCAGCATCGACGGCCACGGCTCGGTCAGCACCAGGTAGCCGCCGCCGCCGTTCGGCACGGAGTTGCCGGCGTCGTCCACCACGTCGGCGGCGATGCCGGGCAGCGGGCGCATCGCCGAGCCCGGCTTGGACTCGGTCACGCCCGGCAGGGGCGAGATCATGATCGCGCCCGTCTCGGTCTGCCACCAGGTGTCGACGACGGGGCAGCGGTCGCCGCCGATGACCTTCCGGTACCACATCCAGGCCTCGGGGTTGATCGGCTCGCCGACCGACCCGAGCAGCCGCAGCGACGAGAGGTCGTGGCGCTGCGGGTAGTCCTCGCCCCACTTCATGAACGTGCGGATCGCCGTCGGCGCGCAGTAGAGGATCGTCACGCCGTACTTCGCGATGGTCGCCCACCAGCGGTCCTTGTCCGGGTGGTCCGGCGTCCCCTCGTACATGACCGATGTCGCGCCGTTGGAGAGCGGCCCGTAGACGATGTAGCTGTGGCCGGTCACCCAGCCGATGTCGGCCGCGCACCAGTACACGTCGGTGTCGGCCTTCACGTCGAAGACCGCGTGGTGCGTCCACGACACCTGCGTGAGGTAGCCCCCGGTCGTGTGCAGGATGCCCTTCGGCTTCGCGGTCGTGCCGCTCGTGTACAGGATGTAGAGCGGGTGCTCGCTGCCGAACGCCTTCGCCGTGTGCGTGTCCTTCGCGCTGTCGACGACGTCGTGCCACCACACGTCGCGGCCCTCGTTCCACGGGCACTCCTGCCCGGTACGCCGGACCACGAGCACCGTTCGCACCTCCGGGCACCGCGCGACCGCCTCGTCGACGGCCGGCTTCAGGGCTGCCGCCGTGCCGCGCCGGTAGCCGCCGTCCGCGGTGATGACCACCCGGGCGTCGGCGTCCTGGATCCGGCCGGCCAGCGCGTCCGCGGAGAAGCCGCCGAAGACGACCGAGTGCGGCGCGCCGATCCGCGCGCAGGCCAGCATCGCGATCGCCGTCTCGGGGATCATCGGCATGTAGATGGCGACCCGGTCGCCGGCCTTCACGCCCAGCTTGGTCAGCGCGTTCGCGGCCTTGCTCACCTCGCGCAGCAGGTCGTCGTAGGTCAACGTCCGCGTGTCGCCGGGCTCGCCCTCCCAGTGGAACGCCACCCGGTCGCCGCGGCCGGCGGCCACGTGCCGGTCGAGGCAGTTGACGGCGACGTTGAGCTTCCCGCCCACGAACCACTTCGCGAACGGCGCCTTCCACTGCAGCGTCTTCGACCACGGCTTGGCCCACTCGAGCCGGCGGGCTTGCGTCTCCCAGAACGCCAGCCGGTCGGCGGCCGCGTCGTCGTACGCGCGCGCGGTCACGTTCGCGGCGGCGGCGACGGACTCCGGCGGAGGGAAGCGGCGGGTCTCGCTGAGCAGGTTCGACAGCGCGACGTCGTCGGCCATGATGCGCGTCCCTCTTCCCCCGAGGCGGTGTGCGCTCGTCAGGTTAGTGAATGAACCGCCGCCTATGCTGACCGGCGATGACCGACCACCTCGCCGCCGTGACCGCGCTGCCCGGCGTCGAGGCGGCGGCGCTCGAGGCCCGGCGCGTCGTCGACTCGCTGCTGTCGAACAAGCTGATGCGCCGCCGCTCGGCCGACGTCGCGGTCGAGGCCGGCCTGCGCAGCGCCACGGCCTCCGCCGCCCTCGACGGCGTGCCGGTCGACGGCCCCCTGCGCCTCGCCGGTGAGCTCGGCCCTTTGGCCAAGGTGCTGGAACGTGCCCCGATGCAGGCGCTCGCACGAGCGCACCTGCTCGCGTGCACCGGCCTCGTGCCGGAGGCCGAGCTGGGACGGCCGAGGGAGTCCGCCGACCTGCCTCGCCTGCAGGCGGTCTTCGAGCTGATCGGCCGACCCACGACCGCGCCGGCCGTCGTGGTCGCCGCGATCGTGCACGGCGAACTGCTCGCGGTGCAGCCGTTCAGCACCGGCAACGGGGTCGTCGCGCGGGCGGTCGCGCGGGCCGTGCTGGTGAACCGCGGTCTCGACCCCCGCGGCGTCACGGCGCCGGATGTGGGGCACGCGGCCGACCCCGCGACGTACCACCTGCGGGTGCAGGCGTACGCCAGTGGGGCGGACCTCTCCGGGTGGGCGATCCACTGCGCGGACGCGCTGGCCGACGGCGCCCGCGAGGGCCTCGCCATCTGTGCTGCCCTGGGGCGTTGAAGTGGCCTTTGACCTTGGGGTTTCCAACTCGCCACAGAAAATCGCGTCGCGATTCTCTGTCGCGATATAGCGAACGGCGCCCTAGCCAGGGGCTAGAGCGCCGTTCCACGAACGGCCTCCGGTTACCAAGCGTGCACCTACTCGTCGGTGCGGTTGGGTGGTGGTGACACCACCGCTCCGACGTGCCTCCCGCGGCTGGTCGCACGTGGGTGCTCGGGGTCTCCGTGCGCGGCTTCGTGTGGACGGAGGACGGTGCCACCCGCACAAGTTGCCGTGGGCTAGTTGTACGCCGCGAAATGCCTGGTGAGAAGCCCTGCGAGGCCTGATTTCCGTACCGGTTCTGGCCGGGCGATCAGCCCACCTTGCGAGCCCGTCTGCGCAGGTGCAGCCGCCAGCCGAGCGCGGCTGCGCCGAGCCCGACGGCGGCACCCGCCAGCACGGGGGCGCTCGGTGACGGAAGGTGCACGCGGGACCGGAGTGACACCGGCCGGGTGAATGTCCGGATCGGCCAGCCGCGCTCGACGGCCACCCTCCGCAGCGCCTTGTCCGGGTTCACCGCGACCGGGTGGCCGACCTCCTCGAGCATCGGCAGGTCCGTGTGGGAGTCGCTGTACGCGTACGACGAGCTCAGGTCGTAGCCCTCGGTGCGGGCCAGCTCGCGGATCGCCTCCGCCTTGTGCGGGCCGTAGGCGTAGAAGTCGATCTCGCCGGTGTACCTGCCGTCGACGACCTCCATGCGGGTCCCGATGGCGTGCTGGGCGCCGACCATCTCGGCCACCCCTCGGACGATGTCCTCCCCGGAGGAGGAGATGATCACGACGTCGCGGCCGGCCGCGCGGTGCTCCTCGATCAGCTGCACCGCCTCGTCGTACACGAGCGGGTCGACCACCTCGTGCAGCGTCTCGGCGACGATGTCCGCGACCTGCTGGGCGTCCCAGCCGATGCACAGCTCCTTGAGGTAGTCGCGCGCCTGGTCCATGCGGTCGGCGTCGGCCCCGTTGAGCAGGTACAGGAACTGGCCGATGGTCGTGCGCACGATGGCCTTCCGGCCGATCAGCCCGCCCTCATAGAAGGGCCGGCCGAAGGCCAGGCTGCTCGACTTCGCGATCAGCGTCTTGTCCAGGTCGAAGAACGCCGCGGCCCTGCTCATGGCGCACAGAATAATTCTTGGACTCGTGTGTTTGGGGACGTGAGCGCCGGGGAAACGCACTAGGCGAGTACGTCGTCCGGGGGCGCGGGGGGTGCACGCATGACTTGCTTCCTTCCTTCCCCACGGCGATGCCGGTATGGCCCTCCGGGCAGGTTTGTCCGGGCGTCCGCGCTGGGTAGTGGCGAGGCAACGAGCACCACCAAGGGGATGAGGACGAGAACGACACCCTGATCTGGTCTGGCTTCAACCCCCCCGGAGCCAGATCCCTGGACGACCCCCGCTAACCCCCCCGGCGGGGGTCGTCCCATGTCCGGACTGTGTTGACGGGCTTCGTGCTGTCCACAGATCCAGTCGCCGGGGCATCTGCCACAGGTCGCACCACCACCCTGCTCACATGAGCCGTCCTCTTGTCGTCACGACGTCGTCCGCGCTGCTCGACGACCTGTTGCGGCTGGCCGCGGTGGCCGGCATCGAGGTGGAGGTCGCCCCCGACGGCGCCGCCGCCCGGCGCGCCTGGGCGGCCGCCCCGCTCGTCCTCGTGGGGCACGACCTGATCGACGCCATGACCGCCGCCGGTCTGCCGCGTCGGCCTGACGTCGTCGTGGTCAGCACCGACCTCGACGACGCGTCGGTCTGGCGGCGGGCCGTCGAGGTGGGCGCCGACCACGTCGCATTCCTGCCCGACGGGGAGGCGTGGGTGCTCGACCGGCTGGCCGAGACCGTGAGCCCCGGCAACGCCGGGCGGCTGGTCACGGTGCTCGGTGGACGGGGCGGCGCGGGCGCGACCAGCCTCGCCGTCGCCCTGGCGATCACCGGCAACCGCATCGGCTGGCGCACCCTGCTGGTCGACGGCGACCCGCTGGCCGGGGGCATCGACCTCGTGCTCGGTGGTGAGAGCCAGCGTGGTCCGCGCTGGCCGGAGGTGCTCGGCGCCGACCGGTCGCCCGGCCCGACGCTCACCGACGCGCTGCCTCGGATGCACGAGCTCAGCGTGCTGTCCTGGGGACGCGACGACACGGCCACCATCCCGCCGGACGCCATGGCCGCCCT
This sequence comes from uncultured Frankiaceae bacterium, assembly GCA_964651395.1. GTDB lineage: Bacteria > Actinomycetota > Actinomycetes > BP-191 > BP-191 > CAZYXZ01. The sequence continues at coordinate 17,863 of CAZYXZ010000035.1, forward strand.
GCTGGCGACCGGGCGGCGGGGGAGCGACCTGGTGGTCGTCGACCTCCCCCGTTGCTTCGACGAAGCCGCGTGCGCCGCGCTCGGGCAGTCGACGACGACGCTGATCGTCGTGCCGGCGGAGATCCGGGCCGTCGCGGCCGCGACGCGGGTCGCGACCCAGGCGGCGCGCTATGCGAAGGACCTGCGGATCGTCGTCCGCGAGCCCGCGCCGTCCGGGTTGAGCGGTCGGGACGTGGCGGCGTCGATCGGCCTCCCGCTGGCCGGCTGGCTCAAGGAGGAGAAGGGTCTCGATGTCGCGCTGGAGAACGGCGACCCGCCGGCGGCCGGCGGACGTGGCCATCTGGCCGGCTTCGCCAGGCAGCTGCTCACCGAGCTCCTCGGGCCCGTGCCCTCGGGTGTCTCGCGGCGATGAGCCGGGAGCACCTCGCCGAGCGCGTGCGGCAGCGCCTCGCGGAAGAGGACGGCCCGGTCACGCCGGCCCGCCTCGCCGCTGCCGTCCGTCTGGAGGGCGGCCTCGCCTCGGGTGACGAGCTGGCCGTCCTTCGCGAGCTGCAGGACGAGGTGATCGGCGCCGGTCCGCTCGCGCACCTGCTGCGGGAGGACGACGTCACCGATGTCCTGGTCAACGCCCCCGACGAGGTCTGGGTGGACCGCGGCCACGGTCTCGAGCGCAGCGACGTGCGTTTCGCCGACGATGCCGCCGTGCGGCGGCTGGTGCAGCGCCTGCTCGTGCCGACGGGCCGGCGGCTGGACCTGGCGCAGCCATGGGTCGATGCGCGGCTGCCCGACGGCAGCCGGCTGCACGCGGTGCTCAGCCCGGTCGCGACCCGGGCGACCTGTGTCTCGCTCCGGACGTTGCGGCGGCAGAGCTTCACCCTCGACGACCTCGTCGAGCGGGGCACGCTCGACCCGCCTATGGCCGCCGTACTACGGGCGGTCGTCGCTGCCCGGCTGGCGGTCGTCGTGTCCGGCGGCACCGGGACCGGCAAGACGACGCTGCTGGCGTGCCTGCTCGGGGAGGTCGACCCTCGTGAGCGGATCGTCGTCGTGGAGGACGCCGCCGAGCTTCGGCCGGCCAGGCCGCACGTCGTCGGGCTCGAGGCCCGGCCGCCGAACGTCGAGGGGTCTGGCGAGGTCACCTTGCGCGACCTCGTCCGGCAGGCGATGCGCATGCGGCCGGACCGGCTGGTGGTCGGCGAGGTACGCGGCGGCGAGGTCGTCGACATGCTCGGCGCGCTGAACACCGGTCACGAGGGCGGCCTCACGACCGTCCACGCCAACACGTGCGCCGACGTGCCCGCGCGCCTCGAAGCGCTAGCGGCGGCGGCGGGCCTGCCGCGTGACGCCCTGCACGCGCAGCTCGTCGCAGCGGTGGACGTCGGGGTACACCTGCGCCGCGACCGAGGCGGCCGGCGCCAGGTCAGCGAGGTGTCCCTCGTGCGCCGGGCCGTGCTCGGCGGTGTGGAGATGGTGCCGGCCGTCGTGATGACTGTGGCCGGCACGCGGTGCTCCGGCGCCGGCGCGGCGCTGCGTGCCCGGTGCGAGCTGCGCGGCGCGGACTGCGCCGACTGGCCGCCGGGATGACAGCGGTGCTGCTTGCCGGGCTGGCCGCGTGGCTGGCCTGGCCCGTGCCGCGCGCGGCGCGGCTGGCCGGCCTGACCCGAGGGCGGGCTCCGGCACGCCCAGCCGGTCGCACCCCTGTCCTGCTCGCCGCGTGGGCGGCCGCGACGCTGCTGGTCGGGCCGGGACTGGCGGTCGTGCTCACGCTGGCCGGCTGGTGCACGTCGGTCGGCTACCGACGCCAGGCGGCCGGCCGCGAGCGGGACCGGGTGAGTGCCGCCGCTCCGGGCTGCTGCCGCGCGCTGGCTGCGGAGCTTCGGGCCGGGGCCGACCCCGGTGCCGCGCTGCGGGCCGCCGCTGAACTCGCGCCGCCGGCGCTGGCCGCGCACCTCATGCGGGCCGGGTCCGCCGCGGCGCTGGGCCTGGACGTCGCGGACCTGCTCGCGCACCCCCCGCCCGCGGCGGCGGGACTGGCGCCGCTCGGCGCGTGCTGGCGGGTCGGCGCCGGGGCGGGAGCCGGACTGGCTGCAGCAGTCGAGCGGTTCGCCCAGGGACTGGCCGCCGACGAGCGATGCCGCCGCGAGATCGCCGCGCAGCTGGCCGGACCGCGGGCCTCCGCACTCCTGCTCGCCGGGCTGCCCGCGGCCGGCCTGCTGCTGGCCGTCGTGGTGGGCGCGGCGCCGACCCGCTTCCTGGGCAGCTCCCTCGGCCTGGCCTGCCTGACCGCCGGACTGGCCCTCGACGCCGCCGGCCTGGCCTGGACCCGGGCGTTGGCCCGCAGCGCGCAGTCGTGATCGCCGCGCTGCTGGTCGCCGTCGCGGTGCTGCTGGCGTGGCGACCGGGCCGACGGGCCCAGCTGCTCGCGCGGCTCGACCGGGCACCCACCCCGCGTGACGCGAGGCGGTCCGGCGTACCCGCCGGGCCGGCGGCCCGCCGGACGGCGGCCGTCCTCGGCGGTCTGGGACTGGCGGCGGTCGCCGGCGGGGTCGCCGGTCTGCTGCTCGGCGCATTCGCGGCAGTCGCCGTTCATCGACTGCTCGTGCGGCTGCCCAGCCGGGCGCAGCAGCTCCGGCTGCGCCGTGTGGAACGCGACCTCCCGCTGGCCCTTGACCTGCTCGCCGCCTGCTTCGCGGCCGGTGCGGCACCGTCGCGCGCGTTGGCCGAGGTCGCCCGGGCATTGCCCGGCCCCCTCGGCGCCGACCTCACCGTGGTCGCGGGGGTCGCGGCACTGGGCGCGCTGTCGGCGGAGACGTGGGCGGCCTGGCCGGCCGGGCTCCCCCCGGTCGCGCGACCGGTGGCGGCTGCTTTCGCCCGGGCAGAGGCGACCGGTGCGGCCATCGCTCCGATGCTCGCGGCGCTCGCCGACGACCTGCGCCACGGCGAACGCGTGCGCGGCGAGGCAGCCGCGCGGCGGGCGGGGGTGCTCGCGGTCGCGCCGCTGGGCCTGTGCTTCCTGCTCGGGCTGTTCCTGCTCGGGGTCGTCCCGCTGGTCGCGGGATTGATCGGGGGTGTCATGCCCTGACACCCTCCCGGTGTGCCGGACAACTTTCGCAGCGGCCAGCTGTACGAGCCTTACGTCGGCAGGTGGAGTCGCCTCGTGGCGAGGGACTTCCTCGCCTGGCTGGACGTCGGGGCGGGCGGCGACTGGGTGGACGTCGGCTGCGGCACAGGGGCGCTCAGTCAGGCCGTCCTCGATGCGACCGCGCCGCGAAGCGTCGTGGGCGTGGACTCCTCCGAGGGGTTCATCGAGCACGCACGCCGCCATGTCGCCGACGACCGGGTGCGCTTCGAGGTCGGTGACGCGCAGGCCATCGAGGTGCCCGACGGCAGTGCCGACGCCGTGGTGTCGGGGCTGGTCCTGAACTTCGTGCCCGAACCTCCGCGCATGGCGGCCGAGATGGCGCGCGTCAGCCGAGGCGTCGCGGCGGCCTACGTCTGGGATTACGCCGGCGAGATGCAGCTGATGCGCTACTTCTGGGACACGGCGGTCGAGCTGGACCCCGCCGCGACACCGGTCGCCGAGAGCGCCCGCTTCACGATGTGCGACCCGCACTCCCTGGCCGCCATCTGGGACGCGGCCGGGCTGCGTGACGTCGACACGTGCGCGATCGACGTACCGACCGTGTTCGCCGACTTCGATGACTACTGGTCACCCTTCCTCGGCGGCCAGGGGCCCGCGCCGGCCTACTGCATGTCGCTCGAACCGGCTGCGCGCGACGCGCTGCACGACGCCCTGCACGACCGGCTGCCCGCAGAGCCGGACGGCTCGATCCACCTGCTCGCCCGCGCCTGGGCGGTCCGCGGCGCCGTCGTCTGAGGGCCCGGTGGACGGCCCACATCCGTCCACAGATCTCGGCCGGCCGGGACCTCCGGACCGCTGTCCCGCCCACCGTGAGCGCACCGGGCCACCGCCCGGGCGCCGGCCGGGGGCAGCCCGGCAACGAGGTGGGAGGCCGTCATGCGCCGCACCAACGCAGTACGCCGGACTCGCGACTCCGGCATGACCACGGCGGAGTACGCCGTCGGGACTGTCGCCGCCTGCGGGTTCGGCGGGATCCTCTACAAGGTGCTCACGGGTGAGCACGTCACCAACCTGATCGGCCAGCTGATCAACAAGGCGCTGTCCTGGCTGTTCTAGGCGGGGCAGCCGGCTCCCGGCCCGGGCGTCAGCCCGCGGCCGGGACCGGCAGCAGCTCGAGGCGCGTCCCGACCTTCACCCGCAGGCAGTTGCCGTCCGCAGCGGCCGCCTCGACGACGCCGAGCCGGTCCAGGTCACCGGAGATGCCGTCGACCTGCACCCGCTCGAGGCGGCGGAAGCACGGTTCGCCGTCGCCTGTGGTCGGCTGGGTGGTGTTCGGCTCGAAGAGCACGACGATGTAGAGCGGTCGCTGCGTCAGACGGTTGCGCACGGCGTAGACGGCCGCGCGGGTCGCCGCTATGCGCCGGTCGGCAGCCTGCGCGTCGGCGGTTCGCTTGAGCGCGTCGGTCTTGCTCAGCTCGGCCTGACGGACGCCGTACGGCACGAGGTTGAGCACGGCGAAGGCTGCGGTGGCGAGCGTCGCCGTCGCCGTCCACCACCACGATCGCGCGTGCTCGCTCCGCAGCGCGCGCGTGGCCCGGAAGAAGAAGACGGCGGCGATCGTCAGCAGCACGAACGCGATGGGCGGCTGGATGCCGGCAAAGGTCCAGACCCAGGTCCAGTAGAGGACGACGACGGCGCCGCCGGCGCGCACGTCGCGCTGGCGCGTGGCATCCCCGAGCAGCAGTGCCATGGCGATCAGCCCGGTGAAGAAGAAGCCGAAACGAGGTGCGACGCCTCCGAGGAGCAGCAGGAACGCCGTGCTCCGCCACCACGGGCGCGGTCCCGGGGCGGGCGCGCGGCCCACGTCGTCCGTGTCAGCGGTCTCGGTGTCGGTCACCCGCGCAGTCTGCCGTGCGCCGTCCACCGCTGCCTCCCGGCCGCTTCCGATGTCCACAGCTCCGCCGCCTCCCGCCACCCGTCCGCCCGCGACGCGGCAGGGTCGTGCCATGCCCAGCCGACGTACGCACCGGGGGGACCGCGGGAGCATCACGGCCGAGACCGCCGTGGTGCTCCCGCTCCTCGTGCTGCTGTTCGTCACGGCGCTGTGGGGGCTGCTGCTGGTCACGGCCCAGCTCGGCGTCGTCGACGCCGCGCGGTCCGGCGCCCGGGCGGCCGCACGGGGTGAGGCCGATGCGCAGATCCACGACCGTGTCACTCAGGCCCTCGGTGGTCCGGCCGAGGTGCAGGTGACCCGCGGCGACTCCGTGGTCGTGACCGTGCGCCGGCGGGTCGTGCCGCCCTGGACCGGGTTACGCCGGTTCTGGCCGGGTGTCGTGCTCCACGCGCGCGCGGTGACCGTGCCGGAGCCGACGCACGGAGGCGGAGGGCCATGAGCCGGCGCGACGAGGCGGGCTCGGCCTCTACGTGCTCTCTCTCGGCCTGGCCCTGCTGGTCGTCGCGTACGCGCTCGCGGCGGCCGGTGCCGTCTGGGTCGCCCACGCCCGCGCCGTGACCGCCGCCGACCTCGCCGCCCTGGCCGGCGCGGAGCGGCTGGCCCGTGCCCTGCCGGGCCCCTGCGACGCCGCCGCGGCCGTCGCGGTCGCCAACGGCAGCGTGCTGCGCGTGTGCCGTGTCCAGAGCGGCACCGTGGAGATCACCGTCGCGCGCGGGCTGGTCGGTCCGGCTCGCCCGTTCGGGCCGGTCGTGGCCCGTGCCAGGGCGGAGGCGGGCCGAGTGAGGGTGCCACCGCCGCCGGATGGGTAGGCGAGGGGGGTCCACCTGATTCGAGGAGCCCGCCCATGCGCTGCGCCGAGTGCGCCGTCGACATCCCCCGTACCGCCGGCTTCTGCCCGAGCTGTGGCGCGACCGCCCCGACGACGCGCGGCGGCGGCCGGACGACGCCGGTCGCGAAGTCCGCGGCGGGGGACGCGGCGACCACCCAGCTGCTCGACCTGCCCGACACCCGTCCGGCCGGTCCGCGCCAGCCGGTCGTGGCGCCGCAGGTGGATGCGGTACGCCGGGCGGCGGCGCAGCGATGGGCCGACTTCGGCCGGCTGCCGGCGGAGCTGCGCCTGAGCCTCGTCGGCGCCTGCGTGACGCTCGTCTCCTTCTTCCTCCTGACCTACGCCGCCGGCTACGACGCGGCGGTCCAGACCGGCGGCCGGCTGTGGTGGCGGCCGATCGCGGCCGTCGGTGCCACCGTGCTCGTGTTCCTCGCCGTGCGGCACACGAGGTCCGCCGGCTCGGCGGCGCGCGTCGACCAGCTGCTCGCGGCTGTGACTATCGCCACACTCGGGGTCACGGAGGCCGGGCTCATCGCGCTGCTGTCGGGCTCGGAACGACGGCCCGGTGTCGGTTTCTACGGCATGCTGGCCGGCCTGCTGCTGGTCCTCGCGGGTGCGCTGCTGGCCGGACGCCGCCGGCTCGTGGCGCGGGGCTGACCGCGCGGGATTCCGGGAAGCGGCCCGGCGCACCCCTGGCGTGGGGGAGAATGCGCATACCGGCACGTGCCGGACGGCGTGTCGACCGCCCGGAACTTCTGGCCCGGTCGCGCGTTGGGCATGCTGTCGTACCCCTAGCTCGTGACCTCGGAGCGGTTCGCCCATGAATGCCTCGTTCGTGACACCCCCGGTCCCGGAGCGCCCGCGCCCGGCGCGCCGGCTCGTGGGCGACGCGCTGCGGCGCCCCGGCGGTCGCCGCGCGCTCTCCGCGCTCTCGCTCGTGCTCGCCCTCGCGGGCGTGGGCATGTTCTCGTTCCCGTTCGCGACCGACATCTACTCCTCGCGGCTCCAGCGCAAGCTGCGCACGCAGTTCGACAACCCGGAGTTCCAGGACGCGTACCGTCGCCGGCTGATCAAGGTCGGCCAAGGCCTCACCCGGCTGCGGATCCCGACCCTCGGGGTGGACGTGCTCGTCGTCGAGGGCACGACCCCCTCCGCCCTCAAGGCGGGCGCCGGGCACTACGTGGGCACGCCGCTGCCCGGTGACGCGGGCAACATCGCCATTGCCGGCCACCGGACGACGTACGGGCGGCCGTTCAACCGGATGAACGAGATGAAGGCCGGCGACAAGGTGCTCCTCGAGACTCCGTTCGCCGAGTTCGAGTACACCGTGGTCCCGCCCTTCGAGAACCATCCCAACCCCTGGGCGGTGGCCCCGAACAACTTCGGTGTGGTCAGCCCGCCGCCCTCGCCGAGCGACCACTGGCTCACCCTGACGACCTGTCATCCGAAGGGCAGCGCCAAGCAGCGGCTGATCCTGCGGCTCAAGCTGACCGGCGAGCGGACGATCAAGAAGTAGTTCCGGCGAAACGGGACGCCGGGGCCGTAACTTTCGGGTGGGCCGAGCGTTGGAACGCTGAGCGCGACACGATCGTCCAACGGGGGCGGCACACCGTTCTTCCCGGCGGGTGAGAGATCATGCGCGGGGCACACGAAACAGTGAGGGGAGGGGCCGAGTGAGCGAGGCAGTACGGCGGCGGCTGAGCCTGCTGCCCCTCGGGGTCCTCACCACCGGCGCCATCCTGGTCTCCCTCGGCACCCCAGCCCTCGCAGTCACCGGCAACATCACCTCGCCCGGCAACGGCAGCGTCTTCTCCGGCTACGCGCCCATCGACATCAGCGCGAGCCTGCGGCGCGGCGTCGTCAACGACGGCGGGCGGGTCGCGCTCAGCATCACCACGGCCACCGGCAGCACCCACGAGGTGGCCAGCGCGGCAGGCAACACCAACTCCATGTCCTTCTCGTTCACGCCGAACTGCCCGTCCTACCCGGGCGTCGGCTGCGACGGACACCCCGCCAACAACGGCCAGTACATCGTCCGGCTCACCGGCAGCGGGGTGAACGACCAGCGCACGTTCACGATGCGGGTCGCCCCGGCGAAGCCGACCGGGCTCACGGCCGAGAAGACCGGGCAGCGGCAGATCACACTCCGCTGGACCCGCGGCGCCGAGGCCGACCTCCTCTCCTACGACGTGTTCACGGACGAGGGCACGTTCCTCCAGTCGGTGGCTGCGAACACGACGGCGTTCGTCATCGACTACGGCCAGGACCGTTACGGCGGTGAGCACGGCTTCCAGATCCGCTCGGCCCGGCGCACCTGCCCGTCCTGCGACACCAACGCGCTGCTCTCCCCGATGTCGGCGGTCGCCTCCGCGACGCTGACCGAGCCGAGCCCCGAGCCGCCGCCGTCGCCGACGCCGTCCACAGAGCCGAGCCCCGACCCGACCACGAGCCCGACGCCCGGTGGTGGCTTCGGCAACCCGACGCCGACCTCGGGCACGGGTGGCGGCGGCACCAGCCAGCCGACCACGGGCACCGGCGGTGGCGGCGGGGCGACCCGACCGCCGGGCGGCTTCGGCAACCCGTCGGCGTCGACCAACCCGACCAAGAGCGCGGTCAGCGGGACCAACCAGCGCACAGCGTTCAGCCTGAGCTTCAAGCAGTTCGCCCCGAGCCTCGGGGTGCCCAAGCTCCCGCCGCTGCCCGAGCTTCCCGAGTACATCGAGGAGGACGGCGAGTACGGCAGCACCCTCGGCTACGGCGAACGCTACGAGGACGTCGCGGTCGGCGGCTTCGGCGAGGGCGGCGTCCGCGAGGTGGTCGAGGACGTGATCAGCACCGTGTTCGAAGGTGGCCGGCTCTGGACGTCGATCGCTGCCTCACTGCTGCTGCTCCTCGGCGCGGGGCACCTGCGCCTCTGGCTGAACGTCGGTCGTCGCGACTAGCTGACGGCTAGGTCCGCGCGCGGTGCCGTCCGCGCAGCCGCCCACTCGGCTCCTGCGCCATCCGCGCGGCCTCGGTGCTCACGACCTGCGGGGGTACGGCGACGCCACCGAGCGTGTCCTGCGCGAGCCGCTCCTCGGCGATCTCGCGGCGCAGCCGCTCGTTCTCGTCAGCCGTCTCGGCCAGCGCCTCCTGCAGTGCCGCCGCGGACTGCTTGTGCCGCTTGACCTCGGCCACCCGCTCCGTGCGCTTGCGACGTGCGGTGCCGACCCCCGTGGTCAGCATCATCAGCCCGAACAGCAGTGCGAGCATGCCCAGCGCGCCGGCCAGGAAGACGCCGCCGAGCGGGACGTCGTTGATCGTGCGGCCGAAGAGCTCGACGTCGAAGGTGCCGGTGTTGCTGATCAGCAGCTCCGCACCGCCGATCGCCACGGCGAGGACGAGAAGAAGTCCGATGACAGCCATTGCTGGGCCCTCCGGGTGTGTGCGTGGGGCGAACGCAGTCCCCGAATACCTACCCCCGGGCGGCGGAGAGAACCGCGTCCAGCAGGCGTACGGCGCCCGCCTTGTCGAGCGGGTTGTTGCCGTTCCCGCACTTCGGCGACTGCACGCACGACGGGCAGCCGCTGTCACACGCACAGCCGTCGATCGCGTCGCGCGTGGCGGACAGGTGGGCCAGACCCGCGACGTACCCGCGTTCGGCAAAGCCCGCGCCGCCGGGATGGCCGTCGTAGATGAACACCGTCGGCAGGCCGGTGTCCTCGTGCAGTGCCGTGGACACCCCGCCGATGTCCCAGCGGTCACAGGTCGCGAAGAGCGGTAGCAGGCCGATCCCGGCGTGCTCCGCGGCGTGGGCCGCGCCGGGCACGTCCGGCCAGGACACGTCGAAGCGCTCGAGCAGCGGCAGCGACACGGTGTACCAGACGGCCCGGGTGCGCAGCTGGCGGGCCGGCAGGTCGAGCGGCTCCTCCCCGAGCACCTCGCCGCTGAAGATCCGCTTGCGCAGGTAGCCCACGACCTGGTTCGTGACGTCGACGGTGCCGAAGTGCAGCGCCGCCTCACCCCAGTCGATCGAGCGCAGCGTCTCGACGACCCGGATGTCGGTGATGTCGCGCGCGGAGGTCGTGTAGTCGGGGCTGGCGCGGTCGACCAGCGCGACGTCGTCGTCGAGGTCGAGCTCCTTGACGACGTAGGACTCGCCCTGGTGCAGGTAGACCGCGCCGTCGTGCACGGTGCCGTGCGCGCTGGACGCGTCGACCGTGCCGAGGAGACGGCCCGTGCCGTTCTCGACGATCCGCACCGGCGCACCGCCGCTCGAGCGGATGTCGGCCAGGTCGCACGCGCGGTCCCGGCGTGCCCAGAACCAGCCGGCAGGTCGATGGCGCAGGTAGCCGCGCCGGACCAGGTCGGCCAGCAGGGCCGGCGTCTCCGCGCCGAACAGGTCGGTGTCGGCGTCGGTGAGCGGGAGCTCCTCCGCGGCGGCGCAGAGGTGCGGCTCGAGGACGTAGGGGTTGTCCGGATCCAGCACGGTCGCCTCCACGGGGCGGCCGAAGAGTGCTTCCGGGTGGTGCACGAGGTAGGTGTCCAGCGGGTCGTCGCGTGCGACGAAGACGGCCAGGGCCGCTTCACCGGCGCGCCCGGCGCGCCCGGCCTGCTGCCAGACCGACGCGACGGTGCCGGGGAAGCCGTTGAGCAGCACCGCGTCCAGGCCGCTGATGTCGACGCCGAGCTCGAGCGCGTTGGTCGCCGCGACGCCGAGGAGCCGGCCCGACTGCAGCGCGGCTTCGAGCTCGCGCCGTTCCTCCGGCAGGTAGCCGGCCCGGTAGGCCGCAACCCGGTCGGCCAGCTCGGGTGCCACCTCGGCGAGCTGCCGCCGCGCTTGCGCGGCGACGATCTCCGCCCCGCGGCGGGAGCGCACGAACGCGATCGTGCGGACCTCGTCGACGATCAGGTCGGTCAGCAGGTCGGCCGTCTCGGCGGCGGAGGACCGGCGTACGCCGGCGTCCGGGTCGGTCAGCGGGGGCTCCCACAGCGCGAAGTCGAGCGCGCCGCGTGGCGCTGCGTCGTCGGTGACAGGTCGGACAGTCAGGCCGGTCAGTCGCCCGGCCGACACCTCCGGGTCGGAGACGGTCGCCGACGCGAGGACGAACGTCGGCGTCGCGCCGTACTTGGCGCAGACCCGGCGTAGCCGGCGCAGGACGTGCGCGACGTGCGACCCGAACACGCCGCGGTAGGTGTGGCACTCGTCGATGACGACGTAGCGCAGACCGCGGAGGAACCCGGCCCATCGCGCGTGGGCGGGCAGCAGGCTGCGGTGCAGCATGTCGGGGTTGGTGAGGATCAGGTTGCCGTGGGCCCGCACCCAGTCGCGTTCCTCGCGGGGCGTGTCCCCGTCGTAGGTCGCGGCGCGCACCTGGGTGACGTGCAGCGCGCGGATGCCGCGCAGCTGGTCCGCGGCGAGCGCCTTCGTCGGCGACAGGTACAGGGCGGTCGCGCGCGGCTGCGTGATCAGGTCGGTCACCACCGGCAGGAGGTACGCGAGCGACTTCCCGGACGCCGTACCGGTCGCGACGACCGTGTGCTCGCCGCCATGCGCCTGGTCGGCGGCCACCGCCTGGTGCAGGTACGGCGCGCCGACGCCGAGCCCGGCCAGCCGGTCGACGAGCAGCGGCGCGACCCACTCCGGCCACGTCGTACGCCGGCCGGCACGCGCGGGGAGGACTTCGAGGTGCAGGAGCTGGCCCTGGTAGCGGTTGTCCGCGACCAGCCGGTCGAGAGCTGCGCTCAGTTGAGCGGGTTGGACGACGCGGTCTCGTCCGGCAGCGTGCCCTCGGGCAGGACCGGCTCCGGCGCCGGCCAGCGGATCGACGCCCAGACCGAGCCGCCGATGCACGTCGCGATGACGACCAGGCTGACCCACGTCTGCAGGTGGATGTAGTGACTCGCCAGCATCTTCACCCCGACGAACGCGAGCACGAGGGCCAAACCGATCCGCAGGTAGTGGAACTTGCCGACCACACCCGAGAGCAGGAAGTAGAGGGCTCGCAGTCCGAGGATCGCGAAGATGTTCGACGTGAAGACGATGAACGGGTCGACGGCGTCGGCGTTCGGGAAGATGCCGATCACCGCCGGGATGGAGTCGACGGCGAACACGAGGTCGGAGACCTCGATCAGCACGAGGACGGCGAACAGCGGGGTCGCGATGCGCCGACCGGTCATCGGCTTGCCGTTGACCGTGCCCTCGCGCGTGAACAGCTTCGCGCCGTCGTATCCGTCGCTGATCGGGATCATCCGGCGGACCAGCTTGAGGACGGTGTTGTCCGACGGGTCCACCGGCTCGCCGTCATGGCGCAGGAACTTGATGCCGCTGTAGACCAGGAAGGCGCCGAAGATGTAGATGACGAACTCGAAGCGCTGGATCAGCGCGACGCCGGCGGCGATGAAGATGCCGCGGAAGATCTGCGCGCCGAGCACGCCGTAGAACAGCACCCGGTGCTGTGCCGCCTTGGGCACCGCGAAGAAGCTGAAGATGAGGATGAAGACGAAGATGTTGTCGACCGAGAGCGACTCCTCGATCAGGTAGCCGGTGATGAAGTACGTCGCCCGCTCCCCGCCGCTGACGATCCAGACGCCGACGCCGAACAGGAGGGCCAGCGACACCCAGACCGCAGAGGTGATGGCGGCTTCCTTGGTGGTGACCTCGTGCGCATCCTTGTGCAGGACCTTGAGGTCCAGCACGAGCGCGGCGATGACGAAGGCGATGAAGGCGCCGTAGGCGACCACGGTGCCGTCCAAGCGTCGTCCTCTTTCGTGGTCCGGGGTGTCGGGTGGTCAGTCTCGCACAGGGACACGCGGCCCTCTCCGCGTGGTTAGATCGGCCCGGCGGGGGGTACCGGGCAGCCAGGCGCGTGCCCACTCGCCCTGCCCACTCACAGACCGGACGTCGACATGACGATGCCGCAGCCGTTGGAGGACCGCGTGGACCTGTCCCTCTCTACTCGTACCGAGGGCGATCGCACCGTCGTCGTCGTCGGGGGTGAGATCGACGTCTACACCGCTCCCAAGCTCCGCGAGCAGCTGATCGACCTCGTCTCCAGCGGCGCGTACCACCTCGTGGTCGACATGGAGGCGGTCGACTTCCTCGACTCCACCGGACTCGGTGTGCTGGTCGGGGGGCTCAAGCGCGTCCGCGCCCACGAGGGCTCGCTGCGGCTGGTCTGCACCCAGGAGCGCATCCTGAAGATCTTCCGGATCACCGGTCTCACCAAGGTGTTCCCCATCCACGACACGGTCGCGGAGGCAGTGGCAGCGACGGACTGACCCCGGTCATCCGTCGAAGCCCGCTGCCATGCCGAGCGTCGAGCTGCGGTTCAGCCCGCTGCCCGCCCACGTCCGCACCGCCCGCCTCGTCGCGGCCGCAGTCTCCCGGCGCGCCGGGATCGACGAGTCGCTCGTGGACGAGCTCAAGCTGGCCGTCGCGGAGGCCTGTACCCGGGCCGTCGGCCTGCACCAGACCCACGCTCCGGACAAGGACGTCGTCCTGGTGCTCACCGACGAGCCCGACCGCCTCGAGGTCAGCGTCCGCGACCACGGGCCCGAGGCGCCGGACACCGCCGAGGCGCCCGAGCTCGGCGACGAGCTGCTCGAGGGGGAGGCGGCCGGGGAGAGCCTGCCGGCCGGGTTCCGGCTCGCCGTGATCGCGGGGCTGGTCGACGACCTCACGGTCGAGCGGGAGGACGGCACGACCGTCGTCCGCATGAGCTGGCCGATCCTCCCGGCCGACCTCACGGCTGACCTCCCGGCCCCGGGCTAGGACACGCCGCACGCACCGGCCGATGGTTTGGGCCCGCCCGGCGCTCTCCCTTACACTTCCGCCGCTCCCCACTGGCTCAGCACCGGTGGCTGCTGCATGTCTGAGACCCCCGCATGGCGCGCTGTGCGCATCGTCAAGGAGGACGAATGTATTTGCTCGCTGAGGGCGGGACGATCCCGAGCATCACCGGCGGTGACAAGACGCTGCTGTGGATGGTGTTCGCGATCTCCTTCCTCGCGCTGGCCACCGCGTACTACCTGTCCCGCGAGGTGCTGGCCGCGAGCCAGGGCAGCGCGAAGATGCAGGAGATCGCCAAGGCCATCCAGGAAGGTGCGGCCGCGTACCTCGCCCGCCAGTTCCGCACGGTCTCGATCTTCGTCGCGCTGACCTTCGTCATCCTGTTCGCGCTGCCGGGCACCGCCGAGGTCAAGTGGGGGCGTTCGATCTTCTTCGTGGTCGGCGCCGGCCTGTCCGCGCTCACCGGCTACGCCGGCATGGGCCTGGCCGTGCGGGGCAACGTGCGCGTGGCCGCCGCCGCCCAGGAGTCCGGCCTCAAGCGCGCGCTGCGGATCGCCTTCCGCACCGGTGGCGTCGCCGGCATGTTCACCGTCGGCCTCGGCCTGCTCGGCGCGACCGTCGTCCTCCTCATGTACGACACCGAGGCGCCGAACATCCTGGTCGGCTTCGGCTTCGGCGGCGCGCTGCTCGCGATGTTCATGCGGGTCGGCGGCGGCATCTTCAC
>CAZYXZ010000036.1:0-32181 GCA_964651395.1 uncultured Frankiaceae bacterium
GCGGCCACAACTTCGCGATCGTCGACGAGGTCGACTCGATCCTCATCGACGAGGCGCGGACCCCGCTGATCATCAGCGGCCCGGCCGAGCAGAGCGCCAAGTGGTACGACGAGTTCGCGCGGCTCGCGCCGCGCCTGGTCAAGGACGTCGACTTCGAGGTCGAGGAGGGCAAGCGCACCGTCGCGATCACCGAGTCGGGCGTGCAGAAGGTCGAGGACTTCCTCGGCATCGACAACCTCTACGAGCAGGTCAACACCCCGCTCGTCGGCTACCTCAACAACGCGCTGAAGGCCCAGGAGCTCTACAAGCGCGACGTCGACTACATCGTCACCGACGGCGAGGTGCTCATCGTCGACGAGTTCACCGGCCGCGTGCTGCACGGCCGGCGCTACTCCGAGGGCATGCACCAGGCGATCGAGGCCAAGGAGAAGGTGAAGATCAAGGACGAGAACCAGACTCTCGCCACGATCACCCTCCAGAACTACTTCCGGCTCTACGACAAGCTCGGCGGCATGACCGGTACGGCGCAGACCGAGGCCGCGGAGTTCGACAAGATCTACGGCCTGGGGGTCGTGCCGATCCCGACCAACCGGGACATGATCCGCATCGACCAGAAGGACGTCGTCTACAAGACCGAGGACGCCAAGTTCCGCGCGCTGGTGGAGGACATCGCCGAGCGCTACGAGAAGGGCCAGCCGGTCCTCGTCGGCACCGTCTCCGTCGAGAAGAGCGAGCGGCTGTCCGGCATGCTGCTGCGCCGCGGCGTGCCGCACGAGGTGCTCAACGCGAAGTTCCACGAGAAGGAAGCGACGATCGTCGCGCAGGCCGGGCGCAAGGGCGCCGTCACCGTCGCCACGAACATGGCCGGCCGAGGCACCGACATCATGCTCGGCGGCAACCCCGAGTTCACCGCCGCCCAGGAGCTGCGCAACCGCGGCCTCTCGCCAGTCGACACCCCCGACGAGTACGAGGCCGCGTGGCCCGCCGCGCTGGAGAAGGCCACCGAGTCGGTGAAGAGCGAGCACGAGGAGGTGGTCGAGCTCGGCGGGCTCTACGTGCTCGGCACCGAGCGGCACGAGTCGCGGCGCATCGACAACCAGCTGCGTGGTCGTTCCGGCCGGCAGGGTGACCCCGGCGAGTCGCGGTTCTACCTGTCGCTGCAGGACGACCTCATGCGGCTGTTCAACGCGACCGCCGTCGAGTCGATCATGGACCGCCTGAACATCCCCGAGGACATCCCGATCGAGTCGAAGATGGTGAGCAACGCCATCCGCAACGCCCAGACCCAGGTCGAGGCGCAGAACTTCGAGATCCGCAAGAACGTCCTCAAGTACGACGAGGTGCTCAACCGCCAGCGGCTGGTCATCTACAAGGAGCGGCACCAGGTGCTCGAAGGCGCCGACCTGCACCTGCAGGTCCGCGGGATGATCGAGGACATCGTCGACGCCTACGTCACCGGCGCCACCAGCGAGGGCTACGCCGAGGAGTGGGACCTCGACCAGCTCTGGACCGCCCTGAAGACCCTCTACCCGGTCGGCATCACGATCGACTCCCTCGGAGAGCGCGAGGCGATCGAGGCGGAGTTCCTGGCCGAGCAGATCAAGGCGGACGCCCTCGCGGCGTACGACAAGCGCGAGGAGGAGCTCGGCGCCGAGACGCTGCGCGAGCTCGAGCGCCGCGTCATCCTCTCGGTCGTCGACCGCAAGTGGCGCGAGCACCTCTACGAGATGGACTACCTCCAGGAGGGCATCGGCCTGCGCGCCGTCGGGCAGCGCGACCCCCTGGTCGAGTACCAGCGGGAGGGCTACGAGCTCTTCGTCTCGATGATGGACGGCATCAAGGAGGAGTCGGTCGGCTTCCTCTTCAACATCCAGGTGCAGGCCGAGGACGCCGCGCCCACGACCTCCATCGCGGTCGCCGGCACCACGGACGTGCTCGACGCGCCGCCGCCGACCGGTGCCCCGGTCGAGGCGGCCACACTGCTTGCGGACGCCCCGGTGGATCGCGACAGCTACGCGCTGGAGTCCCCGGCCGGCGTGACCGAGGCGGCCGTCGAGGGCGCACCCGCGCCGTCGGTGGTGGCCGAGCCGGAGCCGGAGGCGGCACCCGCGGCCGAGACACCGGCACCCGCGGCGCCGGCGGCACCTGTGATCCTGCCGAAGAACATCGGTGCACCGCAGCGACCGGCGAACCTCACGTACAGCGCGCCGAGCATCGACGGCGGCGCGACGCCGGCACCGGGCGCGGGCGCCGCCGCCCCCGGGTCCTCGGTACCGGCCGGGCCGACCTCGCGGATCAACGCCGGCGAGGGCGGCTCGACCGGGCAGATCACGGGCACGTCGCCGCCGCGCAACCGCCCGTGCCCCTGCGGGTCCGGCAAGAAGTACAAGCACTGCCACGGCGCACCCGGCGTGAGCTGAGCTGACCACCCGACGCGTCCTCCTCGCCGCACTCCTCGCGGCGGTGGTGGGCGTGCCGGTCGCCGCCGCGGAGCCACGGGGCGCGATCGCACTGCGTGTCCTGTCCAACCGGGCCGACCTGATCTCCGGCGGCGACGCGCTCGTCGAGGTCGTCCTCCCGCACGCCGACCTGCGGCGGCTGCGTGTCACGGCGGCCGGTCGCGACGTCACGACCCGCTTCGCGCTGCGGCCCAACGGCCGCGTCCAGGGCTTGGTGACCGGGCTCCCCGTGGGCCCGAGCGACCTGGTCGCGCGCGCGGGCCGGAACGGCGCGCGGCTGCGCGTCGTGAACCACCCGATCGGCGGGCCGGTGATCGCCGGCCGGCAGACGCAGCCGTGGATCTGCGGCACGGAGGCGGCCGGGCTCGGTCCGCCCCGCAACCGCCAGTGCGACGTGGCGCCGTCGTACCGCTGGCTCTACGTGTCGACCAACCCGCTGATGCGCGGGTACCAGTCCTACGACGTCGCCGCGCCGCCGACCGATGTCGCGACGACGCGGACGGACCAGGGGCGCGAGGTCCCGCACGTCATCCGGATCGAGAGCGGCGTCATCGACCGCGGGATCTACAGCATCGCGGTGCTCGCCGACCCGGGACGGCCATGGCTGCCGTGGGCCCCGCAGCCGGGCTGGAACGGCAAGGTGCTCTGGCCCTTCGGCGGCGACTGCAAGCCGTGGCACGTGCAGGACCCGCCGATCGACGTGACCAACGGCACGCCCGTGGACCCGCCGCTGCTCGGCCTCTGGGACTTCGGCTACGACGAGGGCGTCGGCGGCGTCTTCGGCACCGCCAACGCGCCGGTCGCGCTCGCGCGCGGGTTCGCGGTCGCGACCAGCTCGAACAACAAGTTCGGCTCGCAGTGCAACGTCGTGGTCTCCGCCGAGTCCGTGATGATGGTCAAGGAGCACATCGTCGAGACCTACGGGCCGATCCGCTACACGATCGGTGCGGGCGAGTCCGGCGGCGCGATGCAGCAGCACGGCATCGCCGCGGCGTACCCCGGTCTGCTCGACGGGATCCAGGTCATCGCCGGGTTCCCGGACTTCTGGGAGCCCTACCAGCAGGCGGCCGACTGCGCGCTCATGACGCGATACTTCGACACCGTCGCGCCGCACCTGTGGCCGCTGCCGGCGCAGAACGTGGTCATGGGCAACCCGGTGAGCAGCCTGGCCTGCCGCACCGAGTACGACGGTCCGACGAACGGCACCCCAGTGGTCGGCAACTTCGCGACGATGTTCTTCGACCCGGCCAACGCCGTCGGCTGCGGCCTGGACGAGGCTCTCGTGTACGACGCGCAGACGAACCCGCGGGGCGTGCGCTGCACGATCGCCGACTACCTCGTCTCCGTCCTCGGCCGCCGCCGCGACGGCTTCGCCAACCGGCCGTTCGACAACGTCGGCGTGCAGTACGGCCTCGAGGCGCTGCGGTCCGGGCTGATCGTGGCCGAGCAGTTCGTCGACCTGAACGAGAAGGTGGGCGGCATCGACATCGACTACGGGCACCAGGCCGCCCGCAGTGTCGCCGACCCGGGCGCGCTGGCCGTGGCCTATCGCGGCGGCCTCGTCGTCCAGGGCATGCATCTCGCCGACGTGCCGATGTTCGACATCCGTGGCCACGACAACATCGAGGCGCACGCCGACTTCCAGACCTACACGCTGCGGGCGCGGCTGGACCGCGACTACCACCGGCACGACAACCACGTCGTCTTCACCAGTGCGCGGCCGCTGGCCGGCGACCCGGCGTCGATCCACCGCGCGTTCGACCTGGTCGACGAGTGGCTGACCCGGGTCGAGGCCGACCGCAGTCGCCGCTCGCGGGCGGAGAAGGTCCGCGTGCACCGGCCCGCCGACGCGGTCGACACGTGCTGGTTCGAGGGCCGACCGGTCACGGACCAGGGCGTCTGCCGGACGCTCTTCCCGTACTTCGGCGACCCGCGGCTGGCCGCCGGAGGACCGATGACCGACGACGTCATCAAGTGCCGGCTCCGGCCGCTGCGCCGCGACGACTACCCGGTCGCGTTCACCGACGACCAGTGGCAGCGGTTGCAGACCTCGTTCCCGTCGGGTGTCTGCGACTACGCACTGCCGCCCGTCGGCATGGCCCGCGTCGTCCCCTGGTCCCGCTTCTAGCCCGTTGAGGTGGGAGTTTCAGCGGCCGCTGAAACTCCCACCTCAACGGTTCAGCCAGGCGTCGCGGAGGTGGCGCTTGGCGACCTTGCCGTTGGGGTCGCGGGGGAGTGTGGCGACCAGGTCCCAGTGCTGCGGCACCTTGAAGTCCGCGAGGTGCTGTCGCACGTGCGCCGCCAGGTCGTCCGCGGATGCACCGGGCGCCTCCACCACGGCGAGCAGCTGCTCGCCGTCGCGCTCGTGCGGTACGCCGAGCACGGCGCAGTCGACGACCGCGGGGTGCGCGTGCAGGACATCCTCGATCTCGCGCGGGTAGATGTTCACACCGCTCCAGATGACCATGTCGTTGGCGCGGTCGGTCAGGTACAGATAGCCGTCGTCGTCGAGATGGCCGATGTCGCCGACCGAGAAGAAGTCGCGCTGCCAGCTCTCGTCGGTCTTCGCCTCGTCGTTGTGGTACCTGAAGCGCTGACCCAGCGCGGGCTGCACCCACACGATGCCGTCCTGCCCCGCCGGTAGCACCGCTCCCGCGCCGTCGCGGATCTCGATCGTCACGCCGGGCCATGGCTGGCCGACGCTGCCCGGCCGGGCCAGCCAGTCCGCGCGCGTGATCTTCGTCGCGCCGCCCTCGCTGGCTCCGTAGAGCTCGCTGACCTCGACGCCGGGCAGCGCGTCGAGGAAGCGGCGCTTCACGTCGACCGGGCACGGCGCACCGGCGTGGATCACCAGACGCATCGCGCGAGGCATCGGGTGCGGGTCGACCTCGAGCAGCCGGATCATCTGCGCCGGCGCGAGGAAGGTGCATGTCACGTCGTGGTCGGCCATGAGCCGCCACGCCGCGGCCGCGTCCCACGCCGGCATCGCGACGACCGTGCCGCCCTTGAACAGCGTCGTGTTCGCGTAGCCGGCCGGGCCAGCGTGGTAGCCCGGCCCGCCGAGCAGGTAGACGTCGTCCCCGGTGATCCCCCACAACGCCGCCAGCCGCTCGGCCAGCTGCCCGGCGATCGCCGGGTCGGTGCGGCCGTGCACGACGCCTTTCGGCCGGCCCGTGGTGCCCGACGTGTAGAAGACCCACGACGGCGTCGGCCACTCGTCGGCCAGCGCCTCGCCGATGTCCTCGGACACGGAGAGAGCCACCGCGATCCCGGTGGGAGCGTGCCGGGCGAGCTCGGGGGTGGTGACGAGCAGTGCGGCGCCGGAGTCGTCGAGGACGTGCGCGACCTCGTCGTGCTTGAGATGCCAGTTGACGGGGACCAGCTCGAGCCGGCCGAGCGCGGTCGCGCACTGCGCCACCGTGAGGTCGAGGCCGTTGGGCAGCATCACCGCGACGCGCGAGCCCGGCGCGAGCGCCCAGTCCCGCGCGGTGGCCCGCGCGCGGCCGACCAGCTCACGCCAGGTCAGGGACGCACCGGTGGCGCCGTCGACGACGGCGACCTTGTCCGGCGTCGTCTCGGCGTGGTCGGCAAGCCCCATCGCCGAACCGTACCGAGGACGGGCCCCGCTCAGCCCAGCTGCAGCTCGGTCATGAGCCAGCGACCGTCGACGCCCTCGAGGCGCAGCGCCATCGCACTGGTCCGCCGGCCGTCGTCGACGACCGCGGCGATCTCGGCGATGCCCGGGGCGGGCTCGCAGACGTGCACCCGGCGCAGCGTGCCGGCCCACGGCCGCGCGGAGTGCTGGGGACGGCGCACCAGCCGCTCGACCCGCGCGAACAGCTCGGGCGTGGTCCAGCGCATGAGCTGCCCCGCCGGCCGGTCACCGGCGAACGCCTCGAGCAGCGCGCGGACGAGCGTCGCGGCGCGCGGTCCGGGCGGCGGCAGCTGCGACCGCGGTGTGCGCACCGGCTCGAAGTCGGGCTCCTCGCCGGGGACCGGAGGTCCGGCGTACGCCGGCACGAGCCGCAGCGGGCGCGCGGGTGTCCAGTCCAGGGCGAGGGTGACCTCGCCCGGGTGGCGCGGCAGCGGGCCCGGGCGGTCCGGGTCGTCGTACGGCGGCTCGACCGGGATCGCCGGACGCGAGACCAGCCGGAGCTCCGTCGCGGGCGACGACGGCAGTGGGGGCGCGGTGACGGTCATGCTCGGTCTCCTCGCGGGTGAGATTCCGGCGGCGGCACGAGCCGCTGCCCGGGACGGATCAGGTGCGGGTCGGCCCCGACGACGCGGCGGTTGGCGGCGTACCAGCGCCGCCAGGTCGAGGCGATGCGTCGCGGTGTCGGCGCGGCCAACCGGCGCGCGGCGATGTCCCACAGGGTGTCGCCGGGCCGGACGACCACGACCGCCGATCGCGGTCCGAGACTCGGCGGCGGTGCCGGTGCCGGTGCCGGTGCCGATGGCGGTGTGGGCGGCGCGGCGGGGGAGTGCGTCACGGTCGGGGCAGCCGGCTCCGGGGACTCGCGCAGTCGCTCGAACGGCCCGCTCTCCTGCGCCGCGCCCACCGGCGAGGCCGCGAGCAGTCCGACGCCGAGCGCGCCGGCGACGGCGCGGCGGACGACGTGAGGGACCAGCACGCGGCGCGCCCGCCCCGCCAGCCGGCCCACCACGCCGGGCACGGCGCTGACGGCGGTGAGCGCGCACTGGGCGACGAGCCAGCCGCACGTGAGGAGGGCGCACACCGCGGCGGCGCCGCCGATCGCCGCATCCAGACGGGCCAGGTCCATCAGGCTCCTCGACAGCCTTTGATGTCATTTGATGGAGTTTGCTGTTATACGAGCCGGATCGGCCGTCGTCAACAGCCGTTCCGGGGCTGTTGACGAGTGCGGCGCAGGGCCGCGAATCTCAGCGGTGGGGGTGGGCTCGTGGACCGCTGGGGGGCGCTCTTCGCGGACGCCGACGCCGAGTGGGCCGGGCTGGAGGCGGCCGAGCTCGAGGCCGAGGTGCTCGACCGGCTGCGCGGCGAGGCCGCCGCGCTGACGCTGGCCGACCGGCTCCGCGCCGCCCTCGGCACGGCCGTCCGGGTGCGCGTGCCGGGCGACCTGGTCGAGGGAGTGGTCGACGGCGTCGGGACCGACTGGCTCGTCCTGGCGCTGCCGGGGCGCGGACAGGCGCTCCTGCCGACCCACGCCGTGGTCGGCGTCAGCGGCCTGGCCGGTACGGCGGCGACGGCCGCGACCGCCGGTCCGGTCGCAGCGCGCCTGACGCTGGCCGCGGGGTTGCGGACGCTGGCGCGGGAACGTGTCCCGGTGCGCGTGCGGCTGACCGACACGAGCGAGGTGTCCGGCACGATCGACCGGGTGGGCCGCGACTACGTCGAGCTCGCGGAGCATCCGGCCGGCGAGCCACGGCGGGCGGCGGCGGTGCAGGACCGCCGGGTCATCCCGATGAGCGCGCTGGCCGTCGTCCGCTCTGCCTAGTCGGGAAGCTCCGCGGCGTCGAGCGCCCGCTCGGTCTCGGCGTACGAGCGCTGGATGAACGCCTCGAGCTCGGCGATCTCGACGCGCCAGACGTTGCGGCCGCCGATCTGCATCGCCTTCAGCTTCTTGGTCTTGACCAGCGCGTAGGCCTGGGGCATGCCGATGTTGAGGATCTCGGCCACCTCGGACAGCGGCAGGAAGCGCGGATCGGCCACGCGGCGATTATCCCGGTCACCACCTGTCCCACGCGCTCCGTCGTCCACAGCGGGTCTTTTCGACGTCGCGGCGGAGTCGTACGGTGCACGCCTGACCGGCCGGGATGCGCGGAACCGCCCCGGCCGATGAGGGGGGTTCCGCATGAGTGCTGCTCTCGACCTGTCCTCGCCCACGGCGACCCGGCTGCAGCCCGCGCGCCGCCTCGACGTCCGCGCGCTGCTCGGGGTGCTGCTCATCCTCGGGTCGATCGTCGCGGGAGCCCGCGTGGTGGGCGCGGCGGACGACACGACGCGCGTGTGGGCGGTCAACCGCGCGCTGCCCGCGGGGACGACGCTGCTCCGCGAGGACCTCAGTGCGGTGCGCGTCCGGCTCTTCGGCGGCGACGCGGTGCGCTACCTCGACGCGGGTCGCTCGCAACCGGTCGGCCGCGTTCTCGGCCGCGACATCGGTGGCGGGGAGCTGCTGCCCGTGGCCGCACTGCTGCCGGAGGAGGGTGCGCCGCCGCGGCGCCTGGTCACCGTCCCGGTGTCGCGCGCGCACGCGCTCGGCGGGCAGCTGCGGCGCGGCGACGTTGTGGACATCGTCGCGACGGTGCGCACCACCGGGCAGGGCGCGGTGACCCGTGCCGTCCTCAAGGCCGCCGTCATCGAGGACATCGTCGACGACGCAGGGGGCTTCGGCAGCGGCGCGGACTTCGCCGTGGTCGTCGCGGTGCATCCGGACCAGGCGCTCGCCCTGACCGCGGCGCTGCAGACGGCCGAGCTCGACCTGCTCAAGGTGGTCGGCGCGGGGGAGCGCGGCGACATCGGCGACGACGAGGTCCGCACGGGTCCGGCGGCGGGCGCCACGTGAGCCTGCCGGTGCTCCTCGCCGTGACCGACCCGCGGTACGAGGAGGGCCTGGTCGACGCGCTGGAGCACCGCGACCTCGGCGTCACCGTCGTACGGCGGTGCGTCGACGTCGCCGACCTGCTCGCGACCGCGGCCGCGGGCACCGCGCGTGCCGCGGTGCTCTCCGGCGACCTCCGGAGGCTGGACCGGGACGCACTGTCCCGGCTGGCCGTGGCGGGCCTCGCGGTCGTCGGCGTCGTGCCGCAGCGTGACGACGCCGTGGCGGCCCGCCTGCGCAGCCTCGGCGTCTTCCATCTGCTGCCGGTCGGGTCGGACGCGCAGCTGGTGTCGCAGACGGTGCACGAGGCGGTCGCGGCCAGTCCCGGCGTCGCACCGGTCGGCCTGGCGCCGGGCGCTGCGGCCCTCCCCGAGCCGATCGGGCCGGCCGACGTCGTAGCGGACCTGCCGGCCGAGCCGCGCGCGGCGGGGCCCGGGATCGTCGCCGTGTGGGGTCCGACCGGCGCGCCGGGCCGGACCACCGTCGCGGTGAACCTCGCCGCCGAGCTGGCCGACCTCGGGGTGGGCACCGCGCTCGTGGACGCGGACACCTACGGCGGCAGTGTCGCGATGCACCTTGGGCTGCTCGACGAGTCCGCCGGGGTGTCCGCGGCGTGCCGGGCGGCGGAGGACGGCGCGCTGTCCGCGGAGGCGCTCGCCGGGCACTGCCGGCAGCTCGCGCCGCGGCTGCGCGTGCTGACCGGCCTGACCCGCGCCGACCGCTGGCCGGAGCTCCGGCCGGCGGCGTACCAGGCTGTCCTCGGCGGGCTCCGCGAGCTGGCCCCGGCGGTCGTGGTCGACTGCGGCTTCTGCCTGGAGCAGGACGAGGAGTTCGGCTACGACGGCCCGGTCGCGCGGCGCAACGGCGCGACCCTGGCCACCTTGGCCGCGGCCGATGTCGTGGTCGCGGTCGGCGGCGCGGACCCGGTCGGCCTGGTCCGGCTGGTGCGCGGCGTCGGCGAGCTCACCGACTGGTTGCCCGACGCGCGGGTGCTCCTGGTCGCCAACCGCGTACGCGGGTCCGTGCAGCCCGGCAACCCGGTCACCGAGGTCACGGGCGTGCTGACCCGCCACACGGGCCGCCGGCCCGCCGCGCTCGTGCCGGACGACGCCGGTGCCTGTGACGCGGCGCTGCGCGCGGGCCAGCCGCTGCGGGCGGTGGCGAAGGGCTCTCCGGCGCGGAGGGCGCTGCGCGGGCTTGCCGAGTCGTTGGTCCCGGCGCCGCGCAGGCGAGGCCGGCGGCGCCGGCCGTAACGGCGCGGGAAACTCGCTATAGACATGGTTAGTAAACCTTCCTATCGTCCGTCCGAACCGACGTGCGGATATGGGGGAAGGCACATGACGGAACGAGACCTGTCCCGGCGGTCCCTGATCCAAGGAGCGGCGGCAGCGGGAGTGCTGCTGTCCACGGCCCCGCTGCTCAAGGGCGAACGCAGCGCGCACGCCTCGGTCTGGCCGCCCAGCCCGACAGATCTCGTCTTCGACCAGAACCTCCTGGTCGACACCAACGCCCTGCACGCCAGCGGCCTGCGCCGCAACAGCGGGCCCACCGGCGGCTACCTCAGCGGGTCGGTGGCCAAGGCGCAGGTGCCGGCCGGCTCCCCGCTGCGCGTCGAGTTCCCCGGTGTGAAGGCCGCCGTCGTAGCGCCGATTGCGGGCACGTTGCCGCGGGACGAGTACACGGTCCAGCTCGACGTCATCAACGACACGGGCGTCGACTTCGCGACCGCCCCCTTCCCAGGTGCACAGATCTTCTTCATCGCGAACGCCGTGATGCTCTGGCGCTACGCCGCCAACGGCATCGCACTGAACAACTTCAACACCGGCCAGGGCGTGACCATGACCATTCCGGCCGGCGCCTGGCCGGCCGGCACGTCACAGACGTTCACCCTCTGGGTGCGGCGCAGTGACAACGTGCTGTGGCTCATGCGCGGCACGGACTTCGCCGGCCGGGCGATTGCCGGCGCACCCACGGCCTTCCCCCCGGTCGGCTGGCCGCCGTCGGGCATCGACGACGGCATCCAGATCGGCGGCGCGGACGTGGCCTCGCAGCCGTTCGACATCGCCAACACGCAGATCCACCGCTACTTCTGGCCGTACGACACCGCGCCGGTGAACACGCCACCGACGGTCACGGTCAACGCGGCGGCGACCCAGGGCGCCTGGCCGCAGGGCCGCGGCGGCCACCTTCCGCTCTACCAGGGCTTCTTCGCCGTTCCGGAGACCCAGCAGGCGATCCGTGACCAGCAGCTCAGCCTCGTGCTCGACCAGGCGGGGAGCCAGCACGTGCGTTTCGCCGGACCGATGCAGTACGTCGGCATCACCAAGGTCGGCCAGAACTTCACCTACAACTGGACGACTCTCGACCAGAAGATCGACGTGCTGATCGCCAGCCGGCCCAACGCCAAGCTGCACCTCTGTCTCGACTACTGCCCGCCGATTCTGCAGCCGGTCGGCGGCAACCAGTTCTCGCCGCCCACGAGCTTCTCGAACTGGGCGACCATCGCGACGGCGATCGTCGGTCACGTCAAGACCCGGTACGGCGCCAAGTTCGCCTCGTGCACGCTGTGGAACGAGCCGGACCTCAGCAACTACTGGACCGGCACCCAGGCGCAGATCTACAGCCTGTGGTCGCAGACCCAGACCAAGCTCATCGCCTCGCACCCGGACAAGAAGATGGGCTGCCCGGAGTTCGCCTACGAGGCCGGGGCCGTCAACTTCTTCAACTGGCTGGCCGGGCAGTCCGCCACGCTGAAGAACTCGGTCACCGCGATCTACCTCCACGACTTCCAGCAGAACCTCAACCTGCTGCGCAGCCACATGAAGAACGTCCGGACCGCGGCCACCAACGCCGGGGTTCCCGCGTCCGTTCCGATGCGGATCACGGAGTACAACATCCGGCTCGGGCAGATCAACGAATGGATGCTCGACGCGAACTCCTGGTACAGGACGCAGCCCGAGCACTTCCTCAACGAGTACGCCGCGGCGTACTGCCTGGCCTTCGTCTGGGAGGCGCTGGAGCAGGACAACGTCGACGTGTTCAGCCTGGCGGCGACCGGTTGTGCCGAGCTGTCGTGGGGCAAGCAGGCGATCGTGTCGTGCACCGACCCGGTCGTGCCCTACGGCACCTGGAGCACGCTCGCGTTGCTCAACAAGCTCAGCGGCAACCGCGTCTCCGCAACGTCCAACTGGCCGTCGGTGCGCGTCCTCGCGACGAAGAACGGGACGACGACGACGCTCGTCTACTCGAGCTTCAAACCGTCACGCGGGCTGGTCGACAACCAGACGTTCGCGATCTCGTGGAGCGGCCTGCCGGCCACCTACACGTGGACGCACTGGCAGTACGACAAGGACAGCCAGTCGGGCGGGAAGATGGTCGTCGTCGCCACGGGCAACCAGACGAACCTGCCCACGAGCGTCACCGTCGGCGCCCTGGGCATCGGCGGTATCCAGATCGTCTAGGCGGCACAGCAACAGGAACACGAGAGGACGGCCGCGGGCGGGGTTTGGGGTACCCGCTCCGCGGAGGAGGCGCGGGTTGGGGTGCCCGCGACGGGGATGTGACAGCGCCCCCGGCAGGAATCGAACCTGCGCCCCCGCCTCCGGAGGGCGGTGCTCTATCCGCTGAGCTACGGGGGCTCGGGATGCGAGGCAGAACTGTAGCCTGCCGCAGTGATGGCGACATCAGAGGGCCGGGTGCTCGTCGTCGACGACGACGCCGTGATTCGCCAGCTGATCACCGTGAACCTCGAGCTCGAGGGATTCGAGGTGTTCACCGCCGAGGACGGCATCGACTGCCTCGAGAAGGTCCGGGAGCTCGACCCGGACGTCGTGACGCTCGACATCATGATGCCGCGCATGGACGGCTGGGAGACCGCGGCCCGGCTCCGACAGGACCCGGAGACCGCGCACGTCAAGGTGATGCTCCTGAGCGCCCGCGCGCAGGAAGCGGACCTGCGTCGCGGTCGCGGCCTCGGCGTGGACGCGTACCTGACAAAGCCGTTCGATCCGGAAGAGTTGCTGGACATGGTCCGGGGGCTGATCGGCCCGCGGTAAACCCGCCGGGTCGTGCGTAAACCCTGCGATAGCCTCGGTGCATGACGCCCGCCGAGCTGGCCGAGGTGCTGCTCGCCGCGGTACGGCGGGCAGTCGAGTCCGGCGCGCTCGAGGCCGAGGTGCCCGCGTCGGTGCACGTTGAACGGCCGCGGCAGCGCGAGCACGGCGACTACGCGACCAACGTGGCGCTGCAGCTGGCGAAGGCCGCCGGCCGGCCGCCGCGTGACGTCGCCGAGGTGGTCAAGAGCCACATCGACGACCCGCGCGTCGCCTCCGTGGACATCGCCGGGCCGGGCTTCCTCAACATCCGCCTCGCCGAGGCCGCGCTCGGCGAGCTCGCGCGCACCGTCGTCACGGCGGGCGCGGACTTCGGCCACACCGACCTCGGCAACAAGCGCAAGGTCAACCTGGAGTTCGTCAGCGCGAACCCGACGGGCCCCATCCACCTCGGCGGCGCGCGGTGGGCGGCGGTGGGCGACTCCCTGGCGCGGCTGCTCCAGGCGACCGGCTACGACGTCACGCGCGAGTACTACTTCAACGACCACGGCGCGCAGATCGACCGGTTCGCGCTCTCGCTGCTGGCCCGGGCCAAGGGCGAGTCGCCACCCGAGGACGGCTACGCCGGCGCCTACGTCGACGAGATCGCGCAGACGCTGCTGGCGAAGGAGCCGGGCCTGCTCGACCTGCCGCCTGACGAGGCGCAGGAGTTCTGCCGGCGCGAGGGCGTCGAGCTCATGTTCACCGAGATCAAGCGCAGCCTGCACGACTTCGGCGTCGACTTCGACGTGTTCGCGCACGAGGCCGCGCTGCACGAGTCCGGCGCCGTCGAGCGCGCGGTGGAGCGGTTGCGGCAGCGCGGCCACATCGACGACAAGGACGGCGCCGTCTGGCTGCGGACCACGGACTTCGGCGACGACAAGGACCGTGTGGTCATCAAGAGCGACGGCCAGCCGTCGTACTTCTCCGGCGACATCGCGTACTACCTCGACAAGCGTGAGCGCGGCTTCGAGGTCGAGATCATCTTCCTGGGCGCGGACCATCACGGCTACATCGCGCGGCTGATGGCGATGGTGGCCGCGCTGGGCGACACGCCGTACGAGAACCTGCAGATCCTGATCGGCCAGTTCGTCCGGCTGGTCAAGGACGGCGAGCCGGTCCGCATGAGCAAGCGCGCCGGCAACGTCGTCGTCATGGACGACCTGGTCGAGGCGGTCGGCGTCGACGCCGCGCGCTACGCGCTCGCGCGGTCGAGCGTCGACTCGATGCTCGACATCGACCTCGACCTGCTGACCCGGCAGGCCAGCGACAACCCGGTCTTCTACGTGCAGTACGCCCACGCGCGCATCGCCTCGTTGCTGCGCCATGCCGCGGAGGTCGGCGCGACGCTCGGCACCGAGTACGACCCGGCCCTGCTCTCCCACGAGAAGGAGAGCGACCTGCTGCGTGCGCTGGGCGAGTTCCCCCGCGTCGTGTCGAGCGCGGCGGAGCTGCGGGAGCCGCACCGCGTGGCGCGCTACCTCGAGGAGCTGGCCGGCATCTACCACCGCTTCTACGACGCGTGCCGCGTGCTGCCCGGCGCAGAGGGCGAGCCGGCCGCCGAGCTGACCCGCGCCCGGCTGTGGCTGTGCGAGGCGACCCGCACGGTGCTGGCCAACGGGCTGGGCCTGCTCGGTGTGACCGCGCCGGAGCGGATGTGACGACGCCCGCGCTGGAGCCGTCGGTCTGGCCGGTCTCGGCGACCACCGGGCCGGACGGCGTGCTGCAGATCGGCGGCGTCGCGGTCACCGACCTGGCCCGCGAGTTCGGCACACCCGCGCTCGTCCTGGACGAGGCGGACTTCCGGCACCGGGCTGCCACATGGGCCGAGGCCTTCGCCTTCGGCCTGCCGTACTACGCCGGCAAGGCCTTCCTCTGCACCACCGTCGCGCGCTGGGTCGACGAGCTCGGGCTCGGCCTCGACGTGTGCACCGGTGGCGAGCTGGCCGTCGCGGAGCGGGCCGGCTTCCCGATGGACCGGGTCATCTTCCACGGCAACAACAAGTCGGTGGCCGAGCTGCGCCGGGCCGTGACGCTCGGCGTCGCGCGGATCGTCGTCGACTCCACGGAGGAGATCGAGCGCCTCGCCGTCATCGCCGGCGAGGCGGGGGTGTCGCAGCGCGTGCAGATCCGGGTCACCCCTGGCGTCGAGGCGCACACCCACGAGTACGTCCAGACCGGCCAGGAGGACCAGAAGTTCGGCTTCTCGCTGTCCTCCGGTGCCGCGGCGAAGGCCGTCGCGCAGGTCGCGGCGGCGTCGTCGCTGCGTCTCGTCGGCCTGCATGCGCACATCGGCTCGCAGATCTTCGAGACGCAGGGCTTCGCGCTCGCCGTCCATCGCATGGTCGGCCTGCTGGCGCAGGTGCGCGACGACATCGACGCCGACCCGGTCGAGCTGAACATGGGCGGCGGGCTCGGCATCGCCTACACCGACGCGGACGCGCCGATGACGGTCGAGGAGTTCGCGGCTCGGCTGCGCGACCAGGTGGCCACGGAGGCCGAGGCAGCCGGCATCGCGACGCCGCTGCTCTCGGTCGAGCCCGGCCGCGCGATCTCCGGCCCCACCACCGTGACGGTCTACGAGGTGGGCACGATCAAGGAGCTGCCCGGCCTGCGCACCTACGTCAGCGTCGACGGCGGGATGAGCGACAACATCCGCACCGTCCTCTACGGGGCGCACTACACCGCGCGGCTGGCCAGCCGGTCCTCGGACGCACCGCTGCGCACCGTGACCCTGGTCGGCAAGCACTGCGAGAGCGGCGACCTGCTGATCCGCGACGTCGGGCTGCCCGCGGACCTCGCGCCCGGCGACCTGCTCGCCGTACCGGCCACCGGTGCCTACGTCCGCGCCATGGCCAGCAACTACAACCACGTCGGACGGCCGCCCGTCGTGGCCGTGAGAGACGGCATGGCCCGGGTCATCGTGCGCCGCGAGACCGAAGACGACCTCTTGCGCTTGGACGAGGAATGACTGCGCCACTGCGCATCGCCTTGCTGGGATGCGGCACGGTCGGCGGCCAGGTCGCGCGCATCCTGCACGAGCACGCGGACGACCTCGCCGCGCGGGTCGGGGCTCCGCTCGAGCTGGCCGGTGTCGCCGTACGCCAGGCCAACCGCGACCGGCCGGACGTGCCGGTCGCCGCCGAGCTGATCACGACCGACGCCGCGTCCTTGGTCGCCCGCCCTGATGTCGACGTGGTGGTCGAGGTGATCGGCGGCATCGAGCCGGCCCGCACCCTGCTGCTCGCTGCCATCGCGGCCGGCAAGTCGGTCGTCACCGCGAACAAGGCGCTGCTCGCGCAGGACGGCGTGTCCCTCTACGAGGCCGCCGACCGGGCCGGCACCGACCTCTACTTCGAGGCGAGCGTCGCGGGTGGCATCCCGCTGATCCGCCCGCTCAAGGAGTCCCTCGCCGGCGAGCGGATCCACCGCGTCCTCGGCATCGTCAACGGGACGACCAACTACGTGCTCACGCGCATGGACGAGACCGGCGCGTCGTTCGCCGAGGCCCTGGACGAGGCGACCGCGCTCGGCTACGCCGAGGCCGACCCGTCCGCGGACATCGAGGGCTTCGACGCGGCCGCCAAGGCGGCCATCCTGGCCAGCATCGCGTTCCACACCCGCGTGACCGTCGCGGACGTCTACCGCGAGGGCATCACCGAGGTCACGGCGTCCGACATCGCCAGCGCGAAGCTCATGGGCCGCGTGGTCAAGCTGCTGGCCATCTGCGAGCACACCAGTGGCGGCATCAGCGCACGCGTGCACCCGGCGATGCTGCCGCGCACGCACCCGCTCGCCTCGGTGCGCGAGGCGTTCAACGCGGTCTTCGTCGAGGGCGAGTCCGTGGGTCAGCTGATGTTCTACGGCCGCGGCGCGGGTGGTGGACCGACGGCCAGTGCCGTCGTCGGCGACCTGGTCGCCGTCGCGCGCAACCGCATCTCCGGCGGGCGCGGGGCGGGTGAGTCGGCGTACGCCAACCTGCCGCTGCGGCCGATCGGCGAGGCGCTGACCCGGTACCACGTGGACCTCGACGTGGCGGACAAGGCCGGTGTGCTCGCGGCCGTCGCGCAGGAGTTCGCCGCGCACGACGTGTCGATCCAGACCGTGCGCCAGGAGGGTCGAGGCGACGACGCCAGCCTGGTGCTCGTGACGCACACCGCGACCGACGCCGCCCTGTCGGGCACGGTCGAGGGCCTGCGCCGGCTGGACAGCGTGCGCGCCGTGGCCGGGGTCATGCGCGTCGAGGGCGAGGACGGGTCATGACGGCAGCCGGCTGGCGCGGTGTGATCGAGGAGTACCGCGGCCGCATGCCCGTCTCGCAGGACACGGTCGTCGTCACGCTGCGTGAGGGCGGTACGCCCCTGGTCCCGGCAGCCGAGCTGTCCCGGCGTACCGACTGCGACGTCTGGCTGAAGGTGGAGGGCAGCAACCCGACCGGCTCGTTCAAGGACCGCGGGATGACGGTCGCGATCACCAAGGCGGTCGAGGAAGGCAGCAAGGCGGTGATCTGCGCGTCCACCGGCAACACCTCCGCCTCCGCGGCGGCGTACGCCGGCCGGGCGGGCATCACCTGCGCCGTCCTGGTGCCCAGCGGCAAGATCGCGCTCGGCAAGCTGGCCCAGGCGCTGGTGCACGGCGCGCGGCTGCTGCAGGTCGACGGGAACTTCGACGACTGCCTCGACCTGGCCCGCGACCTGGCCAAGAACTACCCGGTCACGCTGGTCAACTCGGTCAACCCGTTCCGCATCGAGGGGCAGAAGTCCGCGGCGTTCGAGATCTGCGACGTCCTCGGCGACGCGCCGGACGTCCACTGCCTGCCCGTGGGCAACGCCGGCAACATCACGGCGTACTGGAAGGGCTACTGCGAGTACGCCGCCGACGGCGTCTCCTCGAAGCGCCCGGCCATGCGCGGCTTCCAGGCGGCCGGCTCCGCCCCGATCGTCACCGGGGTGGCCGTGCCCAAGCCCGTGACCATCGCGACGGCGATCCGCATCGGCAACCCGGCCTCGTGGTCGGAGGCGCTCGCGGCCCGCGACGAGTCCGGCGGCGCGATCGAGTCGGTGACCGACCGGCAGATCCTCGACGCGTACAAGATCCTGGCCCGCACCGAGGGGGTCTTCGTCGAGCCGGCCTCCGCGGCCAGCGTCGCCGGGCTGCTCCAGGCCCGCGCGCAGGACACGCTCGAACCCGGGCTGCGGGTCGTGTGCACCGTCACGGGCCACGGCCTCAAGGACCCGGAGTGGGCCATCGCGGGTGCGCCCACTCCAGTGATCGTGCCGGTTGACCCGGCGAGGGTCGCCGAGGAGCTGGGTCTTCTCTGACCGAAAAGAAAAGTCGGCTGTCCCCGAAGGGCAGCCGACTCTTCTTTTCGGATCAGCTACGGAACGTTGAGCGTGACCGACTTCGAGCCGTAGAGCAGCCCGTGGTGCGCCGAGGTGTAGACGACGTAGCCGGCGGTGCCCGGCGGCAGGTTGGCCGGGATGTTGAAGCCACCGCCGTTGGGCTGGCTGTTGCGCTGCGCGAGGTACTGGTAGCCGCCGCCGAAGATCCGGGCCAGGCCGACCGGGATGCCGACGTCAGCCGGGAACAGCGCACCGCTGAAGGTGGTCTGCCGCGGCACGGTCTGTCCGGCGACCGGCGCGTTGAGGTTGATCCGCTGGTGCACCTTGACCAGCACGGTCGGCGCCTTCAGCGCGTCGATCGTGGCGCCGAACGAGGCCTGGCGTGACGG
This sequence comes from uncultured Frankiaceae bacterium, assembly GCA_964651395.1. GTDB lineage: Bacteria > Actinomycetota > Actinomycetes > BP-191 > BP-191 > CAZYXZ01. Next base: position 18,860 of record CAZYXZ010000036.1, read on the forward strand.
CAGGATGAACGAGGAGAACCGGCCGTTGGCGTCGGTCGTCAGCCCGCCGATGTCCTGGTAGGAGGTCTGGCCCCAGGACTTCTGGTGGATGCGCACCTGCTTGTTCGGGATGCCGTTGCCGGCCGCGTTGCGCACGAAGCCGAAGAGCGTCGGCTTGTTCCCGGCGGTGATCTCCGCGACGTTGACCGCCAGCGTGATGCTGGCCGGCACGACGCCACCGCTCGGCGTGGGTGTCGGCGTCGCCGTTGCGGTGGCAGTGGCCGTGGCTGTGGCGGTGGCCGTGGTGGTCGGCGTCGCGGTGCTGGTCGCCGTCGGCGTTGCCGTGGCCGTCGTGGTCGGGGTCGCCGTCGCCGTGATGGTCGGCGTCGCGGTGGCGGTGGTGGTCGCGGTCGGGGTGCTGCTGGCCGCCACGACCGTCACGCGGCCGGTCATGAGGTCGGGGTAGTTGTGCGCCGACGTGGCGTGGATCGGGCAGAAGTAGTCGTAGACGCCGACTGTGCCGAACGTCTTGACGAACGCGTCGGACCCGATCGTCCCGCAGGTGGGCGGGCAGAGGGGGTGCGAGTTGAACGGCTCGGGACCGCCGGTCGCCTTGGACCGCACGCCGTGCGCCGCGCTCGGGGCCACGTCGACGAACTGCCACGTGACCGACTCGCCCACCGTGATGGTCACGGCGTCCATCTGGAACTCGTTGCTGCCGGCCGGGGAGACCAGGACGGTCTGGTTGGCCGCCTGGGCGGGTCCGGTCGACACGAGTGCGAGGGAACCGGCGACGATGGCCAGGATGGCGGGACCGGCGAACCACGTTCGGCGCATGCAGTACTCCAATATTCGGCTTCTTGGCAGACCTAAACCGTAGTGCTACCCGCACATCCCTGCACGAACCCCCTTTCGGCCTCCTCGTGGGCGACGGCGTGGCATGGCATGGTTAGCCCACCAGGCAGCCCTGACGGCGAGGAGGCCACCCTTGGCCGGACCGAGCTTCCGCGCGGCCCCGGTACGCGTGCGCGTGCCCGCCTCGTCCGCCAACCTGGGTCCTGGTTTCGACGCGCTCGCGCTCGCGCTGGAGCTGCACGACGACGTCATCGTGCGGATCGCGGACTCCGGGCTGCAGGTCGACGTGGCCGGCGAGGGCGCGGACAGCGTCGACAAGGGCAAGCGCAACCTCGTCGTGCGCTCGATGCGCGCGGCGTTCGACGCCATGGGCGGCCAGCCGCGGGGCCTCGAGGTCGTGTGCGCCAACCGCATCCCGCACGGTCGGGGCCTGGGATCGAGCGCGGCCGCGATCGTGGCCGGCGTCGTCGCGGCTCGCGAGCTGGTGCTCGGGGGGCTGAGCGACGCGGAGGCGCTCGACCTGGCCGCCCAGCTCGAGGGGCACCCCGACAACGTCGCGGCCTGCCTGCTCGGCGGGCTGACCGTGGCCTGGGCGGACGAGGACGCGACCGGCAAGCGCTACACCGCAACCCGGCTGGCGGTGCACCCCGACCTCGCGCCGCTGGTGTTCGTGCCCTCGGCGAAGTCGGGCACCGCGAAGGCGCGGCGCATGCTGCCGGAGTCGGTGCCGCACGCCGACGCGGCGTTCGGTGCCGGGCGCGCCGCGCTGCTGGTCGAGGCGCTCGGTCGGCAGCCGGGCCTGTTGATGTCCGCGACCCGCGACGTCCTGCACCAGCCCTACCGAGCCGAGGCCATGCCGCGCACCGCGACCCTCGTCGAGGCCCTGCGCGACGCGGGCATCCCGGCCGTCGTCTCGGGCGCCGGCCCGTCGGTGCTCGCCCTCGCGACCGGGCCGGAGCAGCTGGCCGCAGCCGAGAGGCTGGCCGGCCGCGGATGGACTCCCCTGGCCCTCGACGTCGACCCGGTCGGTGCGCGACCGGTCGCGCTCGAGGGGTAGGTAGGCACACCGTGACCCATACCGGCGCGTCGCTCGACGTCGCGGCCGGGCCGGCGCCGTCCCCTGAGGGCGATGTCGCCAGCCGGCTCCTGGTCATCAAGGACGGCGACTCCTTCCTGGTCAGCAACGACCAGGGCGACGTCGTCCCCGGCCTCGAGGGCATGGGCTGGTACGTCCGCGACACGCGGCACCTCTCCCAGCTCGAGCTGCGACTGGCCGGCGCGCGGCCGTCCCTGCTGTCCTCGTCCGACGACCGGGTGTGGACCGCGTCCGTCGATCTGGCCAATCCCGAGCTCTGGGATGGCGACCGGATCGCCGTGCCGCAGATGCTCCTCAACATCCGGCGGGTGCGGCTCGTGCACGGGCGTCTGCACGAGCGGCTGCGCGTGCGCTCGTACCACGAGCAGGCGGCGGTCTTCGACCTCACGCTGCGCGTGGCAGCGGACTTCGACGACATCTTCGAGGTGCGCGGTCTGGTCCGGGAGCACCGGGGCGCGACCCAGCCCGTCGAGCTGCGGCCCGACGGGCTGCGGTTCTGCTACGACGGCGAGGACGGCGTCCGGCGCGAGACCGACCTGCACATCTCGCCACCGCCGCAGGAGATGGTCCGGCACGACGACGGCTCGGTCACGCTCGTCTTCCACCTGGACCTCGCCGCGCAGGGCAGCGCGGTGATCTCGCTGACCGCGGACGCCGTCGTCGGCGGTCGCGCCCTGCCGCCGCAGACGTTCGAGGCCGCGCAGCACCAGCTGCGGGCGTCGTACGACGAGTGGGACCGTGGGTGCACGTCGATCACGACCGACAACGCGGTGTTCAACTCGCTGCTCGATCGCAGCCAGCGCGACCTGCGCGCGTTGATGACTCCGACACCGCACGGGCAGGTGCTCGCGGCGGGGATCCCCTGGTACGTCACGCTGTTCGGCCGCGACTCGATCCTGGCCAGCCACCAGGCGTTGCTGCTCACCGCGGAACCGGCGCGCGCCACCCTGCGCACGCTGGCGGCGTACCAGGGCCGCCAGCTGGACCCGTGGCGTGACGAGGAGCCGGGCAAGATCCTGCACGAGGTGCGCCAGGGGGAGCTGGCCGGGGCCGGGTACGTGCCGCACACGCCCTACTACGGCACCGTCGACGCCACGCCGCTGTTCCTGGTGCTGCTCGGCTCCTACTTCCGTTGGACCGGTGACCACGCCCTGATCGAGGAGCTGCTGCCCAACGCGGAGGCGGCGCTCAACTGGATCGACGAGTACGGCGACAGCGACGGCGACGGCTTCGTCGACTACCGGCGCCGGTCTCCGCGCGGGTTGGCCAACCAGGGCTGGAAGGACTCGTTCGACTCCGTGGTGCACACCGACGGAAAGCTCGCACCGAGCCCGATCGCGCTCGCCGAGGTACAGGGCTACGTGCATCTCGCCCGCCTGCGCATGGCCGACGTGTACGACGGGCTGGGGCGCGACGAGGACGCGGCGAACCAGCGCGACCTGGCGGCCGAGCTGAAGGTGCGGTTCAACGAGGCGTTCTGGATGCCGGAGGCCAACTACTACGCCCTGGCTCTCGACGGCGAGGGCCGGCAGGTCGGCACCGTCACCACGAACCCGGCACACGGCCTCTACTGCGGCATCGTCGACGCCGACAAGGCGGCGTTGATGGCGCAGCGGCTGCTCGCGCCGGACATGTTCAGCGGCTGGGGCATCCGGACTATGAGCCGCACCGAGGTCGCCTACAACCCGATGAGCTACCACGACGGCTCGGTGTGGCCGCACGACAACGCGATGGTCGCCGCGGGGCTGAAGCGCTACGGCCACGACGAGGCGACGCTGCGGATCACGACCGCCATCGTCGAAGGGGCGGGCAGTACGCCGGACCGCCGGCTGCCCGAGCTGTTCTGCGGCTTCACGCGGCGCGGCGGCACCTCACCGGTGTCCTACCCCGTGGCCTGCGCGCCGCAGGCGTGGGCAGCGGGGGCCACGTTCCAGCTGCTCCAGGCGATGCTCGGCATCTCGGCGCGGGCGGACGAGGGGCTGCTGACCGTCAACAAGCCCGCGCTGCCCGAGTGGCTGAACCGGGTGACGCTGCGCAACATCCGGGTGGGTCCGGCTCGCCTCTCGCTCGAGTTCCTGCGTCAGGGCGAGCGGACGTCGTTCAGCCTCATCGACCGCGACGGCGACGTTCGCGTCATCATGCAGGAGTAGCTGACAAATCCACCCGCATGGCCCGCGGTGACCACAGAGACCACCCGTTGTGCCCATAGCAGGCCTCCGATCGGCTCCCGAGCATCAACCTCAGGACTTCGACGGAGGGTGACCGCTCGTGAGCAGGCAGCGATGGGCGCGGGACGACGGTGCGGTCGCCGTCGTCTGGGCCATCGTGCTCTCGCTCCTCGTCGCCCCGCTGACCGGCCTCGCGCTGACCACGTACGTGCGCACGGGCGTCTCCGCCGAGCTGCAGCGCGCGGCCGACGCCGGCGCGCTCGCCGGTGCCGCGAGCATCCCGCTCGGCGACCTCAACTACCTGGCGGCCTACCTCGCGGCCACCAACCTCGGGCCGACCGACGCCGTCGGCACGTCGCTCGCGACCTACCTCCCACCGGGCGCCGCGAACCCGCTGACCGTCGCGTGCTCCCACGCCGTCGCGTCGTTGTCCGTCGACAACGGCTTCTCGGGCAAGTGGGCCGCGCCGCACGGCGCTCCCACCTGCTCGGCGCGCTATCTCCCCGACTCGAGCCTCGGCGCCACGCTCGGCGGCTGCATCACGAACCTGCTCAGCCCCATCGCCCCCCTGCTCGGCGGGCTGACGGTGCCCGACGTCACGCGCCTGCTGCCCGCGCTGGCGCACCCCGGCGTCGAGGTGACCGTCACGTACAAGGCGCGTGGTCCGCTCGACGACCTGGTCGACCCGTCGGGCACGCCCAGCACGCACACCGTGGTCTCGCGTGCAGTACGCCGGTTCAAGGACCTGGTGGTCGTCCCGACGGTCGCCCTGAACAAGATCCCGCTTGTCGGCGGGCTGCTCGGCCCCGTGCCCGTCCCCGGCACGATCGACCTCAACCCGACCGTCAACGCGGTCTCGACCACGCTCTACACGACGCTGTCGACGACCAGCACGCTGCTGAACCCGCTGCTGTCCGTGCTCGGCTGCGGTGGCATCCTCAACGGGCTGGCCGACGACCTGCACGACCTCAACCCGAACACGTCCAGCCAGCCGCCGCCCACCGCCGCGCAGATCATCGCGGACGCGCGCGCGATGCAGACGCCACTGCTGGCCCTGCGCATGCCCACGGACCCGACCAACCTGCTGAAGGTCCCGTTCCTCGACTTCGTGCCGATGTGCGTGAACCCGACCGGCTCGCTCACCGCGGTGCCGCTGCCGACGACGCTGCCGGCCGCCGGCAGCCTCGCGTCCTGCAGTGCCGCGGCCATCGGCGCCTTCCGCGCCTCGCTGGTGTCACAGTGACATGCCCGGCGCGGAGGTCCGCGCCTCCTCCGCGAAGCGGGGCCCCAACCCCGCCGCGGCCGTACGCGCTCCGCGGCCGCGACCGCGAACGTGGCGCGTCCGCAGTCGAGTTCGCGCTCGTCGCGCCGCTGCTGCTGACCGCGATCGGCATGGTCGTGGTGATGGGCCTGTACGCCTTCTACGCCGGCGTCGCCGAGCACGCCGCCCGCGAGGCCGCGCATGCGGCCACGTTGCGCGTCACCCGCTCGCCGGTGTCCGGCTACCCGACGAACGCTGCGATCGCCGCCGTCGCCAAGGCCGAGAGCCCGTCGTACGCCGGCACGCCGTCGGTCACCGTCGTCTCCGGCCCGCTCACCGGCGCCCCGGGCGGCGGCGACGTCGTCACCGTCACGGTCACGTACGACGTCGGCTTCATCAAGGCGGTCACGCGTCTGGTCCCGTTCGTCGGCGACGGCCTCGGCGACATCACCCGCACCGCCCAGGCGAGGCGCGAATGAACGCCGACCGTCGTGACCGCGACTCCGGGCTCGCCGCTCTTGAGCTCGTGCTGTGCATCGGGCTGATGCTCGGGTTCGTCGCGCTGCTGTCGCCGCTGCCGTTCGCGCTGCGCGAGAAGCTGCGGCTCGAGCGCGCCGCCGGCCAGACCGTCCGGTTCGCGACCAGCACGCCGGACCGCACGCGCCCGGGCGTGACGACCGGCGGGCGGCGCCCGTCGATGCTCGACACGCAGAACGAGGCGGTCACGGCGTTCGCCGCGACCGGCGCGACGCCGTCGTTCACCGCGACCGACGTGTCCGTCTACACCCTGTCCGGGACGACGAAGGTGGCCGCGAACCCCTCGACCACGCGCCCCGGTACCCCGATCTACGTCGAGCTCAACCACACCGTCGACCTCGGCCTGTTCGGCGGAGTCATGAGTGCGCTCGGCGTCCTGCCCGACAAGACCATCACGCTCACCGCCACCGCGGTGGGCCGCGAGGAGTGACCATGAAGAAGCTGAACATCACCATCGTGGCGGGGCTCCTCGTCGCGGTCCTGGGCGCGACGCTGGTGTTCGCCTACGGGCGCAACGTCGACAAGAAGATCGCCGCAGGACGGGAGCTGGTCGACGTCGTCGTCGCCACCCAGTCGCTGCCGGCCGGGACGGCGTCGAGCGCGCTCAAGGGCGCGGTGCGCGTCGAGCAGGTGCCACGTGCGTACGTCGCGGAGGGTGCGTTGCGCACCCTCGACGGCCTGCCGAACGTCGTGCTCCGCGGTCCGGTGGCCAAGGGCGGACAGCTGACCGCCGACTCGTTCGGCTCGCCGGAGAACGCGCCGCTCGTGCAGCCCAAGCCGGGCAACATCGCGCTCGCCATCGAGGTCGGACTCTCGCCGGGCGTGGCGCGCTACGTCTCGCCGGGCAGCGCCGTCGACATCTTCGTGACCTTCGCGGGCGGTGGCGGCGACACCGCGGGCGGCACCGGGGGCACCAGCTCCCTGACCGACCGCCGGACGAAGCTGTTCGCGTCAGGCATCAAGGTGCTGTCGGTCTCCGTCGCGCCGCCGCAGCCGGTGGCCGGCGCCGAGGGCGAGGTCGCTCCGGCGCAGGAGACGCCGAGCAGCCTGGTCATCGCGGTCATCGACGTCAGCCCCACCGAGGCCGAGCGGATCGTCAACGCGACCACCCTGGGCAAGCTCTACCTGGGCCTGTCCACGACCGGTGCGCAGCACAAGACCCCGACCGGCGCGACCCCCAACGACGTGATCAACGCGAACCGATGATGAGCGAGATCGGCGTCCTCGACCGCACCGGCACGATCTGGCCGGTCGCCCACCGCGCCGCCGCGCGGATGGGCGGCGCGGACGTGGTCGACCTGGGCGGCGCGAACGACCTCACACCGGACACGCCGCGCATGGACGTGCTGCTGCTCGGGCCGCGCGAGGTGACGGCGGCCGGCCTGCGCCGGGCCAGCCGCTGGGCGGCCGCGCATCCGGCCAGCATCGTCGTCTCGCTGGTCGAGGGCTCCAGCCCGACGAAGCTGGCCGACCTGCGCGCGTACGGCGTCGACCACCTGGTCCGCGGGCCGTTCACCCCGGCGAAGCTGGCCGGTGTCCTGACCCGCGCCTTCGACGACCTCGACCGCCTGGCCGAAGAAGCCCTCGAGTGGGACCACGACGACCCAACGAGGGTTGACCACAGATTCGCAGCCGCAGGCGACGAGGCGAACGCCGAGGAGCTGGCGGTCGGGGACGAGCTCAAGGCGACGGCGGCGGCTGATGTGGAGGAGCTGGCAGTCGGGGACGAGCCAGACCCAGCGACAACGGCTGATGTTCAGTCAACTCGAGTGGCCACGGTCATGACGATTGCCAGCGCTACCGGAGGCTGCGGCAAGACGTTCTTCGCCACCAACGCCGCATACGAGATGGCCAAGGCCGGCCACCAGGTCCTGTTGCTCGACACCGACCTGCAGTTCGGCGAGGTGGCGGCGGCGCTGCGTGTACGTCACCCCTACTCGGTCTACGACGGCCTGTACGACGCGCACGGCCACCGGCTGCCGAACGAAGTTCTCGCCGACCACTTCGACGAGATCGTCATGCACCACGAACTCGGCTTCGACGTGCTGACCGCGCCGCGGGACCCGGTCCTGGCCGACTACGTCGGAGCGCGGGATGCCGACCACGTGCTCAGCGTCGCGTCGCCGCGCTACGACGTCATCATCGTCGACACGCCGCCGTCGCTGAACGAGGTCGTGCTCACCTGCCTCGACCGCAGCGACGTCGTCGCCGTGCTCGCGACGCTCGACGTGCCGAGTCTGAAGAACCTCACCGTCTTCCTCGACACGCTGCGGCGCCTGCACATCGACGACAGCAAGATGCGCCTGATCCTCAACAAGGCCGAGGCCGACATCGGGATCAGCACGGGTCAGGCGCAGGAGGCGTTCAACGACCGCTTCGTCGGCGCCATCCCCCAGGACCGCGCGGTGCCCCGCTCCATCAACGCCGGCACCGTCCTGCTCGCGGTCGAGCCACGCAGCGCCGTCTCCGCACGTCTGCTCGACGCCATTTCCGCCTCGGCGCCGCAGGGCCTGCTCACCGTCACCGAGCCGGCTCCCGCCGAGACCCGCTCGTTCTGGGCGCGGATCGTCAGCTGGTTCCACTCCTCGACCCCCAAGTCCGCTGATGTGACCCACTCCGGAGGTACGCCGTGAAGCTGTCCGAACGTCTCGCCCAGCTGGGCGACACGGCGAGCCCGGTCGAGCTGCCGAACCCGCGCACCGAGCCGGGCGAGGTCGAGCGGCGGACGCAGCCGGACCGGCGGTCCGCACCGCGCACCACCGCGCGCCGGCCCACGCGCCGCGCCAACCCCGACGCCGTCCCGGCGGCCGAGCTGGACTCGGTCGACGCGCTCAAGGCGTCCGTCCGCGGTCGCGTCATCGCCGAGCTGGGGCCGAAGCTGGCCAACGGCGTCGTCGACGAGGCCGCCCTGCGCGCGCGCCTGGAGGCGCATCTCGAGGAGGCGCTCCGCAGCTCGCCGGTCGGCGTCGGCCCGAGTGAGCGTGAGTCGTTCCTCGACGCGACGATGGCCGACATGGTCGGCTGGGGGGCGCTGACGCCGTTGATGGACGACCCCGACGTCACCGAGATCATGTGCAACGCCCCCAACCAGGTCTGGGTGGAGCGGCACGGGCGCATCGAGAAGACGGACGTGCGCTTCCCGAGCCTCACGGCGTACCGCCAGGTCATCGACCGCATGCTGGCGACCGCGGGGCGGCGGATCGACGAGGCGTCGCCGATGGCTGACGGCCGACTCGACGACGGCAGCCGGGTCAACGCGATCATCCCGCCGCTCTCCGTCGGCGCACCGGTGCTCACCGTGCGCCGGTTCCCCGAGATCGCGATGACCGTCACCGACCTGATCGCGAAGGAGTCGCTGAGCACCGACGCCGCGGTGTTCCTCGAGGCGGCCGTGCGCGGCAAGCTCAACGTCGTCGTCAGCGGCGGCACGGGCACCGGCAAGACCACCCTGCTCAACGTGCTCTCCGGGTTCATCCCGGAGGAGGAGCGCGTGATCACGATCGAGGACGCCGCCGAGCTGCGGCTCAAGCAGGTGCACGTCGTCACGCTCGAGGCGCGTCCCGCGAACATCGAGGGAGCCGGCCACGTCTCCATCCGGGACCTGGTCCGCAACGCGCTGCGCATGCGCCCGGACCGGATCGTCGTCGGCGAGGTCCGCGGCGGCGAGTCGCTCGACATGCTCCAGGCGATGAACACCGGCCACGAGGGCTCACTGACCACCGTCCACGCCAACAGCCCGCGCGACGCGCTGGCCCGCATCGAGACCATGGTCCTCATGAGCGGGATCGACCTGCCGCTGCGTGCGATCCGCGAGCAGCAGGCGAGCGCGCTCGACCTCATCATCCAGCTCGAGCGCCGGCCGGACGGTGGTCGCGTCGTGTCACGCATCACCGAGGTGCAGGGTCGCGAGGGCGAGACCATCACGCTGCAGGACGTGTTCACGAGGCGCGTGCTGTCGGCGCCGCTGACCGCCACGGGCTTGCGTCCGAAGTGCATGGAGCGGCTCGGGGAGCGCGGCGTCACCGTGACGCCGAGCATCTTCCGCGGCCGTTCGCCCAGCGCGGTCCCGCGACGGACCGCCTCGGCGGCGCGGCGGTCGCGATGATGCCCATGGTGGCCGCCCTCGCGGTCGGCCTCGGGCTGTTCGCCGCCGTCGTCGCGTTGCGTCGACGCGACCAGCGCAGCGTCGGCAACCTGCGCGAGCTGCTCGAGGCGAGCTATCTCGACGAGCGACCGACGCTGACGTCAGAGGAGACGTCGTCGCTGCTCGCGCGCACCGGCATCGCGGCCGAGGAGGCGCTGAAGGGCACCGGTCTCGTCGCTTCGATGCGTGCGGTCATCGACCACAGCGACTGGACCGTCACGGCGGGGGAGTTCCTCGTCATCTCGCTCGTGACCGGCCTCACCGGCACCCTGCTCGGTCTCGTCTCCGGTGCCCCGGCGTTCGCGCTGATGGCCGGGCTGCTCGGGATCGTGGGCCCCTACCTGCTGGTCCGCCGCTCCGTGCGCAAGCGCACGGCGCGGTTCGAGGACCAGTTCCCCGCGGTGCTCGACATCATGGCGTCGTCACTGGAGTCCGGCGCCGGCGTGAGCCAGGCCCTGGAGCTGGTCGTGGCCGAGTCACCCGAGCCGACGGCGACGGAGTTCGCACGCGTGCTGGCTTCGACACGTCTCGGCGTGCCACTGGTCGAAGCGCTCTCGTCGATGGCTGACCGGCTCGGGTCGCGCGACCTGCGCTGGACGGTGCAGGCGATCATCGTGCAGCAGACCACCGGCGGGCGGCTGGCCGAGGTGCTGCGGATCGTCTCCGACCTCATGCGCAACCGCGAGGAGCTGCGGCGCGAGATCAGCGCGCTGACCGCAGAAGGCCGGCTCTCGGCGTACATCCTCGGCGGCCTGCCGTTCTGCGTGCTCGGCTTCCTGGCTCTGGTCCGCCCGGAGTACATCTCGCCGCTGTTCACCACCGCCGCCGGGCTCGCGATGCTCGCGGCCGCCGGCGTGATGATCCTCGGCTCGTTCGTCGTCATGTTCCGCATCATCAAGATCGAGGTGTGACGTGATCACCTTCCTGGCCAGTGCCCTGATGGCCCTCGGCGCCGGTGTCGTCGCCGCGGGGCTGGCCCGTACCCGGCTGGCCATGGTCGACCGGCCGGCGACGGTCGACGTCGCGCTGGGAGTCGAAGAGGCGCCCGACTCGCCGGCCGGTGCCGGATTGCTCTACCGCGCGACCGAGCCGGTGCTCCGGCTGGCCAGCGACGTCGGCCGCCGGCTCGCTCCGTCGGCGCGCGTCGACCTCATGCGCCGGCGGATCGTGTACGCCGGTCTCGAGGGTGAGCTGCAGGTGGAACGCGTGCTGGCCTACCAGGTGGGCGCGGGGTTCGTCGGGCTCATGCTCGCCGTCGTCGTCTCACCCGGCGTCTTCCCGTCCTACGTCTGGGCGGCGCTCGGACTCCTCGGCGGCGCGCTCGTCCCGGACCTGCTGCTCGGCGCGCGCGCCGGCAAGCGGCAGGCCGAGGTCGCGCGCGACCTGCCCGAGGCGCTCGATCTACTCGCCATCACCGTCGAGGCCGGTCTCGGTCTGGAACAGGCGCTCGAGATCGTCACCGACAACCTCACCGGCCCGCTGGCTGTCGAGCTGACCCGGGTGCTCCGCGAGATCGAGCTGGGCGTGCCGCGGCACGACGCATTGGTCGGCCTGCGCGAGCGCACCGACGTCAGCGAGCTGTCCGGTTTCGTGGTCGCCCTCATCCAGGCCGACCAGATGGGTGTCGCCGTCGCGGACGTGCTGAAGGTCCAGGCCGCGCAGGTGCGCATCAAGCGGCACCAGCGGGCGCGCGAGCAGGCGGCCAAGACGCCGGTGAAGATCCTGTTCCCGCTGATCTTCGGGATCCTGCCGTCCATCTTCGTCGTCACGATCGGCCCCGGGATCATCAACATCTCCGGCTCTCTCTTCCAGCGCTAGGAGCTCGCGGGAATCCACCACGTCCCGTGGTTGTTGCCCGTGGTACCGGCACTCCGATACGCTGTGCCTCGCACGCCGTCCCCTCCGGACCGGCCTGCTCCCCCTCACGAAGGCCTTTCGTCGTTCGTGCGGGGACCCCGATTCCCTGACTGTCGCTTCGCGCCACGCGCGCCGAGGTCAGGCGTACCAGCACCCTCGCCTCCCGCGAGGGCACCACCGGACGGTGGCATCTGCGCCACCATCCGCACGGCCGTCAGCACACCTGACCGCCGTACGTCGAAAGGACGACGCACCACGTGAGTGACACCACCACAGAGGTCCAGCCCAGCGACGGCGCCGCGAAGGCGAAGCGCCCCCGCACGAGCGGCGGCCTGTCCGGCAAGCTCCTCCCGGAGCTCCAGTCGATGGCCAACGACCTCGGCATCAGCGGCACGGCCAAGATGCGCAAGGGCGACCTGATCGGCGCCATCGAGTCCGCGCGCAGCGCCGGCTCGAGCGCCCCGGCAAGCAACGGCGACTCCGCCGGCGGCCGGCAGCCACGCTCGGACTCCCCGCGGATCGCCGCGGACGACAACCAGAGCGGCGGCCAGGGCAACAACCAGGGCGGCGGCCAGGGCAGCAACCAGGGCAACAACCAGGGCGGCGGCCAGGGCCAGCAGGGCCAGCGCTACCGCGAGCGCCCGCCGCGCCAGAACCAGGGTGGCGGCCAGGGCGGCGGCCAGGGCAACAACCAGGGCGGCGGCCAGCACCAAGGTGGCGGCGGCGGCCAGGGCCAGGGCTCGGACCGCGACGACTTCAACCGGGGTGGCCGGCGCGGCCGGTTCCGCGAGCGCGGCCGCAACCGTCCGCGCGGCCCGGGCGGCCCGGGCGGCCAGGGCGGCTACAACGAGGCAGAGCCGGTCATCCGCGAGGACGACGTCCTCATCCCGGTCGCCGGCATCCTCGACATCCTCGACAACTACGGCTTCGTCCGGACCACCGGCTACCTGCCGGGTCCGAACGACGTCTACGTCTCCCTGTCCCAGGTGCGCCGCTACGGGCTGCGCAAGGGTGACGTCGTCACCGGCGCGGTGAAGCAGCCGCAGGAGGGCGAGCGGCGCGACAAGTTCAACGCGCTCGTGCGCCTCGACACGGTCAACGGCGCCGACCCGGAGTCGGCGAAGAACCGCATCGAGTTCACGAAGATGATCCCGCTCTACCCGCAGGAGCGGCTGCGTCTCGAGACCGAGTCGCAGATCCTGACGACGCGGATCATCGACCTGATCTGCCCGATCGGAAAGGGCCAGCGCGGGCTCATCGTCTCTCCGCCGAAGGCCGGCAAGACGATGGTGCTCCAGGCCATCGCCAACGCCATCACGACGAACAACCCGGAAGTGCACCTCATGGTCGTGCTCGTCGACGAGCGGCCGGAAGAGGTCACCGACATGCAGCGCTCGGTGAAGGGCGAGGTCATCGCCTCGACCT
>CAZYXZ010000037.1:0-30143 GCA_964651395.1 uncultured Frankiaceae bacterium
CGAGCTACCGAGCTGCTCCACCCCGCGTCGGTCGTACCAGTGTAGGTCGCCCCCGGAAGGGCGGCAAACCGTTCGCTACGCCGAGGGCGAGGCCGCAGGCGTGGGCGAGGCGGACGGCGTGCTGCCCTGCGAGGCGCGCTGCGCGCGGTCCAGCGCGGCCTTGAGCCGGGCCTGCGCCGCTCCGTACGCCGCGAAGTCACCCTTCGCGAGAGCCGCCTGCCCGTCGGCGTAGGCCTGCTGCGCCGCGGCGAGCGCGAGCCGCAGCTCGTCGGACCCGCCGGTCGTCGGTGGTGTGGTGGGCCCACCGGTGGTCGGTGGTGCGGCGCCCTCGCCGAAGACCTGGTCCAGCGCCAGGGCGAGCGTGTCGGCGTAACCGATCTTGTCGCCGAAGCTCACCACGACCTTGCGCAGCAGCGGGTAGGACTCGCCGCCGCTGGCCTGCACGTAGACCGGCTCGATGTAGAGCAGCCCGCCGCCCACGGGCAGCGTGAGCAGGTTGCCGAGGATGACGTTCGACCCGCCGCCGCGGAGCAGGCTGAGGCTCTGCGAGACCTCCGGCTTGCTCTCGATGGCGGAGGCGACCTGGCCGGGTCCGGGGATGTTCACGTCCCGCGGCAGCTGAAGGATGCGGATCTTGCCGTAGTCGGCCTGGTCGCTCGACACGCTGACGTACGCCGCGAGGTTCGGCCGGTTGCGCGCCACGAGCACGGTGGTCAGGTCGAAGGACGCCTTGTCCTGCCCCGGGACCCGGAGCAGCAGGTAGAACGGCGGCTGCGGGATGCCCGCGCGTGCCGCGTTGGGGTCGTCCGGGACGCCCCAGAAGTCTTCCTTCGTGTAGAACGCCCGGGCCTCGGCGACGTGGTACTGGCTGATCAGGTCGCGCTGCACCTTGAACAGGTCCTCGGGGTAGCGCAGGTGCTCGACCAGCTCCTTCGGCATCTCGGACTTCGGGCGCAGCGTGCTGCCGAACGCCTTGGCCCACGTCTTGAGCACCGGGTCGACGTCGTCCCATGCGTAGAGGGTGACCGTGCCGTCGTAGGAGTCGACGGTGGCCTTCACCGAGTTGCGGATGTAGTTGATCCGCCCCTGCAGGGTGCCGCCGCGGCTGTCGCGCGTCACCGCGCCGAACTCCTTCAGCTCGGCGTACGGGTAGCCGTCCGTCGTCGTGTAGCCGTCGACGATCCAGAGGATCTTGCCGTCGACGATGGCCGGGTACGGGTCCTGGTCGAGCTGGAGGAACGGTGCGACCTTCGCGACGCGGTCGCGGGGGTTGCGGTTGTAGAGGATCTTCGAGCGGTCGGTCAGCGAGCTGGACAGCATGAGGTTCGGCTCGCGGAACTTCACCGCGTAGAGGAGCCGGCGCAGGCGTCCGCCGATGTCGACGCCGCCCTTGCCGTCGTAGGTGTTCGTCGACGGCTGGCTCTCGTTGCTCTCGCTCGGACGGTCGATCTCCGGCTGGTCGGTGCCCACGACCGAGTAGCTCGGCGAGAGCTCGCCGTAGTAGATCCGCGGCTCGCGCGTGAGCGTGATCGGCGTCTTGGTGGGGATGTCGCGGATCGAGAAGCTGGGGGCGCCGAAGGTGTCGGCGGTGTTGGCCGGCGCCGCCACGAAGCCGTAGCCGTGCGTGTAGGTGAGCCGCTCGTTGATGAAGTTGCGCTGGTCGGCCTGGAGCGCGCGCTGGTCGAGCTCGCGCGCGGCGACGATGTAGTCCTGGGTCTCGCCCTTCACCGTGTAGCGGTCGATGTCGAGCGTCGAGGTGAACCCGTAGTACGCGCGGATCTGCTGCAGCTGCTCGAAGGTCGGCTGCAGGTGGTTGGGGTCGAGCAGCCGCGCGTGCGGGATCGTGTCCTTGTCGGCGCGCAGCTGCGCCGCGGTCAGCGACGTCCGCGCCTGGTACGGCTGGTACTCCGCGCCGTCGATGCCGTAGGCCCGCCGCGTCGCGTCGATGTTGCGCTGGATGTACGGCGCCTCGCGCGCGATCTCGTTGGGCCGCACGCGGATCCGCTGGATGAACGCGGGGTAGATGCCGCCGATCACGAGGCTCGAGAGCACGAGCAGGCCGATGCCGATCGCCGGCAGCGCCCAGCCGCGCGAGCGCAGGTTGTAGATGAACAGGCCCGCGCAGATCAGCGCGATGACCATGAGGATGCGCAGCGCGGGCAGCTCCGCCTTCACGTCGGTGTACGACGCGCCGGTCACGACACCCCGCGACGAGAAGGCCAGGCCGAACTGGTCGAGGTAGTAGGCCGCGCCCTTGAGCAGCACCAGGATGCCGAAGAGCACGGACAGGTGTGCGCGCGCGGGAGCGGTGACCTTCTCCCCCGCCGTCTGGATCCGGATCCCGCCGAACAGGTAGTGCGTGACTGCGCTCGCCACGACCGAGGTGATGAGGGCGCCGAAGAGGACGTTCAGGACGACCCGCTGGAACGGGTACGTGAACGCGAAGTAGGCGATGTCCCGGCCGAACTGCGGGTCCTTCACGCCGAAGCTCACCTGGTTGCGCCAGGCGAGCCAGGTACGCCAGCTGCCGGTGGCGTTGACGCCCGCGAGCAGGCCGATGAGCGCCGAGACGGCGATCACGATGACCAGCAGGTACGGCTCGGTCGCGACCCGGTAGCGGTCGAGGTTCTGCTGCTCCAGCGAGGTCGGCCGGAACGGCGGCCGCAGCCGGTGCGCGATGACGATGTTCGCCCCGACGATGGCCGCCATCGCCGTGCCGAAGACGACGAACAGCAGCAGCTTCGTGCGCAGCGTGGTCGTGAAGACGTCGCTGAAGCCGACCTCGCGGAACCACAGCAGGTCGGTGTAGAGGCTCGCGCCCGCGGCGAGCAGCGCGAGCAGGATCACCACCGCGATGACGATCGGCACTACCCGACGGCGACGACCACGGGGAATCTGCCGAACAGCCACGGGCACTCCGGTCTCTGGAGACGTCAGGAATCGCTACGGCGAAACTACTCCAGCAACGTCAGCGGGCCCGTGCTCTCGGTGAACGCGGACCGCCGGCGGGACGACCCGGGCGGCCGTTGCGCGACGCGCGTCGCGGCGGCGGGATGGTCGTCGCGATCGGCAGGTCCAGGCTGAACGCCGATCCGCTGCCCGGCGAGGTGTCGACGTGCAGACGCAGCCCGAAGTCGTCGGCCAGCCGCCGTACGAAGGACAGTCCGAGGCCGAGGCCGCCCACCTCGCGGGTCGCGGACCCGTCGACCTGCTCGAAGGGCGTGAACAGCCGGCTCATGCCCTCCGGGTCGATGCCCCTGCCCTGGTCGCGGACCGTGAGCCGCACGTAGCCGGGATCGTCGGACGGTCCGGCGACCAGCGTGATCGGCGAGTCGGCCGGCGAGTACTTGACCGCGTTGTCGAGCAGCTCGTCGAGCGCCTTGCCGACCCAGCTCGCGTCGATGAGCACCCGCGGCAGTCCGGTGGCGACGCGGCGGCGGAAGGTGCGCCCGGGGGCGCGCACGCGCCAGTCGCGCAGCCGGTTGTCGACGAACGGGCCGATGGCCACGGGCGCCGCCTCCGGCACGACGCGCCCGCCCTCGAGAGCCGCGACGTCGACGAGGAGGTCGACCACACGCGACATGCGCACGCTCGAGTCGAGGATGCTGTCGGCGTACGCCGAGGTCTTCTCGGGCGGCAGGCCGGGGTTGCGCCGGAGGATGTCCGCGTAGCCGCGGATCGGCGTCAGCGGAGTGCGCAGCTCGTGGCTGACGTTCGCGAGGAACTCGGTCTTCATCTTCTCGACCTGGCTCTCGCGGGTCATGTCACGGACCACGACGACCTCACCGGCCGCGCCCTGCAGCGGACGCCGGACGATGGCCACCGGGATGCGCGTGCCGTCACCGGGGTCGAGTACGCCGACCACGCTCAGCCGCCCGCCGACGTCGCGGTCGACGAGCGGAGCGCCGGCCTGGTCGGTGCCCTGCAGCACGTGGGAGAGCGGCTGCCCCAGCAGCTGCTGCTCGTCGTCGGCGCGGAGCATCTCGACGGCACTCGGGTTCACCGACGTGATGTGTCCGGAGTGGTCGGTCGTCAGCAGCCCGTCGCCCATCGAGGCGAGCACGGTCTCGAGCCGCGCACGCAGGGCGGACTCGTCGGCGGCGACGCGCCGCAGCTCGGTGGTGGACCGCGCGAGCGACTTGGTCATCGCGTCGAAGGCCCGCGACAGCGAACCCACCTCGTCGATCGACGTGACGTTCGCGGAGGCGTCGAGGTCGCCGCGTCGGACCCGCGACGCGGCCAGCGTGAGGTCGCGGATCGGCGCCACGATGCGGCGCCCGAGCAGCATGCCGGCGATGCCGACCAGCAGCCCGAGCAGGACGGTGACCAGGATGATCGTCTGCAGCACGCGCTGCTGCGTCTCGAGCACGACGGCCGACGGAGCCGAGAGCGCGAGCACGGCGATCGGCCGTCCGGTCGCGTCCCGGATCGGCGCGAAGTGCACCGTCGGCCTCGAGCCGTTGGCCCGGACCGTCATGCCGGCCTCGCCCGCGAGCAGCCGGCGCTCTGCGTCGAGCTCGCCGAACTCGCCGACGATCGCGGCGGTCTGGTCGCGGTCGGCGGAGCTCACGATCAGTCGCTGGCCGGTGAAGATCGAGAGGTCGAAGCGCACCTGTCCGCTGGCCTTCTTCACCCGGTCGGGACCGATGATCGCGCCGTAGACGACGGCGCCGACCACCTTCTGCTTGGCGTCCTTGACCGGCGAGATGCCCAAGGCGGCCAGCTTGGTCTCGCGACCGTGGACGACACCCATGGTGGCCACGTCCGCACCGGTCTTGAGCACGTCCTTCACCGCGGCGCTCTGGGCGAGGCTCAGTGCCGCGGCCGGGTCGAGCTGCTGCCGCTCCGCGACCGAGCCGTCGGCGCGCACGACGACCACGACGATCTCGGGCTCGGAGCGCAGCTGACGAACCACAAAGGCGCAGGCCACCGGGTTGGGACAGATCGCGAGGATCTTCGACAGCCCGAGGACGCTCTGGGTGGTGTCGATGAAGGCGTCCAGCTGCCCGTCCGCGGCACCCTGCACGCGGCGCTCCTGGTCGCGGCCCAGCGAGGTCGTCGCGACCGAGCCGACGACGGTCGCGGCGCCGACGGCCAGCGCCAGCATGGCCGCCAGGATCGCGGCCACCACCTTGGCCAGCAGGCTCCGCCGTACGACGTCGCCGAGCCATCCGAGCACGGCCAGGGAGGCCAGGCCGCGCAGCACGAGCAGGGCGGCCGCGGCGACGTTGGACGTCCGCGCCGCGGGCCCGAGCACTTCCGAGGCGGCGAAGAACGCGAACCCGAGGGCGAGGAAGAGCCGGCGCGACGAGCGCATGCGCAGGGCGGCCCCGCCGGCCAGGGCGGCGGCGCCGGCTGCGGCCAGGGCGGGCGCGAAGGCCGCCCCGATCGGCGCGACGACGACCGCGAGACCCGGCGTGCCGAGACCGGCCAGGCCGCCGGCCACGAGCACATAGCCGGCCGCGCGCACGACCGCCAGGCCGTCACTGGGCCCGGCGCCGAGCTGGATCGCGGTGATGAAGTGGGAGACGGCGAGCAGCAGCCCGCCGAGCAGCAGGGGGACGCGCGACGTCAGCCGACGGCCGCCGATGATGCCCGCCGCGCCCACGCCGATGGCAGCCGCGAGCGAGAGCAGCTGAACACCGGAGAGCAGCGCGAACGGGACGCCTGCCTCCATGCGCGCGATCCTATGGACGGCTCAGGCGCGGCGGGCCCGAATCGGCACATTCCCGGACGCCCCGGCCGCGGGGGTGCCCGGCTACTGCTGCTGGTTGAGCCTTTCCAGCCCGGTCACGGCATCCGCGAGCGTGGCCACCCGGATGAGCTGCAGCCCCTTCTCCTCGGCGGCGACCGCGTCCTCCCAGTTGCCGTCCGGGACCAGGAACACCGTGGCGCCGTTCTTGCGCGCGCCGATCAGCTTCTGCTGGATCCCCCCGATGGGACCGACCACGCCCTCCTCGTCGATGGTGCCGGTGCCGGCGACGTGCCGCCCGCCGGTGAGGCTGCCCGCGGTCAGCTTGTCCACGACGCCCAGGGCGAACATCAGCCCCGCGCTGGGCCCGCCGACGCTGTCCAGCTCCAGGTCGACGACGAACGGGTAGGTGCTCTCGGTCACGAGGCGGACGCCGATGGTCGCGTGCCCGTCGGGGTCGGGGCTGGGGACCGTGCCGATGCTCACCGTGCGAACGGCGCCCGCCCGGCGGAACGTCACCCGGACCTGCTCGCCGACGGCGTGCTTGCGGATGGCCTCCCCCACCGCAGCGGCCGTGCGAACGGGCTGGCTGTCCACCGCGACGATCAGGTCCTTGGCCAGCAGCGCCTTCGACGCCGGGGCGCCGGCCACCACCTCGTCGACGAGGACCGTCGTCGTGACCGGCACCTTGAGGTAGCGCAGGGCCGCCGTCCGCGCGGAGTCCTTCGACTGCGTCATCTCGCGCTCGATCTCGCGCTGCGACTCCTCCTCGGACTGGTCAGGAGGGAAGACCACCTCGCGCGGGACCACCGCGACGTCGCCGTCGAACCAGTAGGCCAGGGCGCTGCCGAGGGTGAGGTTGTCGCGGACCAGCACGGTCGTGAGGTCCAGCCGGCCGTCGGTCGGGAAGGTCCGGGTCCCCTTGATCACGATGATCGGCTCGTCCCGGCGCAGCGTGTCGTACGCCGGACCGGGGCCGAGCGCCACGTACGGGACCGGCAGGAACAGGCCCGCGACGGCGAGCGCGATGGCGATCGTCGTACCGACGGCGAGGGTGGCGGCACGACGCGTCATGGCGGGAACCCTAACCGCTCCGCCTGGGTACCCTGACGCGGACAGATCCGCACGGCCGAGGGCGAGGGAGACCGAGTGACGGCAGTTCCCGCCTTCCTCGCCGTCCTCGTCGCCGCCGCGCTCGTCCTCTTCGACGTCAGTGACGCCCCGCCGGCCGTTCCCGAGGCCAGGCAGGCCGCCGGACCCCGCCCGACTGCCGCGGACGCCGGTCTGTTCTCGGCGCTGGAACGGGGCGAGATCGACCCAGGTCGCGTGCCGCAGCGACAGCGCTCTGCGGTCGTGGTCCTGGCGACGCTCACCCTCGTGGCCGCCGCCGTACTCGGCGGCGGGATCTACCTCGGGCTCAGCGCGCTGCGCTAGGGCCGGTGGCTCAGCCGGAGAAGAAGCTCAGGCTGCGCGGGCCGTCGCCGCCCTGGCCGTCGGCCGGCTCGCCGGCGGGTGGCGGGGGCGGCGCAGCCGGGGACTGCGCCTCGTTGAACGCCGCCGCGGCGGCGTCGGTCAGGGCGCCCGGGTCGGGGACCAGGCCGGCCGCCGCCGTGTCCCCGCCGGACGACTCCTCGCCGGCCAGGTTCAGGTCCGGGTTGACCTCGACCCGGTAGTAGGCCCGGAAGTTCATCGGGACCTCGGTCAGCGCGTACACCTTGCTGTCCTCGACGCCTTCCACGTTGCGCAGGTGCTCGACGAACCGCACCGACTCCTCGAGCTCGGCGGTACGACGGAAGTGCGAGCCACCGTCAGGTCCGGTGAAGAAGACGACGTGCTCCATGTCGGGAGCCTCCTAGCAGGCACGGCGGGGCGTCGGGGAGGGCGTGCGGGGTTGGTCGGTCACAGGGTACTTGAGCCTGGTCGGCATGCGGCCGTCCCCGCTTGAGCCCGGACATTCGAAAGGGGCCGCAGCGAGCCCGCCCAGCCGGGCCCGCCGCGACCCCTCTCGGTCCTAGCTCGCCGGCGTACCGGCGAATCCTTCGAGGTGCCCCTCCCCAAGGGGGGATTGGCATGTCACACTCTCAAACGCGTCAGGCCGCAAACCCTCGCGCAGGAATTTCTGTGTCTTTGGGGAAAGGTCTCCCAGCGCCCGCGAAAGAGGTCCCATGTCGACGCCTCAGGAGCTCCCGGTCACCACCGTGGTGGCCGAGACCCCCCCGCTGCTCCGGCTCGCGCCGGTGGCGGATCCGTCGCCTGCCGGCCTGCCGCTGGACGACATCGACTTCGACGACTTCGTCCGCCGCCACGGCATGCGGCTGCGCTCGCTGGTGCTCCGCCGCATCGGTGACGCGAGCGACGCCGAGGAGATCACGCAGGAGACCCTGCTCCGCGCGTACACGCACCGCCACTCCTTCACGGTCGAGAACGAGCTCATCGCCTGGTCGACCGTGGTCGCCCAGCGCCTGGTCATCGACCGGCTGCGGGTGCGGGGCCGGTTCGTCGCCGTCGCCGAGGTGCCCGAGGCGGCCCGGCTCGGCCGCGACACCGCCGACATCGTCGTGGCCCGCCAGGAGGCCCGCACCGCGCTCGACGCCCTCGAGGCGATCCCGAGCCGCCAGGCCGCGATCCTCTGGGCGCGCGAGGTCGAGGGCCTCCACTACGAGGAGATCGCGGAGCGCTTCGACATCAGCGAGCCGGCCGTCCGCTCGCTGCTGCACCGCGGCCGGCGGGCGCTGCGCAAGGAGTACACCAGCCGCGGCGGCTCGCTCCCGATGAACGGTCTGATCCCGTTCGCGCCCTGGCTGCTCGCGCTGCACGCAGCCGGCCGGCTCCGCGGCGCCGCACGGCGCGCGCTGCCGAACAACGCCGCGGCCAGCGCCCTCAGCCTGGCCAGCGTCGCAATCCTCGGCGTCGGCACGATCCTCGGCGGCGGGGCTCCCGCGCCGTCCATCCGCTCGCTGCCGCCGACCACGACGTTCTCCACCAACGCGCCGAGCGCGGACGCGAGCACGGTGGTCACGGCGGGCGCCGCGGCGCGCGAGCGGGTCACGTCCGTGACGCCGTCGCGTCCCGGCGCGCTGGGCAGCGTGCCCCGCAGCTGCGTCGGCGGTGCCTGCGTCTACGGTCAGCCGAACTTCACCGGCCAGACGCTCTGGCTCGGGCCGGCACTCCCCGAGAACCCGACCGAGGTACGCCGAGTAGGTCTCTCCGGCGTCCCTCTCAACCTCTGCGAGCAGACCACCTCGCTGGCCATGCCGGCGCTCGCGGACTGCACCAGCCCCGACGGCCAGGGCGAGGGCCCCCGCGGCATACCGAGCGTCGACGGAGACGGGCAGTGAGCCGCCGCGCGGCCGTCGCCGCACTGCTGGGCGTCCTGACCGCCGTCACGGTCTCCGTGGCGCCGGGCGCGCAGGCGGACCCGTTCTGCCTCGTGCTCGGCGGCGACCCGGCCGGCGACACGCGGGCCGAGGGCCTCTGCTTCGACCTGCCGATCGACCCGCGTCCCTAGGTACGACGGGTCAGCGGCGCGCGAGTGCCGCCAGCGCGCGCTGGTACTCCTCGACGGTCACGGCGGGCTTGGACAGCCGGCGGCGTCGCTCCCAGGCCGACCAGGCGATCGCCAAGGTCAGGCTCACGGGAATCGGTAGCAGGAAGAGCAACAGCGTCCCCTCGGGCTCGTCCTGAGATCGTGGCCACTATAGGGCTCCGGTCAACCCCTCGGTGGGACCGGCTACCGTTGTCCGGGTGACCCCCGCGGACTTCTCCTTCGGCGCTCCGGGCGGTGGCGGGCTGCCCGACGACCTGGCCGGCAAGATCCCGCTGTTCGCCGAGCTCCAGAAGCTGCTGTCCTCCTCCGGGCCGGTGAACTGGGAGCTGGCCCGGCAGATGGCGGTCGCGTCGGCGGCTGCTGACGACCCCGGCGTGGACGGCGGTGCTCCCGACGGGACGGCCGACGCGGTGCGGCTGGCCGACCTCTGGCTCGACCCCTGCACGACGCTCGCCTCCGGAGTGGCCCAGGCCGAGGCGTGGACCCGGGTCCAGTGGATCGAGCAGACCCTGCCCACGTGGGGGCGCCTGTGCGACCCGGTCGCGGCCAGCGTGGCCACGGCGATGCGCGCCGCGCTGCCCGAGGAGGTCCAGGAGCAGGCCGGGCCGTTGCTGGGCGCGCTCGGCTCCATCGGCGGCCTGATGTTCGGCATGCAGGTCGGCCAGGCCCTCGCCCACCTGGCCGGCGAGGTGCTCTCGAGCACGGACGTCGGCCTGCCGCTGGGCCCGGCGGGCCGGGCCGCGCTGCTCCCGGCCAACGTCGCCGCGTTCGGTTCCGGACTCGGCGTCGACGGCGACGAGGTGCGCCTGTACGTCGCGCTGCGCGAAGCCGCCCACCACCGGCTCTACGGCCACGTGCCCTGGCTGCGCGCGCACGTCCTCGACGCGGTCGAGACCTACGCTCGCGGCGTTCGCGTGGACAGCGAGGCGATCGGCCGGGCGATGGCCGAGCTGGACCCGGCCGACCCGGACAGCCTGCAGCAGGCGCTGGGCGGCGGCCTGTTCGAGGTCGAGGTCACGCCTGCACAGCAGGCCGCGCTCACCCGGCTGGAGACGACGCTGGCCCTCGTCGAGGGCTGGGTGGGGGCGCTGGTGGACGAGGCGGCCGGCGAGCGGCTGCCCGGCGCGGCCGCGCTCTCCGAGACGCTGCGCCGCAGGCGGGCGACCGGGGGCCCCGCCGAGCAGACGTTCGCGACGCTGGTCGGCCTCGAGCTGCGGCCACGCCGGCTGCGGGAGTCGGTCGCGCTGTGGAGCGCGCTGCGCGAGGCTCGTGGGATCGAGGGCCGCGACGCCGTCTGGAGCCACCCCGACCTACTGCCCGGCTCCGACGACCTGGACGACCCGACGGCGTACCTGGCCGGGACGCCGCTCATGCCTCCGGACGACGCGGCACGCTGAGCAGCCCGCGGGTCGCGGCGTAGCCCTCCAGGCCCGGATCGAGCGCCCGCACGTCCGCGGCGGCGCGCAGCCGGTGCCAGCCGGGGCCGACCACGACCGAGCGACGCGGCGCGGCCGCGTGCAGGCCGTCCAGCGCCCCCACGGCGTCCAGGTCGGGTGCCGCGGCCCGCAGCCAGCCCGGGACCGGCAGGCGGGCGCTGAGACCGGCCAGCGTGCCCCCGGGCGCCGGGCACACGCCGGTCGGCGCGTCCTCGAGCGCGGAGAACAGCTTGGCCACGACCAGCCGCGGGATGTCGGGGACGTCGGCGGCCAGCACGGCCCCGTCCGTCGCGCCGAGCGCGGCCAGGGCGTCCAGCGCCCCCACGACGTCCGCGGCGGCGAGAACGGGCACGGTGCGACCGGCCACCGACTCGGCCAGCGCGCGGTCCGCGCCGGCCGTGACCGCGATCGCGCACTCCACCGTCGCCAGGTCCTCGACCACCGTGACGACGTCGTCGAGGAGCGCCCGGGCGTACGCCGCGGGGTCGATGCCCGGCGGGGCCGCCGGGGCCGACCCGGTCAGCAGGATCGCGGCGATGCGCCGCGCCGTCATTGCTCGGAGAGCTGGTGCTCGACGCCGAGCAGGAAGCCCCGGGCGCGCTCGGTGAGCGGGTAGCGCTCGACCAGCGCCCAGAACTCCTTGGAGTGGTCGTCGACGACGAGGTGCGCGAGCTCGTGCACCAGCACGTAGTCGACGACCCAGTCGGGCAGCGTGCGCAGCCGGTGGGAGAGCCGGATCGCGCGGTCGGCAGGGGTGCACGAGCCCCACCGGTTCTGCTGGTTGGTGACCCAGCGGACGGTGAGCGGCCGGGCCAGACCGCCCAGGAACCGTTGGGAGAGCGCGGTTGCGCGCGCCTCCAGGTCGGCGTCGGAGACCGGCGCGGCCCGCCCGGCCTCCTGCCGCGCGAGGCGGGTCAGCATGGTCTCGACCCACTGGTCCTCCTCGGCGGCGGTCAGCCGCGCGGGGAGGAGCACCACGGTGCGGTCGCCGTCGCGGTAGGCCGAGACGGTGCGCCGGCGACGGGTGCTGCGGCGTACCTCGACGACCCCGTCGAGGCCTAACCGGAGGTCGGCAGCTTCCATGGCCTGACGTTACGAGCCCGGTGCGACAGATGCACGGGGCGACGCGCCCGAAGTTTTTTTCGTGCACACCCCTTGGGACAGCGTCGGTGCACGTCGCAGCCGGTGTTCGTGCGTGTCCGCGCGCCGCGTCCACAGCTCCTGCACCGGGCGTCCACAGCGGCGCGCCGTGCTGTCCCCAGCCTGTCCCCAGGCATGTCCACAGCCGCCCGACGCGCCGCGTTGACTCTGCCTGCAGCGGGTCCTACCGTCACCACCGACGAAGCCCCCGGGGCACGGGCCACCACTCGCAAGGGGAAGGCGTGTGGCGGATCGGAGAACGGGGGCTTTGCCACGTCCGGGATCGGGCTACGCCCGACCTGGCCGCGCCACTGCGAGAACCCTCGACCTCAACTTCCGGTGAAGCGTGGCGGCCGGCGTTCGCTGTAGGCGGTCAGCCCCTCGGCCAGGTCGGCGCTGACCATCGTCACCGGCTGGGCCAGCCCCTCCCACTCGAGCGCGTCGGCCAGGCTGCGGTGGCCGGCGTACGCCAGGGCCGACTTGGTCAGCCGCACGGCCAGGGGCGCGGCGGACGCGATCCGCTCGGCGACGCCGAGGGCGGCGGAGAGCAGCTCGTCCGGCTCGTGCACGCCGTTGACCAGCCCGAGGTCGAGCGCCTCCGCCGCGTCGACCGAACGCCCGGTGTAGAGCAGGTCGCGCGACGGGCCGACCCCGATGAGCTCGGGCAGCAGGTACGTCGCAGCCATGCCCGCATGCATGCCCAGGTGGACGAACGGCGCGCTGAAGGTCGCCGTGGTGGACGCGTAGCGCAGGTCGCAGGCCAGCGCCAGGCACATGCCGGCGCCGACGGCGGGGCCGTTGACGGCGGCCACGACCGGCGCCTCGAGGTCCCGGATGGACAGCCAGGTCCGGTAGAACGGCAGCATCCGCTCGCGGATCGCCGCGACCGACTGCTCCGGCGACTCCGCGATCCACGACAGGTCCCCACCCGCGCAGAACGAGCTGCCCTCGCCTGTGACCACGACGGCGCGGACGCTCGAGTCCGCGGCGAGCTCGGCGACCGTCTCGGCCCACGCCGCGGTGAGCGCCGCGACCATCGCGTTGCGCCGCTCGGGCACGTCGAGGGTCAGCAGGACGACGTGCTGGCCGCGGCGCTCCACGCGGAGCGGACTGTCTGACATGTGCGGAGGTTAACCCGCGAGCAACGGGACAGCCCGGCGGGCCGCGAAGGAGCCACCCGCCACGACGGCGACGAGCGCGAGCAGGCCGACCCCCACCGTCGCCGCGGTCGTGCCGGACTGGGCGACCGGTACGGCGTCGATCGTGCCGGAGGCGCCGACCGGTCCGTAGGCCGGGGCGGTGCGGATGGTCTCGGTGCGCTCGGTGACCTCGCTGATCGTCACGTGGGCGATCCCCGAACGCTGCGTGCCGAGCTCCTGCGCGGCCGCGCGGGACAGGTCGAGCACGCGCCCGGCGCCGAACGGCCCCCGGTCGTTGACGCGCACGAGCACGCAGCGCTTCGTCGTGCACACGCGCAGGCGCGTGCCGAACGGCAGCGTGCGGTGCGCGGCGGTCATGGCGCCGGAGTTGAAGATCTCGCCGTTCGCCGTGGTCCGGCCGTGGAACCCGGGTCCGTACCAGGTCGCGATACCGGACTGGCGGAACGTGTCGACCTGCACGACGCGGGTCTGCACCTGCAGTGGCGTGCGGGCGGCGGCGCGGCTCGCGTGCTCGACGCCGATCCGTGGCGTGGTCGCGTGCAGCGTGGCCGGTGCGGCGAGCGTGCCTGCGGCGATCGTGGGGTCCGCGCCACCGAGCAGCGAGAGGCCCGGCCCACCGACCAGCGCGAGCCCGATGAGGCCGAGGGCCACGGAACGGCCCGTCGTACGGGTGAGCACGGCTCCTGGGCGGCGCGCGGGCACGGTGGCCGCGGCCGCGAGCAGGCGGTCGGCAGCGCGCTCCGCGGCCAGGCCGGGGCGGGTGCCGAGCAGGTAGGACAGGCTGAACTTGGGCGCAAAGAGGTCTCGTGTCATTCCCCAGGTTCCCGACGCCTACGAGGTGAGCTGACGGGCTCGGGACCGGGGAAGTCCCTACGCGGCGCCGGTCGTCGGCACCCGATTCGCCCCTACGGTCCGCTCTCGTCGCGGACCGCCTGGTGGTTCCCCCGCGCGTCGCGGTACTGCCCGGCCGGACTGGGGAGTCGGCCGCCGCGTCGCTTCGGCGTATCTAGATCGGGAAGGGTCACCTCCACTCGGGATTGAGTCGTTCCGGTGCCGACCTGACTGGCCGAAGCGGCGTACGCTAGCCCAGGACTGCTTGCTAGAGCAAGCGGGGGCTCCCCGCGCCGCACGAGCAGCGGTGCGCGCCTCGCACGGATTCGTGCTTGGCGCAGGTACGCTCGTGCGGACGCAAGGTCGACCCAAGGAGGAAGCTCGTGGCCGAGAAGTACGAGGGCTACTGCGTGAAGTGCAAGGCCAAGCGCGAGTTCGACGGCGAGGTCACGACCACCGACAACGGTCGACGCATGGCGAAGGGCACCTGCCCGGTCTGCGGCACGAAGATGAACCGGATCCTCGGCAAGGCCTGAGCACCGGGCTCCACCCGAACTTCAGGTTGAGACAGGCGGTCATCCCCCTGCGGGCTGGCCGCCTTTCTCTTGCCCGTGGCCTGTGGATGGGCCGCTCGCGGCTCGGCGCGACCGTGCCACCCTCGGCGCATGCGCCCCGTGCTCAAGCCCGCCGTCCGGCTGCTGTGGCGCGGCCCCACGACCGTGCAGCTCGGCGTCGACCCGGCCGCCGCGGTCGTGCTCGACGGGGTGGACCGCGACACGGCCCGGCTGCTGCTCCTGCTCGACGGGACCCGTGACGAGGCGGGCGTGCTGGCCGACGCCGAGGCGGCCGGATTCGACCGGGCCGCCGCGGCCCGCCTGCTCTCCGCCCTCACGCAGGCAGGCGCGCTCGACGACGCCGCTGCCGAGCCCCGCGGCCTCACCGACGCGGACCGGCTGCGGCTCGCGCCGGATCTGAGCTACCGCTCGCTCGTCCGCCACAAGCCGGGCCCGGCGTACGACGAGCTGGGTGCGCGGCGTACGGCGACCGTGCTGCTGTGCGGCACGGGGCGCGTCGGCGCCGCGCTCGCCGCGCTGCTCGCCGCGGCCGGGGTGGGCCGGCTCTGGCTCTGCGACGCCGACCCGGCGCTGCCGGCCGACTTCGCCCCCGGCGGGCTCGGTCGCGACGACGCGGGACGCGTGCGTGCGGAGGCGGCTGCGGACGCCGTACGCCGGGAGGGCGCGGTCGCCGAGGTGCTGACCGGGCCGCTGCGCGCCGAGCAGGTCTCGGCCGCGGCGCTCGTGGTCGTGACGACCGCCCGCCACCTCGGGCCGCCGGCCGAGCTGTTGGCCACGCTGCACGAGGCGGGGGCGCCCTACCTGCTGGTCGGGATGCGCGACGCGTGGGCGGTGGCCGGCCCGCTCGTCGTACCCGGACGCAGCTCCTGCCCGCGCTGCCACGACCTGGCCCGGGCCGAGCGCGACCCCGCCTGGCCGCTGGTGGTGGCGCAGCTGGCCAGCGCCGAGCACCGGGCCGAGCTGTCCGTCGACCTGCCGCTCGCCGGCGCGCTGGCCGGCCTGGCCGCCGAGCAGGTGCTCGCCCACCTGGCCGGCGGCCGGCCCGCGGCCGTCGACGCCACGCTCGAGCTGTGCCTGGCGCGACCGGGGCTGCGGCGCCGGACGTGGACCGCACATCCGCGCTGCGGCTGCGGCGTCGCGACGTCGGAGCCGGCCGCCTCGTAGGACCCGGGTCGCCAGCGGGCATCATGTGCTCATGGCCGACATCCCCCGCCGCGCGGTGACCCGCACGGCGAAGCTCGCCGCGCTGCCGCTCGGGCTGGCCGGTCGGGCGACCCTCGGCCTGGGCAAGCGCATCGGCGGGCGGCCGGCGGAGCTCGTGGCGACCGAGGTGCAGGCCCGCACCGCCGCGCAGCTGTTCAAGGTGCTGGGCGAGCTCAAGGGCGGGGCCATGAAGTTCGGCCAGGCCATGTCCATCTTCGAAGCCGCGCTCCCCGAGGAGGTCGCCGGCCCGTACCGCGCGGCGCTGACCAAGCTGCAGGAGGCCGCCCCGCCCCTGCCGGTGGCGACGGTGCACCGTGTGCTCACCGAGCAGCTGGACGTGGAGTGGCAGAAGGCGTTCCAGTCCTTCGACGACAAGCCGGCGGCCGCGGCCAGCATCGGCCAGGTGCACCGGGCGGTGTGGCACGACGGCCGCAAGGTCGCGGTGAAGGTCCAGTACCCGGGCGCGGGACCGGCGCTGCTCGCCGACCTCAACCAGCTCGGGCGCATGGCGCGGCTGTTCTCCGTGGTCACGCCCGGCCTGGACGTGAAGCCGCTCGTCGCCGAGCTCAAGGCGCGCGTGGCCGAGGAGCTCGACTACACGCTCGAGGCCGCGTCGCAGCAGGCCTTCCACGACGCGTACGCCGGCGATCCCGACATCTACGTGCCGTCGGTCGTCGCCAACGCGGAGCGGGTCATCGTCAGCGAGTGGATCGACGGGACGCCGCTCGCGGCGATCATCCGCGACGGCACGCAGGACGAGCGCAACCGGGCCGGACTCCTGCTGGCCCGCTTCCTCTACGACTCGCCCTCCCGCGTGGGGCTGGTGCACGCCGACCCGCACCCGGGGAACTTCCGGCTCCTCGACGACGGCCGCCTGGCGGTGATCGACTTCGGCGCGGTGGCGCGCGTGCCCGGCGGCATCCCCGAGGGCCTGGGCCGGCTGGTCCGGCACGCGCTCGACGGCGACGCCGAGGCCGCGGCCGCCTCCATGCACGCGGAGGGCTTCATCCGTGACGGTTACGACGTCGCGCCGCAGGCCGTGCTCGACTACCTGGCCCCGCAGTTCGCGTCACTGGCCACGCACGACTTCCGGTTCAGCCGGGAGTTCCTGCGCGAGCAGGCGGCGCAGGTCATCGACCTGCGTACGCCGACCGCGCAGACGGGGCGCAGGCTCAACCTGCCCCCGGCGTACCTGCTGATCTACCGCATCGCCGCCGGCACGACCGCCGTCCTCTGCCAGCTGGGCAGCCGCGGCGACTTCCGCTCCATCGCGCTGCAGTACCTGCCGGGCTTCGCGCCCCCACCGGCGAAGAAGCCCCGAAAGAAGGCGGCTCAGAAGTCGAAAGGAGAGCGGCCCTCGGGCGCGTCCGGGTTGACCTGACCGGCACGTGCCCGGAACGGGTCCGGCGCGGGCGGCGGCGTGAGGTCCGCGCGCGGGCAGGAGTCGAGCGTCAGGCCCGCGTGACCGAGCGGCTCGTTGCACAGCGTCTCGATCGTCCAGCCCTGGTCCTTGCCCACCTCGGTGAGGCTGACCCGGTAGATCGTGATCTCGCGGCGCCGGGGCGAGTCGTAGACCACGCTGATCGTGCCCATGAGCAGCGCGTCGACGTCGCCGGTGGCCGAGCTGAACGGGCGGTCGTAGCGCTGCCAGACCGTCGGCGTCGTCAGCCAGAGCCCGTTGTGCCGGACGTCGTCGTCCTCGAGGGCCCGCAGGATCTGCGCGGCGACCGCCTCGGGCAGCACGGCACTCGGCCGGATGAGGCGGATCTCGGGGAACTCATCGGTCCCCGGCTGGGTCTCGTCGGACATGCCGGGCAGGCTAGCGCCTAGGTGAGGGAGCGACTACCACCAGTCGGTGTCCAGTTTGCCCTCGATCGACCGGAGGTTGGCCCGCGTGCAGTCGGCGCAGATCAGCTGAACCCCGCGCTCGGAGGTCTGCATGGACCAGGTGGGCGGAGCCCCACCCGTCTCGACCATCCCGCAGTACCCGCAGGTCACGAAGCTCTCGGCCGGCTTCTTCTTCACGCAACTCCTCACCTCGCGGCCACGCGATCTTAGGCGCATGCGCCGGTACGCTCGACATGATCACCGGAGCCTCGTCGGGGGGAGTCGGATGCTGGCGGAGCCAGACGGCGACGACGTCGTCCCGGAGGCCGACCCCATCCGGTACCGGCACGGCGTACGCATCATGTCCGAGGACGCCCTGCGCCAGAGCGTGCTGGTCGGCGGGCTGCTCTACGTCATCGTCGCGGCGGCCAACCTGCAGGTGCTCCTCGTCGCGTCGTCGCGGTTGCGCAACCCCACGGGCTCGTTCGGCGTCACGATGTTCGTCCTGCTCATCGGGGCGATCCTGGTCGCCAGCGCTCGCTGGATGCCCGAACCCGCGTTCGAGGACCTCTACTCACGCGTCGGTGCCGGCCTGGTGTTCTTCAGCAGTGCGTTCATCACGGTCGCGCTGTGGATCAACGGGGCCGAGATCGCCATCGTGGGCACCAGCGTGTACCTGATCCCGGCGATCTTCGCCTTCTACGGCTTGTCGCGGCGCCTTGCGGTGCTCTTCCTGGTGACGACGCTGGCCGAGTACGCGTGCCTGCTCGCGATCCAGCCGGACGTTCCCGTCCGGCTCGGCCAGTTCCTGTTCATGGCCTCGCTCATGACGGCCGTCGGGTTCCTCATCGGCGGTTTCGTGGGGCAGACCGACGAGCTGGCCATCGCCGAGCACCAGGCGCGGCTGGACCTCGCGGAAGTCAACCGGACGCTCGAGGCGAGGGTTCAGGAGCAGGTGAACGAGCTCGCGCACTACGAGAACCTGCGACGCTTTCTCGCACCCCAGGTGGCCGACGCAGTCCTGAGCTCGGGTACCGAGGGCCTCCTGGAGCCGCACCGACGCGAGATCGCCGTGTTCTTCTCCGACCTGCGCGGCTTCACGAACTTCGCGGGACGGGTGGAGCCGGAGGAGGTCCTCGACGTCCTCAACGCCTATTACGCGGCCGTGGGCGAGGTCATGCGGGACTTCGAGGCGACGCTGGGCCATTTCGCCGGCGACGGCGTGATGGCCTACTTCAACGATCCGGTTCCGTGCGACGACCCGGCGGGGACCGCCGTGACCATGGCGCTTCAGCTGCGCGACCGGTTCGAGGACATGGCCGTGGACTGGGCGCGGCGTGGCTACCGGCTGGGGTACGGCATGGGGATCGGACTGGGCCACGCGACACTGGGGATCATCGGGTTCGAGGGTCGCAGCGACTACACGCCGCTCGGCACCGTCGTGAACCTCGCAGCCCGGCTGTGCGCCGAGGCCGAGCACGGCCAGATCCTCGTGGACCACCGGGTCCATGCGGCCCTGGCCGACACGCATGAGGTGGCCGCTGTCGAGGATCTCGTCCTCAAGGGCCTACCTCCCGACGTACGCGCGTTCCAGGTCCTCAGGGTCGCGAGCTAGGCCGCAGCCGCTTCCCCGAGTGCCCCCTCGACGATGTCGACGAACGTCGCGAAGTCGAACGGCTTGGACAGGACGGCGTGGGCGAGCGCGCGGTCGGGGGCGTGCTCGAGGTCGGACAGCGGCGCGGCCGAGACCACCAGTCGCGGGATGCCGGAGGTGGCCGGGTCCGCGGCCAGACGGCGGCCCAGCTCCCAGCCGTCCATGCCCGGCATCATCACGTCGAGGGTCACCAGGTCGACGTGCTGCTGCCCGAGGATGCGGAGCGCCTCCTCCCCGTCCTCGGCGGTCAGCACGAGATGTCCCTCGCACTCCAGCATCACCGCGATGAGCGCGCGGACGGACTGCTCGTCGTCGACCACCAGCACCGTGCGCCGCCGGTGGTCGCGGTCCTCCGGAACGAGGGAATCGGCCATGCCGGGACTGTGACGCTTCCCGCGGGCGCTGGGCATGGCCCGTTCGGGCCGTTTCGCCCTGCTCACATCGGGCCTTTATGGTCGGATTCTCGAAGATCCGCCGAGCCGATCGGAGCCCTCCCGTGATCGAAGTCCCCGTTGCCGAGCTGGCCGCCTGGAAGGGCAAGGTGCTGGGCCCCGGCGAGTGGCGCACCGTGACGCAGGAGCAGGTGAACCTGTTCGCGGACGCCACCGGCGACCACCAGTGGATCCACGTCGACGAGGAGAAGGCCAAGGCCGGCCCGTTCGGGGGCACGATCGTCCACGGCTACATGACGCTCTCGCTGCTGCCGTCGATGCAGCAGGAGCTCTGGCAGCTCACCGGCGCGCTCATGGGCATCAACTACGGCTCCGACAAGGTGCGGTTCCTCACGCCGGTCCCGGTCGGCTCGCGGGTGCGGCTGTCCGTGACCATCGGCGACGTGCAGACCCGTCCGGACGGATCGCTGCTGCTGTCGAACGAGGCGACGGTCGAGATCGAGAACGCGCCGAAGCCGGCGCTGGTGGCCCAGACGCTGGCCATGGTCGTCCCCGCGCCATGACGGTGCTGCGCAGCGTGCGCGTCGCCGCGGTGCAGGCCACGCCGGTCTTCCTCGACGCGGAGGCCAGCGTCGACAAGGTGGTGGCGCTGCTCACGGAGGCCGCCGCGAACGGCGCAGAGCTGGTCGTGTTCCCGGAGTGCTTCCTCTCGCTCTATCCCAGCTACGCCTGGGTGAGTGCCGGCATGCCCGACCACAAGGGCATGGACCTGCTGCGGCGGCGCATGTGGGAGTCCGCGGTCGAGGTGCCCGGACCGCTGGTCGACCGCCTCGTCGAAGCGTGCGCCGCCACCGGGGCGCACTGCGTGATCGGCGTGAACGAGCGCGAGCCGGAGCGCTCGTCGAGCCTGTTCAACACGATGCTGACGATCGGGCCGGCAGGGCTCCTCGCGAAGCACCGCAAGGTGATGCCGACGCACCACGAGCGGCTCTTCCACGCGCTCGGCGCCGGCGACGACATCGGCGTGGTCGACACCGCGATCGGCCGGATCGGCGGGCTGATCTGCTGGGAGAACCGCATGCCCCTGGCCCGCTACGCCGTGTACCGCGGTGCGCCGCAGATCTACGTCGCACCCACCGCCGACGACTCGAGCGGATGGCAGGCCACGATGCGCAACGTCTCGATCGAGGCGGGCGCCGTCGTGGTCTCGGCGATCCAGTACCTGCCCGCGTCGGCGTACCCCGACGACTTCCCGGTCGCCATCCCCGCCGAGCTGACGACGGTGTCCAAGGGCGGCACCTGCATCATCGCGGCCGGCGACTCCGGCTATCTCGCCGAGCCGCTCTACGGCGAGGAGGGCATCCGCTACGCCGACTGCGACCTGTCGGCGGCGATGTCGCACAAGGGCTGGTTCGACGTCACCGGCCACTACAGCCGCGAAGACATCTTCGTCCCGTTGCTGGGTAGACCCGAGGCATGAACCTACTGCTGATCATCATCATCGTCCTGCTCCTCGCCGGTGGCGGATTCGGCTACAGCCGCCGCGGCCGCTAGCACAACCGTTGAGACGAGCGTTTCAGCCAGGGGCTGAAACGCTCATCTCAACGGGTCAGCTCAGGTAGAGGAAGCCGTAGCCTTCGTCGCGGAACTGCACGCCGGCTGCGATGAGGGCTTCGTCCCAGTCGCCGCGGCAGTTCCGGTCGGCGGCTTGCGACCCGTGGTCGCTGGTCAGCAGGAACGCGGTCCGGTCGGCGAGATCGAGCGTGTCGACCAGGTCGAGGAAGACACCGAGCCGCGCGTCGGAGTCGGCCAGTCCGGCTCGCGCCTCGTCACTGCGCGGACCACCGCCATGATGCGCTGAGTCGGTCACGATGACGTTCCACCACATCAGCGAGGGGCGGAGCTCGTCCCCGGTCCAGAGCTGCAGCGCCTGCTGCAGGCCGAGAGCGTCGACCGCGGAGGAGAAGGCGTAGTCCTTGTCCACGTCGACCCAGCGCTGCGTGGCCAGCGGGTCGAGCTTCGGGTCCGGCAGCTGCGACACCATCGAGTTCGCGCCGTCGTGGTGCGCGGCGTCGCGGACCAGGCCGAACGTCGAATAGTCCGCCCCGCGGTCGATCGGCTCGTTCACCGCCGCGGTCGCGAGGTGCGGCAGCCGCTCGAACACCGTCTGCACGCCGGGCTTGAGCAGGTCGCACGCGCGGTGCCAGGTGGTGATGTCGTTGGCCACCCGCCGCTCGCCACTGGCCCGGTCGAGGTAGACGTTGTGCAGGATCCCGTGCCCTCCGGGACCGACGCCGGTCAACGCGCTGGTGTGGTTCACCAGGGTCACGCTCGGGAACTCGGCGATCGCGCCCCCGCGATAGGCGTGCCCGCGCTCCAGCAGGCGCGCCACGTTGGGCAGCGTGCCGTCGGCCGCGAGGGCGAGGACGTCGGCGCAGTTCGCCCCGTCCCAGAGGATCCCGACGACGTACGGCGCGCGCTCGGTCAGGTCGACCAGCAGCTGCTGCACCTCGTGCATACGGCGCGCGCCTTCGGTGATGCCACGCTCGGTGACGCCGCAGCCGGCGAGGACCAGCGGGGCGCGTGACTGTTCCGCGTTGAGCGAGCCGTGCTCGCCCGGGTGGCCGCCGCGCTCCGGCCAGTAGTGGCCGCCGGTGTGCACCACCGCGACGTCCGGCGCGTTGGGATCGGTGAACAGGTCGGCGAGTCGCTCGACGGCGTACGGGTACTCCTCGGCGTCGCCGATCGGGTCCGTGCCGTCCACCGCGACCCGCTCCCCCGCGGCGTACGACGCGCGGCCGGTCGAGTCGGCGACGTGCAGCACGCCGTCGGCCGACCAGGCGACCAGATCGACCACGTGCGCGAGCGACGGGTCGACGAGGACGTCCACGGCCTTGGCCAGCATGCGGGCGAGCCTATGCCCGGGCACGACAAGAGCCCCTGGCATCCGAGGGTGAGTCGATGCCAGGGGCCCTTGTCGTCGCCACAGCCCTAGAGGACTGCGGCAGCGGCTGCGCGGGCCCGGCGGCTGGCCGCCTCGGCCCGGCGCTGCCAGCGGCGTACTGCCGCCAGCCGGCGAGCGAGTCGTTCTCGCTCTGCCTCGCGGTGGAGCTGGGCCTGATGGGATCGGGCCAGCTCCTCGTTGAGCAGGAACATCGCGGTCTCCTTGCGTACGTCGGTGTGGGCGCGGCCCGCGTGCGCGGGACGCGTGTCGGTCGAGCGAAGTCGCGCGGTCACGCGGCGACCTCGTCCTTGCGGGGACGACCGCGCGGGCGCTTGCGGGCCACGACGGCCCCCTGCACCAGCAGCTGCCCGCCCCAGACCCCCCAGGGTTCGCGGCGCTCGATGGCACCGGCGAGGCACGCGTCCCGGATGGGGCACGGCCCGCAGATCGCCTTGGCGAACTCCACGCCCGCGGGCGTCTCGGCGAAGAACAGCTCCGGGTCCACTGCCCAGCAGGGCAGCTCGACCGTGCGGTCTTCGATTGCCTCGATCATCTGGACGTCACCTCCTCGTGCCGTCGTGGTGCCTGGTCGAAAGAGAAAGGCCGCGGATTCCGGTGTCGGAATCCGCGGCCTCGGGGGCTGGTAGCTGGCTCTCAGGTGAGCGCCTGCCCTCGAGGCTGGTGGGACCCCTGCTTCGGCGTTGCCGGGACGCGCGCGGCCATCGCCATGGGCGCACCGGTGCCGGCGTTCGCAGCAGCATTCGGCTGCGCGAGGACGGCATCCCAGGCATGCGTGAGCGCGCGTGCGGATACGAACGCGATGCGGGTGGAGTAGTGGCTCACTGTCGGGACACCTCCTCTCGGGCCGTGTGGTGCTCTGCG
Organism: uncultured Frankiaceae bacterium; assembly: GCA_964651395.1. Taxonomy (GTDB): domain Bacteria; phylum Actinomycetota; class Actinomycetes; order BP-191; family BP-191; genus CAZYXZ01. The sequence goes on from CAZYXZ010000037.1 coordinate 23,284, forward strand.
CGCGAACTTAGGGGACGCCATAAGCCCGGGGCAATCCAATTTCCGGTGAACTGGTGCTTCGTTACCGATCCGCAACGACGGAGAGCACCTCGGACCCGAATTTCTCCAGCTTCACGGCCCCGACGCCCGGTACGCCGCCGAGGTCGTCGAGCGTCGCCGGTCGTGTCTCCGCGATCGCCGTGAGCGTGGCGTCCGTGAACACGCAGTACGCCGGCTGGCCGAGCTCCGCGGCGCGGCCACGGCGCCAGTCGCGCAGCTTCTCGAACAGCTCCTCGTCGAGGTCGGCCGGGCACGTGGCGCAGCGGCGGTTGCGGGCGGCCTTGCCGAGCAGGGGCGCACCGCACGTACGGCAGGTCGCGATCCCCCGGGGCTTGCGCGAGCCCGCGGCCGGGGGCGCCGCGGGCGACACCGCGTCGAGGAAGCGGCTGCGCCGCCGACGGCCGCGCCCGCCCGGCTGCCGGGAGAGCGCCCAGGTCAGCGTCAGGTGCCGGCGCGCGCGGGTGACGCCGACGTAGAGCAGCCGGCGCTCCTCGTCGACCTGCTCGGCGGTGTCCGCGTGCTGGATCGGCATCGTGCCGTCGACCAGGCCGACCAGGAAGACGGCGTCCCACTCGAGGCCCTTGGCGGCGTGCAGCGAGGCGAGCGTCACCCCCTGCGCGGCGGGGGCGTGCTGGTCGGCCGCCCGCTGCTCGAGCTCGGCCACGACGGCCGCGAGAGGCGGCGCGCCCAGCTCCTCGGACAGGGCCACGAGCGCGCCGACCGCCTCCCAGCGGTCGCGGGCGGCGCCGCCCGCCGGCGGGCTGGCGGCATCCCAGGCGAGCAGCTCGCCCACCTCCCCGGGCCCGGCCCTCTCGAGCGGCTGGTCGCCCGCGCGAGTTGCGGCGCGCAGCGTGTGGAGGGCCTCGCGGATCTCCGGCCGGTCGAAGAAGCGCTGGCCGCCGCGGATCACGTACGGGATCCCGGCAGTGGCGAAGGCCGCCTCGTAGACCTCGCTCTGGGCGTTGATCCGGTAGAGCACGGCGATCTCCCCGACCGGGACGCCTTCGGCCAGCAGCGCGCGGATCCGCTCGGCGACGTAGGCCGCCTCGGCCGGCTCGTCGGGCAGCTCGTGCAGCGTCGGCTCCGGTCCGGGCGGCAGCTGCGCCTCCAGCCGCTTCGCGGTCTTCCGCGGACCGCCGGCGATGACCCGGTTGGCCAGCTCGACCACCTGCGGCGTCGACCGGTAGTCCCGGCGCAGCCGTACGACGGTCGCGTCGGGATAGCGGTCGGTGAAGCGCAGCAGGTAGTGGTGGCTCGCGCCGGTGAAGCTGTAGATGGTCTGGTCGTCGTCGCCGACCACGCACAGGTCGTCGCGGTCGCCGAGCCACGCGTCGAGCAGCCGCTGCTGCAGCGGGTTGACGTCCTGGTACTCGTCGACGACGAAGTGCCGGTAGCGCGAGCGCACCTCTCCGGCGACGTCCTCGTGCTCCTCGATCGCCGCGGCCATCAGCAGCAGCAGGTCGTCGAAGTCGACCTGCCCCGACTTGTGCTTCAGCTCCTCGTAGCGCTCGTAGATGGTCGCGATCTCGCCCGCGTCGCGCGGCAGCGACCGCCCGGCGGCAGCCGCGGCGACAGCGAACCCGTCCGGCCCGACCAGGCGCGCCTTCGCCCACTCGATCTCCGCCGTGACGTCGCGCAGCTCGGCGCCGGCGACCCGCAGCCGCGCGCGGTCGGCCGCCCGCGCGACGAGCGGGATCTTGCTCTCGACGATGCCCGGCATCTCGCCGCCGGCGATGCGCGGCCAGAAGTAGCTGAGCTGCCGAAGTGCGGCGGCGTGGAAGGTGCGCGCCTGCACCTGGTCGACCTCGAGGCCGCGCAGGCGGCTGCGCAGCTCGCCCGCAGCACGCGCCGTGAACGTCACCGCGAGCACGTGGCCCGGCTGCGCGACGCCGGTGTGGACGGCGTAGGCAATGCGGTGCGTGATGGTGCGGGTCTTTCCGGTGCCGGCGCCCGCGAGAATGCAGACCGGGCCCTGGACGGCGACGGCCGCGGCCCGCTGCTCGGCGTCGAGCGCGGCCAGCACGTCCTCAGGTTGCATGGCGGTGAGTCTCCCAGGGAATGCCGACAGCTCTGGCTAGTGTCCCCAGCCGACCCCAGACCCGAGGAGCCCCATGCCCGCGCTCACCGTCTACAGCACGTCATGGTGCGGACCGTGCGTGCGCCTGAAGAACTTCCTCGAGGAGGAGGGCATCGAGTACGCCGAGGTCGACATCAAGCGCGACGCCGACGCCGCAAAGTTCGTGGTCTCGGTCAACCGCGGCATGCGCCTCGTGCCCACCGTCGTGTTCCCGGACGGCTCCGTGGCCCCCAATCCCTCTCCCGCCACGGTCTTGGAGCGCCTGCGCCCGACCGGCTAACCGCGCGGGCAGGTCGCGCTGCCTTCCGTTCCGGAGAGCCATGGGGCACGATGACGGGGCTGAATCCCGGCAAGAAGGACACCCGTGCACACCGCCGCGCTCCACCACCCGGCGATCGACGCCGCACTCTCCTGCGCGGCCACGCTCACCGGCATGGAGGTCGTCTTCGTCGGCAGCGTCGACGAGACGCTCTTCACGTTCGAGCGCGTGCTCGGCAGCTGGCCCGGGCTCGACGAAGGCATGGCGGCGGACCGGAGTGACTCCTTCTGCCACCGGCTGCTCTCCGGTGCGCCCCCGTCGACCGCCGACGCGGCCAGCGACCCGTTCTACGCCGACGCGCCCATCCGCGCGCGGCTGGGCATCTCCTCGTACGTCGGGGTCGTGATCCGCGACCAGGACGGCCGGCCGATCGGCACGCTGTGCGCCATCGACCCGCATGCCGTCTCGGTGAGCGAGCAGCAGGTCGCCGTGCTGCAGGAGCTCGGCGCCATCGTGTCCGCGCACCTGTCGGTGCAAGCGGTCGACAGCGGCGTCGTGATCCGCCGCGGGCCGGACGGCTGGCAGGTCGGCGACGGCGCGGAGCCCGACCTGACGAGCGCGATGGTCCTCGCCGACCTGATGGCGGCCGACCTCACTCCCCCGCCGCGGCCCTCCCCGCCGTCGCGCGACCTGGACGAAGAGGGGAAGCTGCGCCTGGCGATCACGCAGCTCGAGCACGCACTCGCCGCGCGAGTCACGGTGGAGCAGGCGATCGGCGTACTGGCCGAGCGGTTGAGCTGCCCGCCGCGCGACGCGTTCGAGACCTTGCGGCGGGTCGCGCGCCGCGGCGGCACCAAGGTGCACGACATCTCGCGTGACGTCGTCGGCTCGGTCACCGACTCCTCCATCGCCCTGCCGACAGAGCTCACCTCCTGAGCAACCTCCGGTTCCGGCTCGGCGCGCTCCTGCTCTGCGGGACGGCGCTGGCCTGCCGCGACGCCGCCCCCCAGGCGACGCCGTCGCCCACGACGAGCCCCACCCCGGTCGAGTCGCCGTCGACAGCCACGCCGTCGCCGACGCGGGACCCACGCCGCGGCAACGGGCAGACCGTGACCATCGCATTCGGCGGCGACGTGCACTTCGAGGGCGTCATCGAGCGGCGGCTCAGCGCGGACCCGTTCTCGCTGATGGAGCCCGTGGCACCGCTGCTCAGCGCGGCGGATCTGGCCATGGTCAACCTGGAGACCGCGATCACGACGCGCGGCACGGCGGCGGACAAGGAGTTCACGTTCCGGGCGCCGCGCACCGCATTCGACGCGCTGCGGGCCGCCGGAGTGGACGTCGTGTCGCTGGCCAACAACCACGGCATGGACTACGGACGGGTCGGCCTCGCGGACACGCTGAGCGCGGCCCGCGACGCACGCTTCCCGCTGGTCGGCGCGGGCCAGGACGAGGCCGGCGCCTACCGCGCTCACGTCGTGACGGCGCGCGACCAGCGGATCGCGTTCATCGGCGCGAGCCAGGTCATCGACGACAACCTGGTGGCGGCGTGGGTGGCCGGGCCGGGCAAGCCCGGGCTCGCGTCGGCGTACCGCGTGGATCGGCTCGTGCGCGCGGTCAGGGAGGCGCGCGCGGTCGCGGACACCGTCGTCGTCTACCTGCACTGGGGGAAGGAACGGGAGACTTGCCCGATCGCGCGCCAGCGCGCCCTCGTCCCGAAGCTGGTCGAGGCCGGGGCCGACATCGTCGTGGGCTCGCACGCGCACGTGCTGCTCGGCACCGGCCGGTTCGGCAAGTCCCTCGTCTCGTACGGGCTGGGCAACTTCGTCTTCTACGCGCGGGGTGGCGCCGGCGCGCAGACCGGTGTCCTCACGGTGTCGGTGACCGGTCGGGACGTGGACTCCTACCGCTGGGCTCCGGCCGTCATCAGCAACGGGGTGCCGCAACCGTTGACCGGCTCCGCGGCGACCGCCGCGGTCACGCGCTGGGCGGCGCTACGCCGGTGCACCGACCTCGCTGCCTGACGTCGTCCCCGCGATCAGGTAGGCGAGCTCGTCGAGCGAGTGCAGGTGGTCGGGTCGCTTGATGAGACCGTCGCGCACGTAGAGGAAGCCGGCGGTGACCTGCTCCGCGTCGACGCCGGCGAGCTGCGCCCAGGCCAGCCGGTAGACCGACAGCTGGAGCGACGCCGCCGCGAAGTTGCGGGGCACCAGGCCGGTCTTGTAGTCGATGACGTCGTAGCCGTAGGCGGTCTGGTAGACCGCGTCGATCCGGCCGCGGACCAGGCGCCCACCGACGAGCAGCTCGAACGGCGCCTCCATCGCCAGCGGGCGTACGGCCGAGAACGGCGAGTCGAGGAAGGTCTGCTGCAGCATCGCCAGCTCGTCGTCGGAGGCCACGGTGTCCGACGCGCCGGGCAGAGCGTCGTCGTCGAGCAGCGGGTGCTCGCCGAAGAGGCCCTCGATCCACGAGTGGAAACGGGTGCCGCGCCGCGCCTCCGGCGCCGGCCGTTGCGGCAGCGGCCGGGCGAGGCTGCGGGCCAGCCCGGCCGGGTCGGCCTGCAGCGCGACCACCTGGCTCGCGGTCAGCCGGGCCGGCAGCGGCACCAGCCGCTCGGGTGCGCCGACCTGGCGCGCCTCGGCGAGCAGCAACGCGGACTCCGCGCGCCAGGTCTGCAGCTGCGCGTACTCCAGCGGGGCGAGCTCGCCCTCCGCCGTGGGCACCGGCTGCTCGATGGCGTCGAGCACCACCGTGGCCACCGCGCGCCGGCGGGCGGCGGCTGCCACGTCGTACGGCGCGGGCCAGGCCAGGTCGCCCGATGCCGCTACGTTGGGGTTGAAGTCCACCGGCTCCTCGACCCAGGCGACCACTTCGCCGTCACCGGCCAGGCACCGCTCGCGGATCTCCTCGAGGAAGACCGAAGGCCCCTTCGCGCCCTTCTGCGTGAGCCCCCACCAGTAGCCGCTGCAGAGCAGGAGCCGGCGCGCGCGGGTCATCGCGACGTACGCGAGCCGGCGCTCCTCGATCGCGGCCTCGGCCCGGCACGCGTTCTCGAACGCGCTCAGCGCCGGGCCGGTGAACTCCGGGTCGGCGGGCAGGTCGTCGGCGTCGCCGCGCAACCGGTAGGGCAGCACCTTCGCCGCCGACGTCCACCGCGACCGGCCCTGGTTGGACGGGAAGACGTCCTTCACGAGACCCGGGACCGCGACCACCGCCCACTCGAGACCCTTGGCCCGGTGGACGGTGAGCAGCTTCACCGTGTCCGCTGCCGACACGCCGCCGGCGTCGAGGCCGTTCTCCGCGTCAGCGGCCGCGTCGAGGTAGGCGAGGAAGCCGGGCAGGTCGGACTCGCCGTCGAGGCCCGTGTAGTGCGCCGCGTGGTCGAGGAACGCCGCGAGGTTGGCCGCGCGCGCCGACGCCGCGGGTTCGGGCGAGGCCTCGATCTCCACGTCGAGGCCGATGGCGAGCACCACCTCCGTGACCGCGTCGACCACGGGCTGGCGGACCAGCGGGCGCAGCGCGCGCAGCTCGTCGCGGAACGCGAGCAGCCGTGCGTACGCCGCCGGGGAGTAGTCGGCCGCCTCGCCCAGGCTGTCGACCGCGTCGAGCAGCGAGGCGAGGTCGCAGGTGTCGATGCCTGCCGTCGCGGCGCGCAGCGCCAGAGTGCCGTCTGGATCCGGCGCGGACGGGTCGGCGTAGTCGAGGTGCACGAGCCCGGCGGCCCGGGAGCCGAGGGCCGCGAGGTCGCGCGGGCCGATCCGCCAGCGCGGGCCGGTGAGCAGCCGCACGAGCGCGGGGTTGGCTGTGGGGTCGACCAGCAGCCGCAGCGTGGCGACGACGTCGGCCACCTCGGGCATCTCCAGCAGCCCGCCGAGGCCCACGACCTCGACCGGCAGGCCGTGGGCGATGAGTGCGGCGTGCAGCGCCGCGAAGTCGGTGCGGCGTCGGCAGAGCACGGCCACGTCGCCGTACGGGACGCCGGCCGCGGTGGCACGCGCGATCTCGCCGGCCACCCACTCGGCCTCGTCGCCGACGGTCTGCAGCAGCGCGCACCGTGTCTCACCCTCCTCCGCGCGGTGCTCCTCGGCGGTCAGCACGGGCACGTCGAGGTGCGGCCGGCCGGCCTCCGCCGGCGGCTGCCGCAGCTCGGCGGAGAGCGCGTTGGCCGTGCGCAGCAGCCGCCCGCCGCTGCGGAAGCTGGTCATGAGGTACTGCGGGTCGCACTGGCTGTCCGGCCCGAGCGGGAAGTGCTGCGGGAAGCGCAGCAGGTTGCCGACCGACGCGCCGCGCCAGCCGTAGATGGCCTGACACGGGTCGCCCACGGCCGTGACCGGGTGATGACCGCCGTACAGCGCCGTGAGCAGCAGCCGCTGGGCGACGCCGGTGTCCTGGTACTCGTCGAGGAGGACGACGCGGTAGCGGTCGCGCTCGAGGCGGCCGACCTCGGGGTCGGCCTGCGCCACCTGCGCGGCGAGCGCGACCTGG
>CAZYXZ010000038.1:0-29452 GCA_964651395.1 uncultured Frankiaceae bacterium
CCGGCGCCCGGCTGGCGTGGGTGCCGCGCCGCGCGGGTGACCGCGGTGCCGTCGACGCGGGCGCAGTCCCCTCGCTGCTGCCCGGGGGGCGACCGGTCACCGACGCCCACGCGCGGACTCAGGTCGAGGAGGTCTGGGGAAGGCCCGTCCCGGAGCAGCCCGGCCTGTCGACGCTGGACGCGCTCGCGGCAGCGGGCGCTGGGCAGCTCGACGCACTCGTCGTCGCCGGCGTCGACCCGGACGACCTGCCCGACCCCGCGGCAGCGCGCGCGCAGCTCGACGGGGTGCGGTTCCTGGTGTCGCTCGACCTGCGGCACAGCGCCGTCACGGAGCTCGCGCACGTCGTCCTCCCGATCTCCGCGGTGGTGGAGAAGTCCGGCAGCTTCACGAGCTGGGAGGGCCGCAACCGGGCGTTCCGCGCGACGATCAAGCCGGTCGGGCTCGCGCTGTCGGAGTGCCGCGCGCTCGGCGTACTGGCCCGGGAGATGGGCATCGACCTCGGCTTCGCCGACGAGGCCGGCGCCCGGGCCGAGCTCGAACGGCTGGGCTCGTGGGCCGGCCCGCGCCCGGAGGTCAGCGGCGAGTCGACCGCGCCAGCCGACCCCGGCGAGGGCGGCCTGCTCCTGGCCACCTGGCCCTACCTGCTCGACGCCGGACGGCTGCAGGACGGCGAGCCGCACCTGGCCGGCACGGCCAAGGAGGCGCGCGCGCTACTCGGCCCGGAGACCGCGGAGCGCCTCGGCGTCGCGTCCGGCGCGGCGGTGACCGTGTCCAGCGACCGGGGCAGCATCACGGTGCCGGCGCAGATCGGCGTCGTGGCCGAGGGCGTCGTGTTCCTGCCCACCAACTCGGCCGGCTGCTCCGTCCATGCCGACCTGGCCGGCGGATCCGGTGCCGTCGTCACCGTGACCCTCGCGGGGTCGTCGGACTCTCCCGTGGAGGCAGCCCCGTGATGCTGCTCGCGCAGGAGTCGACGCCCACATCGCTCGGCCACGAGGCGCTCTGGGTCACGATCGTGAAGGCGGTCGCGATCTTCGCGGTCATGCCGGTGCTGGTGCTGCTCATCATGTGGGCCGAACGCCGCATCGTCGCCCGCATGCAGCAGCGGATCGGCCCCAACCGGGTCGGCCCGCTGGGTCTCGCGCAGGGGCTCGCGGACGGGATCAAGCTCTTCCTCAAGGAGGACATCATCCCGGCCGCCGCGGACAAGCCGGTCTACATCCTCGCGCCGGTGCTCGCGACCATCCCGGCCTTTCTCGCCTTCGCGGTCATCCCGTTCGGGCCGGTGGTCAGCGTCGGCGGGCAGGACACGGCGCTGCAGCTGGCCGACCTGCACGTCGGTGTGCTCTTCATCCTCGCGATGAGCTCACTCGGCGTGTACGGCGTCGTGCTGGCCGGCTGGTCCAGCGGCTCGACGTACCCGTTGCTCGGGTCGCTGCGCTCGGCGGCACAGGTGATCAGCTACGAGATCGCGATGGGTCTGTCCTTCGTCGGCGTCTTCCTCTACGCCGGCTCGCTGTCGACGTCCGAGATCGTCAACGCCCAGGCCGACCGCTGGTACGTCGTCTACCTCTTCCCCAGCTTCTTCATCTACGCCGTCTCGGCCGTGGGCGAGACCAACCGCGCGCCGTTCGACCTGCCCGAGGCGGAGAGCGAGCTGGTCGCGGGTTTTCACACCGAGTATTCGAGCGTGAAGTTCGCCCTGTTCTTCCTCGCCGAGTACATCAACATGGTCACCGTCTCCGCGGTGGCCACCACGTTGTTCCTCGGCGGTTGGCGCCCGCCGCCCATCCCCGGCCTGTCCGGCCTCGACTGGGGCGTGTTCCCGCTGGTCTGGTTCTTCCTCAAGGTCGCGATCTTCATCTTCGGCTTCATCTGGCTCCGGGCGACGCTGCCCCGGCTGCGCTACGACCAGTTCATGCAGCTGGGCTGGAAGGTGCTCGTGCCGTTCAGCCTGGGCTGGCTGCTCGTGGTGGCGACTGCCCGCGCGTTCGTCACCAGCGTGGACCGCAGCCGCTACTCGCTCTTCGGCGCGATCTTCGTCGGCCTCGTGCTGCTCTGGTTGGGTTACCTCGAGGTGGCCGACCGGGCCAAGAGCAGGACTGCCGATGCTTGATTCGGTGAAGGGCTTCGGCCTGACCTTCGCGACCATGTTCCGCAAGGTCAACACGGTGCAGTACCCCGAGGACAAGCGGCCGACCGCGCCGCGCTACCACGGGCGCCACGTCCTGAACCGCCACGCGGACGGCCTGGAGAAGTGCGTCGGCTGCGAGCTGTGCGCCTGGGCTTGCCCCGCGGACGCGATCTACGTCGAGGGCGCCGACAACACCGAGGCCGAACGCTTCTCACCGGGCGAGCGATACGGCGCGGTGTACCAGATCAACTACCTGCGCTGCATCTTCTGCGGTCTCTGCATCGAGGCCTGCCCGACCCGGGCGCTGACGATGACCAACGAGTACGAGCTGGCCGACGACAGCCGTGAGGCGCTCATCTTCACCAAGGAGCAGCTGCTCGCCCCGCTGGCCGAGGGCATGGAGTCGCCGCCGCATCCCATGCGCCTCGGTGACACGAAGGCGTACTACAAGGGCACCGGGACGCGCGCCGGGTCCGACGGGCCTGCGCAGTGAGCCTCCTCGCCCAGGCCGTGCAGAGCGGCGCCGACGGCGGTACGGCGGAGGCCGTGCTGTTCTGGACCCTCGGTCCGGTAGCCCTCGCCAGCGCCATCGCGATGGTCTGCTCGCGCAAGGTCGTGCACGCGGTGCTGTGGCTGGTACTGACCTTCTTCTGCCTCGCCGTCTTCTACGCGGCGCAGGACGCGCCGTTCCTCGCGGTGGTCCAGATCACCGTGTACGCCGGCGCGATCATGGTGCTGTTCCTCTTCGTCATCATGCTGATCGGTGTGGACCGCAGCGACTCCCTCGTGGAGACGATCCGCGGGCAACGCGTCGCGGCGCTGCTGGCCGGCCTCGCGTTCGTGGCCGTCCTGGTCGGCGGCATGGCGAGCACTCTGCTGGACCTGCCGAATGCCGGCCTGGGCCAGGCCAACGCCCAGGGCAACGTCCGCGGCATCGCCCAGCTGCTGTTCGAGAAGTACGTCTTCGCCTTCGAGGCGACCAGCGCGCTCCTCATCGTCGCCGCGATCGGGGCGATGGTGCTCGCGCACCGCGAACGAGCGACGCCGCCGGTCAGCCAGCGCAACCAGTCGCGCAACCGCTTCGCGGGCCGGTTCCCGACCCCGGGACCGATCGAGCCGGAGAGGGACGCGGAGTGAACCCGGCGTACTACCTCTTCCTCGCCGCCGGTCTGTTCACGACCGGCGCCCTCGGCGTGCTGTTGCGCCGCAACTCGATCGTCGTCTTCATGTGCATCGAGCTGATGCTCAACGCGGTGAACCTCACCCTGGTCACCTTCTCGCGGATGCACGGTGGACTGGACGGCCAGGTCATCGCCTTCTTCGTCATGGTCGTCGCGGCCGCCGAGGTGGTGGTCGGACTGGCGATCATCGTGACCATCTTCCGCAGCCGACGGTCCGCCTCGGTGGACGACGCGAGCCTGCTGAAGTGGTGACCGCCTTGGAGTCGCATGTCGGGGGAACCTTCGGGCTCCTCTACCTGCTGCTGCTCCTGCCGTTCGCCTCCGCAGGACTGCTGCTGCTGTCGGGCAAGCGCAGTGCCGCCTGGGGGCACCTGCTCGCCACGGGCGTCGCCCTCGCCACCTTCGGCGTGTCGCTCGCGCTGTTCCTCGAGCTCCGCGGCCTGGAACACCCCGTGGCCAGCCAGCACCTGTTCAGCTGGATCCCGGTCGGCGACTTCCACGTGGACCTCGATCTCGTGCTCGACCCGCTGTCGAGCGTCTTCACCCTGCTCATCACGGGAGTGGGCTCGCTCGTCCACCTCTACTCGATCGGCTACATGGAGCACGACGAGGGCCGCAAGCGGTTCTTCGCGTACCTCAACCTCTTCCTCGGCTCCATGCTCCTGCTCGTCCTGGCCAGCAGCTTCGTCAGCCTGTACGTCGGTTGGGAGCTGGTCGGCCTGTCGTCGTACCTGCTCATCGGCTTCTGGTTCACGAAGCCGAGTGCGGCGACCGCGGCCAAGAAGGCGTTCATCGCCAACCGGGTCGGCGACGTCGGCCTGGGCCTGGCGATCATGCTGATCTTCTCCACGCTGGGCAGCGTCGACATCGCCGAGGTGCTCGAGCGGTCGTCGGCGATGACGACCGGAACGGCCACCGCGATCGCGCTGCTGCTCCTGCTGGCGGCGTGCGGCAAGAGCGCCCAGGTGCCGCTGCACGTCTGGCTGCCGGACGCCATGGAGGGCCCGACACCGGCCAGCGCGCTCATCCACGCGGCGACCATGGTCACCGCCGGTGTCTACCTGGTCGCCCGCGCGAACCCGATCTTCACCCACTCGCCGGTGGCCCTGGACTTCGTCGCCTGGGTGGGCGTCGTGACGGTGCTCGTGGGCGGGATCATCGCCTGCGCCCAGGACGACCTGAAGAAGGTCCTGGCTTACTCGACGATCAGCCAGATCGGCTACATGTTCGTCGGCGTCGCACTCGTCCCGGCCGCGGGCATCTTCCACCTGCTCACGCACGGTTTCTTCAAGGCCCTGATGTTCCTGGGCGCCGGTTCCGTCATGCACGGGTTGCACGACGAGACCAACATGCGGCGGATGGGTGGGCTGATCCGCTCGATGCCGGTGACGGCATGGACGTTCCTGGTGGGGTGGCTGGCGATCATCGGCTTCCCGGGGCTGGGCGGGTTCTTCTCCAAGGACCAGATCCTCGAAGCCGCGTTCCACGACGAGAGCTACCTGCTCTGGTCGCTGGCTCTGCTCGGCGCCGGGATCACCGCCTTCTACATGTCCCGGCTGGTCTTCATGACCTTCCTCGGCCCGTCCCGGGTGTCGCCCGACGTACACCCGCACGAGTCGCCGCGGACGATGACCGTGCCACTGGTCGTCCTCGCGGCCGCCTCCGCCGTCGGCGGCTTCCTGCTGAACGCCACGACCGAAGGCAGGTTGTTCCGCTGGTTGGCGCCCGTCTTCGAGCACGAGGGTGGCGAGCACGCCGCGGCGCACGAAGCCGCCCTGCCAGCATGGTCGTTGACCGTCATCACGCTCGCCGTCGTGGCCGCCGGCGTCGGGTTCGCCTACTCGCGCTATCTCGCCCGGCCGGTGCCGGAGACCGCCCCGAGCATGGTGGCGGCGCCAGTCGTCTGGGCTCGGAAGAAGCTCTACTTCGACACGGTGTACGAGTCGGTGCTCATGCGCCCCGGCCAGTACCTCGCCCGCTTCCTGGTCTTCGTCGACGGCCGTGGCATCGACGGTGCGGTGAACACCGTCGCGGCTGTCGTCGGGGGCTCGTCGGGTCGGCTGCGCCGGCTGCAGACCGGCTACGTCCGCTCGTACGCGCTCGGGATGCTCGGCGGCGCCGCGCTCCTGGCCGGCGCCTTCCTGCTGGTGCGGCTCTGATGCCCTGGATCACCGCGATCGGCGCGGTCCCGCTCGTCGGCGCACTACTGGTGTGCTTCGTGCCGGCCGACCAGCCGAAGCTCGTGAAGCAGATCTCGCTGGCGGCGTCGCTGGTCGCGTTGGGGCTCACGGTCGGGCTCGTCAAGGCGTTCGACGTCGGCGTCGGCACCTTCCAGCAGGTCGAGACCCACCCCTGGATCGGCCAGTTCGGCGTGTCGTACAAGGTCGGGGTCGACGGCATCAGCCTCGTCCTCATCGCGCTGACCGCGTTCCTCGTGCCGATCGTGCTGCTCGCGTCCTGGCACCAGGCGGACCGGATCAAGGGCTACTTCGCGCTGATGCTGGTCCTCGAGACGGCGATGATCGGGGTCTTCGCCTCCCTCGACCTGTTCCTCTTCTACGTCTTCTGGGAGGCCATGCTCGTCCCGATGTACTTCCTCATCGGGGCGTACGGCGGTGAGCGCCGGGTCTACGCGGCGGTGAAGTTCTTCCTCTACACGCTCTTCGCCGGCCTGCTCATGCTGGTGACGATCCTCACGCTCTACTTCCTGACCCGTCAGCAGCTCGGCGGCGCGGGAACGTTCGACTACGAGCGCATGCTGGATCTGAGCATCAGCAGTGGCACGCAGAAGTGGCTGTTCCTCGGCTTCTTCGCGGCCTTCGCCGTCAAGGTGCCGTTGTTCCCGTTCCACACGTGGCTGCCCGACGCGCACACGGAGGCGCCGACCGGCGGGTCGGTGATCCTGGCGGGCGTCCTGCTGAAGATGGGCACCTTCGGCTTCCTGCGCTACGCGATCCCGCTGGTGCCCGAAGCGTCACGCTACTTCGCCACGACGATGATGGTGCTCGGTGTCATCGGGATCCTGTACGGCGCGCTCGTGGCGATGGTGCAGAAGGACATCAAGCGGCTGGTCGCCTACACGTCGATCGCGCACCTGGGCTTCATCGTGCTGGGCACCTTCGCCTTCACGCGGGCCGGGCAGGCGGGTGGCGTCCTCTACATGGTCAACCACGGCATCTCGACAGGTGCGCTCTTCCTCATCATCGGTTTCCTGTACGACCGCCGGCACACGCGGCTGATCGACGACTACGGCGGCGTGGCGTCCGTCGCTCCGGTGCTGGCCGGGTCGTTCCTCCTGGCCGGCCTGTCCAGCCTCGCGCTGCCCGGGCTCAACGGGTTCGTGAGCGAGTTCCTCGTCCTGGTCGGCACGTTCCGGAGCCACCGCGCCTTCGCCGTGCTGGCCACCTTCGGCATCGTGCTGGCCGCGCTCTACATCCTCATCGCCTACCAGCGGACGATGCAGGGGCCGCTCACCCACGAGGCCAACCGCACCCTGCCGGACCTCGACTGGCGCGAGCGGGCCGTGATCGCGCCGATGCTCGTGGCCATCGTGGCGCTCGGTGTCTACCCGAAGCCGGTGCTCGACATCGTCACGCCGTCGGTCGACCTCGTCCTCGAGCGGGTGGGCCGCACGGACCGGCCGCCGTCCGTCCCGCCCGACGGGGCGGTGCACCCGTGAGCCTGCTCGCCGCGCCCGCCCTGCTCGCGCAGGAGCAGCTGCGCTTCACCCCGCCGACGGTCTCCTACCGCGCCCTGGCGCCCGTGCTCTGTGTCCTCGGCGCCGCGCTCGTCGGCGTCATCGTGGAGGCGGTGGTGCCCGCGGCCCGCCGGCACACCACCCAGCTCGTGGTCGGCCTGCTCGGCCTGGCCGGCGCGCTGTACTCCGTCGTGTTCACCTGGGACGACCGCATGGTCGCCGTCGCGGGGGCCATCGCCGTGGACGGGCCGGCGCTGTTCCTCCAGGGCACCGTCGTCGCGCTGGCCATCGCCTCGTTGCTGCTGATGTCCGAGGCCGGCGACCCGGGCGACCCGGACGCGGAACGCCCGCGCCGGCTGCCGAGCGAGAGCTTCCCGCTGGCCATGTTCTCGGTCGCGGGCATGATGCTCATGACGTCGGCGACCAACCTGCTCGTGCTGTTCGTCGCGCTCGAGATCCTGTCGTTCCCGCTGTACCTGCTCTCGGGCCTCGCCCGGCGACGGCGGCTGCAGAGCCAGGAGAGCGCGCTCAAGTACTTCCTGCTCGGCTCGTTCGGCTCGGCGTTCCTGCTCTACGGCATCGCCCTGATCTACGGCTTCGCGGGCAGCATCGACTACGTCCGGATCCACGACGCCGCCGGCACGGTCGGCAGCGACGCGCTGCTGTACGCCGGCCTCGGGCTGCTGGCGGTGGGGCTGCTGTTCAAGGTCGGCGCCGTCCCGTTCCACGCCTGGACCCCCGACGTCTACCAGGGCGCTCCCACACCGATCACCGCGCTGATGGCTGCGGGCACGAAGGTGGCCGCGTTCGGCGGGCTGCTGCGGGTGATGCTGGTCGCCTTCGAGCCGCTGCGCTGGGACTGGCGACCCGCGATGTGGGTGGTCGCGATCCTGACCATGGCGGTCGGCGCCGTCGTCGCGGTGACCCAGACCGACGTCAAGCGGATGCTCGCCTACTCGTCGATCGCGCACGCCGGGTTCGTCCTCACCGGCGTCGTCGCGGCCAACCGGGTCGGCCTGCGCGGCGCGATGTTCTACCTGCTCTGCTACGGCTTCATCGTCCTGGGCGCGTTCGGGATCGTGACCCTGGTGAGGGACGCCGACGGCGAGGCGACGCACCTGTCCCAGTGGCAGGGCCTGGGCCGCCGGTCTCCGGTGGTGGCCGGGACGTTCGCCCTCTTCCTCTTCGCGCTGGCCGGGATCCCGCTGACCAGCGGGTTCGCCGCGAAGTTCGCGGTGTTCTCCGCGGCCGTCGAGGGGAAGGCCACCGGTCTGGTCGTCGTGGGCGTGGTGACCAGTGCGGTCGCCGCCTTCTTCTACGCGCGCGTGGTCGTCCTGATGTTCTTCCAGGACCCGGTCCCGGACGGGCCCGAGGTCGTGGTGCCCGGCACGGCGACCGCGGTGGCACTGGGTCTGTCCCTCGCGGTGACCGTCCTGCTGGGTGTGCTTCCCGGACAGATGCTGCGACTGGTCGACGACGCGTCGCAGTTCGTCCGGTGACGCTGGTCTCCCCGTGAAGAGCAGCATCGTCTTCGACGACCCGGCCCTCGAGGCGGAGATCCGCAAGGGCCTCGACGCCGTGGAGGACCTCCTCCGGGCGTCCGTCCACAGCGACTACCCCTTCGTCACGGAGACCTCGCGGTACCTGGTCGACGCCGGGGGCAAGCGCTTCCGGCCGATGCTCGTGCTGCTGGCCGGGCGGTTCGGCGACCCCCGCAGCGCCGCCGTCGTGCCCACGGCCGTCGCCATCGAGCTCACGCACCTCTCGACGCTCTACCACGACGACGTGATGGACGAGGCGCTGCTCCGGCGGGGCGCCGAGAGCGCCAACGCCCGCTGGGGCAACACGGTGGCCATCCTGACCGGCGACTTCCTGTTCGCCCGGGCGTCGGAGATCACCGCCGACCTCGGCACCGAGGCGACCCGGATCCTGGCCCGCACGATCGCCGTCCTGTGCGAAGGGCAGATCCGCGAGACGGTCGGTGTGGCGGAGGGCGCGAGCCCGGTGGAGCACTACCTCCAGGTGGTCGCGGAGAAGACCGCTTCGCTGATCGCCACGTCGGCCCGGTTGGGGGCGCTGCTGAGCGGCGCCGACGCCGCGGTGGTCGACACGCTCACCCGGTACGGCGACGTCATCGGCATGGCCTTCCAGCTCTCCGACGACATCCTCGACGTGACCAGCCCGTCCGCCGAGTCGGGGAAGACCCCGGGCACGGACCTGCGGGAGGGTGTCCGGACGCTGCCCGTCCTCCTCGCCCTGGAAGCCGGCGACCCGGGCTCGCGGCGGCTCACGGAGCTCCTGGCGACGACGCCACCGTCCGAGGAGGCGGTCGCCGAGGCGCTGGACCTGCTGCGCGCCCACGAGGGTCTGGACCGGGCCCGGAGCCGGCTGGCCGCATACGCCGAGGAGGCCCGCGAGGTGGCGGGGGAGCTGCCCGCCGGGTCACCCCGCGACGCACTCCTGGCCCTCGCCGACTTCGTCATGGTCCGGACCGGCTAGCGAGCTTCCCGGCGGGCTTTCCGGCCCGCGCGCCGATTCGGCTCGCCCGCACCCCGCCGATAAGATGCCCAGGCCGCGGGGCGCCCCTGCGGAGAGTGGCCGCGCGATCCCTGGAGGGGAGGCGATGAACCCCTACTTCGACGCCTACACCACCGTGGGCGCCATCATCATCGCCGGCCTCGCCTTCGTCCTCATCGCTTTCACGGCGGCGCGCCTGATCCGCCCACGGCGTCCCAGGCCGGAGAAGTACCTCACCTACGAATGCGGCATCGACCCTGTCGGAACCGGCTGGTCGCAGACGCAGATCCGCTACTACGTCTTCGCGTTCCTCTTCGTGATCTTCGACATCGAGTCCGTGTTCGTCTTCCCGTTCGCCGTCGTCCTCAACGACTTCGACAAGGCCGGCTACGGCACGCCAGTGCTCGTGGAGATGGTCATCTTCATCGGCCTGCTGGCCGTCGGGCTCCTCTATGCGTGGAAGAAGAAGGTGCTCGAATGGGTCTGAGCGACCAGGTCGAGGTCCCGGCCCCCATCCGCTTCGTGCTCAACTGGGGCCGCAAGTACTCCCTGTGGTGCTTCAACTTCGGCCTGGCCTGCTGCGCCATCGAGTTCATCGCCACGTCCATGGCCGAGCACGACTTCATCCGGATGGGCGTCATCCCGTTCGCGCACGGTCCGCGCCAGGCCGACCTGATGGTCGTGAGCGGCACCCTGACCGACAAGATGGCCCCTGCCGTGAAGCGCCTGTACGAGCAGATGCCGGAGCCGAAGTACGTCATCTCGATGGGCTCCTGCGCCAACTGCGGCGGCCCCTACTGGGACTCCTACTCGGTGACCAAGGGTGTCGACCAGGTCATCCCCGTCGACGTCTACGTGCCGGGCTGCCCGCCGCGCCCCGAGGCGTTGCTCCAGGGCATCCTCACGCTTCAGACGCTGATCCAGAACGAGTCGCTCAAGCAGCGCTACACGCAGGAGCCGGTCACTGTGGGATCCGACGGCGTGCTCGAGGTCACTGCCGGATGACGCCCGAGGAGCTCACCCAGCGCTTCGTCGCGCAGTTCGGCGACGACGTCACCGGCAGCGAGACGGAGTACGGCGCGGCCACCGTGACGGTCGCGGCCGCCCGCTACGCCGACGCAGCGGCGTTCGCCAAGACGACCCGCGGCCTGGACCTCACGTTCTTCGACTTCCTCACCGGCGTCGACGAGGGCGAGGACGGCTTCGGCGTCGTGACGCACCTCTACTCGCCGATCCACAAGCACCACCTGCTGCTGCGCACGGTGGTGCCGCGTGACAACCCGGTGGTGCCGACCAGCACCGGCGTGTTCCGGGGCGCCAACTGGCACGAGCGGGAGACCTGGGAGATGTTCGGCGTCCTGTTCGACGGCCACCCGAACCTGGTCAAGCTGCTGCTCTCCGACGAGTTCGAGGGCCACCCGCTGCGCAAGGAGTTCCTGCTCATGAGCCGCGAGGTCAAGCCGTGGCCGGGCGACAAGGAACCCGCCTAGTGAGCGACATCCTCGACGTCTACGGCGTCGCCCTGGGCATCAAGATCGCCGCCATCCTGCTGGTCTTCCTCACCGTGCCGCTCATCGTCGGGCAGATGGAGCACAAGGGCATGGCGCACATGCAGTCGCGCCTGGGCCCGATGTACGCCGGAGCGTTCCACGGCTGGGCGCAGCTGGTCGCCGATGGGGTGAAGTTCATCCAGAAGGAAGACGTCATCCCGACCAACGCCGACCGCTGGGTGTTCAAGATCGCGCCGGCGGTGTCGTTGCTGCCCTACATGTTCGTGCTCGTCGTGATCCCCATCGCGCCGGATGCCGTGGCCGAGAAGCTCGACATCGGCCTGTTCTACGCGCTGGCGATCAGTTCGGTCGGCGTGCTCGGCATGCTCATGGCGGCCTGGTCGAGCGCCAACAAGTTCTCGCTCCTCGGTGGCATCCGGGGCGCCGCCCAGCTCATCGCGTACGAGCTGCCGCTGGTCCTCGTTGCGGCCACGGTAGCGATGCTCGCCGGGACGCTCTCGCTCACCGGCATCGTCGAGGCGTGGGAGTGGTGGTGGCTGCCGGCGCAGGCGGTCGGCATGTTCATCTTCTTCACCGCGTCGCTCGCGGAGCTCAACCGGCCGCCGTTCGACATGCCGGTCGCCGACTCCGAGATCATCTTCGGTCACATGACCGAGTACACCGGCCTGCGCTTCGCCTTCTTCCTGCTCTCCGAGTACGCCGGCATCGTCGTCCTCTCGGCGCTGTTCTCGGTGATGTTCCTCGGCGGCTGGCGCGGCCCCGGCCCGATCGAGCTGGCCGTCGTCTGGTCGCTGGTGAAGGTCCTGGCCGTCTCCTTCGTGGTCATCTGGCTCCGGGTCAGCTACCCGCGTCTGCGCGAGGACCAGCTGCAGAAGTTCTGCTGGAAGGGCCTGATCCCGCTGGCGCTGCTGCAGCTGCTGCTGGTCGCGACGCTCAAGGTGGTGTGGTAGCCATGGCCGCGTCTCCCGGCGTCGGCCTGGTCAAGGGCCTCGGCGTAACCCTCAAGACCATGCTGCGGCGCAGCATCACGCAGCAGTACCCCGATGTCGCGCCCGACCTGCCTCCGCGCGCCCGCGGCGTGATCGCGCTGATGGAGGAGAACTGCACCGTCTGCATGCTGTGCAGCCGCGAGTGCCCCGACTGGTGCATCTACATCGACTCCCACAAGGAGACGGTCCCGCCGAAGACGCCGGGTGCCCGGGCGCGCACGCGCAACATGCTCGACCGGTTCGCCATCGACTTCGCCCTCTGCATGTACTGCGGCATCTGCATCGAGGTCTGCCCCTTCGACGCGCTGTTCTGGTCGCCGGCGTTCGAGTACTCCGAGACCGACATCCGCGAGCTCACGCACGAGAAGGAGCGGCTGCGCGAGTGGATGTACACCGTCCCGCCGCCACCGGCGCTCGACCCCCAGGGGGAGACGCCGAAGGAGGTGGAGGTCGCCGCCACCAAGGAGCCCAGCGTCTTCCTCGCCGCCCCCCTCGCCGGCGCTCCCGCCGCCGTCGCGGCAGCACCGACCGTGGCGGCACCGGCAGCCGAGGCAGTTCCCGCGCCGGCTGCTGAGGCAGGCGAGGCACCGGTTGCCGCGCCAGCCGCTGCACACGATGCGTCTCATGACATTGGTGAGGTCCAGATCGATCAAGAAACGTATGACGCCGCGATCGCGCAGGGCCTCCCGGACCGGGTGGCGCGGGCGAAGGCCAAGTCGGCGTGGGTCAAGAAGGCACGGAAGGCGCAGCAGGCATGAACCTTCTGGCGCAGGCCGCACCCGCCTACAGCGACACCACGGCCCAGGAGGTCATCTTCATCCTCATGGGCCTGGTCGCCGTCGGCAGCGCCCTGCTCGTGGTCACCGTGAAGAACGTCGTCCACGCCGCGCTCTGGCTGGTCGTCACGCTGTCGGCGGCGGCCGGCTGCTACCTCATGCTCACGGCGGAGTTCGTCGCCTGGGTCCAGGTGCTCATCTATGTCGGTGCGGTCATCGTGCTGCTGCTGTTCGGGATCATGCTGACGAAGGCGCCGATCGGGGGCACGGCCGGTCTGGACAGCGGCAACCGGGTCGCGGCGGCGGTCGTCGCCCTGGCCAGCGCCGGCACGCTGGTCACCCTCGTCGTGGACGCCTTCCGCCACGAGTACATCGAGATCACGAAGGTGAAGCCGGCCGGTGCCGGCGAGACCGGCTTCGCGATCTTCCAGAGCTACGTCCTGCCGTTCGAGATCGTGTCGATCCTGCTGCTTGCGGCGCTGATCGGCTCGATCGTGCTGTCCCGCCGAGAAGGAGGTAGCTGAGCCGATGCACCTGGTCTACCCGGTCGTCGTGGCCGCGCTGCTGTTCTCCATCGGCATGTACGGCGTGCTCGCCCGCAACAACGCCGTCCTGATCCTCATGTCCATCGAGCTCATGCTCAACGCCGTCAACATCAACCTGGTCGCGTTCAACGCGTGGCTCCAGGACCAGCTGCTGGCCGGCCAGATGTTCGCGCTGTTCGTCATCACGGTGGCCGCCGCCGAGGTCGGTGTGGGGCTGGCGATCGTCCTGCTGATCTTCCGCAACCGAGAGACGGTCGACATCGAGTCGCTCGACGAGCTCAGCGACGCGACGGCAACCCGCACCAGCCGAGAGGAAGCGGCCGTCCGCTAGGACGGACGCCGGGACAGGGGACTAGAGCCGACGATGGAGTCGACAGTGCTTGCGGTGGCGAGGGCCGCCGAGGACGTCTCGCGCGTCGTGACGTTCGACCGCACGACGATCGTCGACTTCGCCTGGCTGATCCCGCTCCTGCCGTTCCTGGCCTTCTTCGTGATCCTCCTGGCCGGCAAGCGGCTCAACGACGGCGGCGCCTGGGTCGGCATCACCGCCATCGCGGGCTCGCTCATCGTGGCGACCGGCGTCTTCGCCGCCGCCTTCTGGCATCCGGGCCTGGTCGTCGAGAAGAAGATCGTCCTCACGTCGTTCGGCGACGGCCAGCTCACGCTGGGCATGAAGATCGACGGCCTGGCCGCAACGATGTTCATGGTCGTCTGCCTCATCTCGTTCCTCGTGCAGCTGTACTCGACGGCGTACATGCACGGGGACAAGCGCTACACCCTGTTCTTCGCGATGCTCTCCCTCTTCACCACCGGCATGCTGGTCGTGGTCATCGCCGACAACCTGCTGCTCATGCTGGTCGGCTGGGAGATCATGGGCGTCTGCTCCTACTTCCTGATCGGGCACTACTGGGAGGAGCAGCCGAACTCCAACGCCGCGATCAAGGCCTTCCTGACGACCCGAGTCGGCGACGTCGGGTTCATGATCGGCATCTTCGTGCTCTTCTGGGGCGCGCACACCTTCGAGTTCACCAAGATCATCGAGCACGCCGAGCACGGCCAGATCTCCAAGGGCTTCATCACCGCGGGCACGCTGCTGCTGTTCTGCGGCGCCGTCGGCAAGAGCGCGCAGTTCCCGCTCCACGTGTGGCTGCCCGACGCGATGGCCGGCCCGACGCCGGTCTCCGCCCTGATCCACGCCGCCACGATGGTCGCCTCCGGCATCTACATGGTCGCGCGGCTCTACCCGGTCTTCGAGCTCAGCGGGACGACGCTCAACGTGATCGGGGTGCTGGCCGCGATCACGATGACCATGGCGGCACTCATCGCGCTCGTGCAGGACGACATCAAGAAGGTGCTGGCCTACTCCACGGTAAGCCAGCTGGCGTACATGACCGCCGGCCTGTCCGTCGGCGGCTACACCTCCGGCTTCTTCCACCTCTTCACCCACGCCGCGTTCAAGGGCCTGCTCTTCCTCGGCGCCGGGTCGGTGATCCACGCCTGCGCGACGAACAACATGAGCGAGATGGGCGGCCTGCGCCGGTTCCTGCCGAAGACGCACCTGACCTACCTCATCGGCTGCGCCGCGCTGGCCGGGGTGCCGCCGTTCGCCGGGTTCTGGTCCAAGGACGAGGTCATCGCGGACGCGTACCACGCCGCCGGCTTCGGCGAGAGCCCGCACGAGCACCTCCTCACCTCGCCGCTGGTGGGCAAGCTGGTCTTCGCGTCGGCACTCATCACGGCCCTGCTCACCGCGTTCTACGTGACCCGGATGTACTTCCTCACCTTCGGTGGCGAGTACCGCGGCACCGGCACCCCGCACGAGTCGCCGTCGGAGATGACCGGCCCGCTCACCATCCTCGCCGGGTTGGCCGTGGTCCTCGGCTTCATGAACTCCCCGCTGTGGCCGGTCACGCACAGCTTCCAGCGCGTGGTCGCCTTCGTCGGACAGCCCTACCACGACCCCGAGCTCATCCCGATCGTCGCGGGAATCTCCGTGCTGCTCGCGGCGGTCGGCATCCTGGCCGGGCGACGGATCTACGGCGAGGGCATGCCCGAGCGCGACCCCATGCTCAACATGGGCTTGGCCACCCGCGTGCTCGAGCGGAAGTTCTACCTCGACGAGCTCTACCTCGACGGCCTCGTGCGACCGATCCGCACGAAGGTCGCGGCGGGTTCCAACTGGCTCAACGACCACGTCTTCGACGCGCCGCCCAACCTGGCGGCGCGCGCGTCCGTGGCGCTGGGCCGGCAGACCTATGACGTGGTCGACCAGCAGGTGATCGACGGCGCGGTGAACGGCTCCGGCCTCCTCGCGTCGGTGTTCGGCAAGGTGATCCGGCTCTCCCAGAACGGCAACGTGCAGACCTACGCAACGGGCATGTTCATCGGCGTCGTCACGCTCGCGGTGGTCTTCGCCGCGCGCTAAGCAACCGCACCACCCGGTACCGAGAGGGACGAGGGCACATGAAGCAGCTGTGGCACGACTGGGCGCTGACGTTGTCGGTGCTCGTGCCGTTCGTGGGCGCGGTGGTCATCGCTCTCGTGCCGGCCGCTCAGGAGCGGCTGGCCAAGGGTCTGGCCGTCGCCTTCTCGTTCGCCACGTTCGTCGTCACCCTGGGCATCCTGATCGGCTTCCGCTTCGACTACGAAGGCATGCAGTACGACGTCGACCACCAGTGGATCAACGCGATCAACTCCCGCTACCACCTGGGCATCGACGGCATCGCGCTGCCGCTGGTGGTGCTCACCGGGCTGCTGACGTTCCTGTGCGCGATCTACTCGATCAAGATCATCCCGAACCCGGGGAAGCCGCGCGCACTGCTGAGCCTGATGCTGCTGCTCGAGGTCGGGATGATGGGCACGTTCATCACCCAGGACCTGATCCTGTTCTTCGTGTTCTGGGAGATCGTGCTCGTCCCGATGTACTTCATGATCGCCATCTGGGGCGGCCCGCGGCGCGACTACGCGAGCGTGAAGTTCTTCCTGTACACCCTCTTCGGCTCGGCGTTCATGCTGCTGGGCTTCCTCGCGCTGTACTTCAAGTCGGCGCCCTCGGCGTACGGCACGCACACCTTCGACATGGTGGAGCTGGCGCGGCAGGGCGGGCTCGGCGTCTTCGCGCACGACTTCCAGATCATCGCGTTCCTCGCGCTGTTCTTCGGCTTCGCCATCAAGGTGCCGATGTGGCCGCTGCACACGTGGCTGCCGGACGCGCACACCGAGGCGCCGACCATCGGCTCGGTCCTGCTCGCCGGCGTCATGCTGAAGATGGGCACCTACGGCTTCGTCCGCATCTCGCTGCCGATGCTGCCCGAGGGAGCCAAGGCCTTCGCGCCCTACATCGGCATCCTCGCCGTCGTCGCGATCATCTACGGCGCCCTGTGCTGCCTGGCACAGAAGGAGATCAAGCGGATGATCGCCTTCTCCTCTGTCGGCCACATGGGCTTCGTGATGCTCGGCATCGCGACCCTCACACCCACCGGCATCAACGCCGCGCTGTTCGGCAACATCGCCCACGGCGTGATCACCGGCATGCTGTTCTTCATCGTCGGGTCGGTGAAGGAGCGCTACCACACCGGGGACATCGCCGAGATCGGCGGCGGCATGCTGGTCAAGACGCCGTACCTCGGCTCGCTGCTCACCTACGTTGCCATCGCTTCGCTCGGCCTGCCCGGGCTGGCCGGGTTCTGGGGCGAGATCATGGCGCTGCTGGCCGCCTTCAGCCCGGCCGAGGGCCTGCACGTCGGCCTGTTCCGGGGCCTGATGGTCGGCGGCGCGGTCGGCACCGTGCTGACCGCCGGCTACTTCCTGTGGCTGCTGCAACGCGTGAACCTCGGTGTGGTGCCGGACCGATGGCGGGAGTCCCGGTTCAGCGACGTCGTCGGCATCGAGCTGGCCGCGTGGACGCCGCTGCTCGTCCTGATCCTCGCCTTCGGCGTCTACCCGAAGTTCCTCTTCGGCATCACTGACCTAGCGGTCCAAGGCCTCGTCGCTGGGATCGGCCACTAGTGGTCCAGTCCATCGACTACCACGCGATCCTTCCCGAGCTGCTGCTCGCGGGGACCGCGGTCGTGGTGCTGGTGCTCGACCTGTTCCTGGCCGACCGCCGCAAGTGGCTGGCCATGCCGGTCTCCGCCGTGGGCGTGCTCGCGTCCCTGGCGGCTGTGCTCACCCTCGCCGACGACCCGCGCTCCACGTTCTGCTCGGCCGGCCCGTCGGGCGGCTGCTCGTTCGTCGTGGACAACTTCGCCGTGCTCTTCAAGGTGGTCTTCCTCGCCTCAGCCCTCGTGGTGCTCCTGCTGTCGCTCAACCACCTCGAGGAAGGCCGCTACTACCAGGGGGAGTACTACTTCCTCCTGCTCTGCTCGTTCTTCGGGATGCTGGCCATCGCGTCGAGCCGCGACCTGATCATGCTGTTCATCGCACTGGAGATCGTGTCGCTGCCCGGCTTCGTGATCGCCGGTTTCCGCAAGAGCGACACGAGATCGAGCGAGTCGGCGCTGAAGTTCTTCCTCATCGGCGTCCTGGCGACGGCCGTGATGCTCTTCGGCATGAGCCTGATCTACGGCCTGACCGGCTCGGTCCAGCTGTCCGTGATCGCGGAGCGGCTCGCGACACTGCCGCGCACGCCGGCGGCGGCGGCGGCCGTCGCGCTGGTCATCGTCGGCTTCGGCTTCAAGGTGAGCGCGGCGCCTTTCCACTTCTGGGCACCGGACACCTACCAGGGTGCCCCCGTGCCGGTGGCCGCGTTCCTGTCGGTCGCGTCCAAGGCGGCCGGGTTCGCCGGTCTCATGCAGGTCTGCTTCATCGGCTTCCGCCCGTACCACGACGTGTGGGGGCCGCTGCTGGCCGTCCTCGCGGTGCTGACCATGACGCTGGGCAACCTGGTCGCGATGCAGCAGAAGCACATGGTGCGTCTGCTCGCCTACTCGTCGATCGCCCAGGCCGGCTACATGCTGGTGCCGCTGGGCATCGCGAGCGGATCGAGCCTGGCGACCATGGACGAGGCCTTCGCTGCGACGCTGACCTACATCAGCATCTACGCCGTCATGAACCTTGGCGTGTTCGCCTGCGTCATCGCGGTCTCGCGCAAGCTGCCGAGCAACCGGATCGAGGACTACCGAGGGATGGCCCGGTCCTCGCCGGTCCTGGCCGTCATCATGGCCTTCTTCCTGCTCTGCCTGGCCGGGGTGCCGCCCGGCCTCGCGGGGTTGTTCGCGAAGGTCCAGGTGTTCCGGGCCACGATCGACGGCGACGTGGTCTGGCTGGGCGCGGTGATGGCGGTCAACACCGTGATCGCCATGTACTACTACCTCAGGGTGGCCTTCGGTCTGTTCGCCGGCCTCGGTGCGGCGGACACGCCGGCCGAGGAGGTCCGGCCGCGGATCGAGATCCCACCGGCGCTGAAGGCCGCTCTCGCGCTCACCACGGTGACCACGCTGGTGATCGGCTTCTATCCCGAGCTGGTGCTCTACTACACACCGCTGTCGGTGCTGGCCGGCGGCTAGGCCGCACCGGCGTACCCTCACGGGAACGGCGTCCCGGCACGCCGCGTTGGACCTGGTGAGCGTCCATCTACAGGGAGACCCCGGTGCCGCACAACAACCACAAGAACGGCCTGAAGACCGCCCTGCTCCTCGGGGTGATGTCCGCCCTGATCCTCTTCGCCGGATCGGCCTTCGGCGAGGGCGGGCTGGTCATCGCCTTCGTGATCGCGCTGGGTGTCAACGGCGTCGGCTACTTCATGAGCGACAAGATCGCGCTCAAGGCGATGCAGGCGCAGCCGGTCAGCGAGGCGGAGGCGCCTGAGCTCTACGCGATGGTCGCCGAGCTGGCGCAGACGATGCGCATTCCCATGCCCGGTCTCTACATCTCGCCGACGATGCAGCCCAACGCCTTCGCCACCGGGCGCAACCCGCAGCACGCCGCGGTGTGCTGCACGCAGGGCATCCTGCAGATCCTCGACCGCCGGGAGCTGCGCGCCGTGCTGGCGCACGAGCTGGCCCACGTCGGCAACCGCGACATCCTCATCTCGTCGGTGGCCGGGGCGCTCGCGACGGTGATCATGTTCCTGTCCCGGATGGCGATGTTCGCGTCGCTGTTCGGCGGCGGTCGCAGCGATGACGACCGCGACGGCGGCGGCGCGCTCGCCGGGCTCTTCCTGATCATCCTCGGCCCGCTCGCGGCGGGGTTGATCCAGATGGCCATCTCCCGGTCCCGGGAGTTCCAGGCCGACGCGACGGGGGCGGAGGTGTGCGGCGACCCGCTGGCGCTGGCCAGCGCGCTGCGCAAGCTGCACGCGGGGACGCAGGCCATGCCGCTGCCGCAGGAGCCCCAGCTGGTGTCGACCAGCCACCTGATGATCGCGAACCCGTTCCGCGGCGAAGGGCTCTCGAAGCTGTTCTCGACGCACCCGCCCATGGAGGAGCGGATCCGCCGCCTCGAGGAGATGGCGGGCACGCGCCTCAGCTAGCGATAGTTCGTGAACTGAAGCGGGATGCCGTAGTCGGCGTCCTTGAGCATGGCGATCACCGCCTGCAGGTCGTCCTTCTTCTTGCCGCTCACGCGCAGCTGGTCGCCCTGGATCGCCGCCTGGATGCCCTTCGGGCCGTCCGCGCGGATCGCCTTGGCGATGGCCTTCGCCTTCTCGTCCGCGATGCCCTGGTTGATCGTCACCAGCAGCCGGGACGTGCCGCCGGAGGCGGGCTGCGGCTCGCCGTGCTGGAGCGCGCGGATCGAGATGCCCCGTTTGACCAGCTTCTCCTGGAAGACGTCGATGACCGCCTTCACGCGGTCGTCGGAGTTGGCCTTGATCTCGACCTGCTCGCCGGACCACTCGATCGAGGCGCCCACCCCCTTGAAGTCGTAGCGCTGGGCGATCTCCTTGGCCGTCTGGTTGAGGGCGTTGTCGACCTCCTGCTTGTCCACCTTGCTGACGATGTCGAACGACGGGTCGGCCATGCTGTCCTAGACCTCCGGTGCGGATCCGAGTCGGCGGGAGCGAGGCTATCGGCTATCCTTCCGCCCGTCGCCGCGCGAGCGGCGACAGGCACGACCGGCCCCGGCAACGGGACCAAGGCGGGTTGCCCGAGCGGCCAAAGGGAGCGGACTGTAAATCCGTCGGCTACGCCTACGCAGGTTCGAACCCTGCACCCGCCACTGCATTTCGGTACGAGACGGTGTTTCGCCCGGCGAGGACAGAGCAGGTAACCTCGCCGGGCGCAGTGCCCCCTTAGCTCAGTCGGCAGAGCGTCTCCATGGTAAGGAGAAGGTCTACGGTTCGATTCCGTAAGGGGGCTCCATGCGGCGCTTCGGCGTCGCTGACGGCGGTGTAGCTCAGGGGCAGAGCAAGCGGCTCATAATCGCTGTGTCGCAGGTTCGAATCCTGCCACCGCTACCAGACCCGGTTTTCCAGCCGGCCCTCGGGTCGGTTACCCTTTCGGCACTCCCAAGACTTTCAAGAAGGACTTCCCGTGGCCGCGAACGACGTACGACCGAAGATCACGCTGGCGTGCAGCGAGTGCAAGCACCGCAACTACATCACCAAGAAGAACCGGCGTAACGACCCGGACCGCCTGGAGATGAAGAAGTACTGCCCGAACTGCCGCACGCACCAGCCGCACAAGGAAACCCGCTAGTCCGCCTGCGATGCCGCTGAACAAGGGCTGGATCGGCCGCCAGGCCCCCCCGAGCGAGCCGTACTACGTCTCCCGCGAGAAGATCCGCGAGTTCGCGACCGCCATCGGCGACCAGAACCCGGCCTACCACGACCTCGCGGCCGCGAAGGCGCTCGGCCATCCGGACCTCATCGCCCCGCCGACCTTCGCCATCGTCGTAGGCCTCAAGATGGGCGCCGTGGTCTTCGACCCCGACCTGGGTCTCAACTACGCCATGGTCGTGCACGGCGAGCAGCAGTTCTCCTACCGTCGCGCCATCAGGGCCGGCGACGAGCTGACCGGCACGCTCACCATCACCGACATCTCGGCCAAGGGCCGCAACGAGCTGCTCACCTGGTCGGCCGACCTCACCGCCGCGGACGGCGAGGTCGTGTGCACGCTCACCAACACCATCGTGTCGCGCGGCACCGCGCCGGAGGCGGAGGGCTGATGGCCGCGAAGATCGCCTACGCCGACGTCGAGGTCGGCACCGAGCTGCCGGCACAGACCTTCGACATCCAGCGCGTCAACCTCGTCATGTACTGCGGCGCCTCCGGCGACTTCAACGTCATCCACTGGAACGAGCGCCTCGCCAAGGCGGTCGGGCTGCCCGACGTCATCGCGCACGGCATGTTCACCATGGCCGAGGCGGGCCGCGTCGTGACCGACTGGGTCGGCGACCCGGGCGCCGTCGTCGAGTACCGGGTCCGCTTCTCCAAGCCGGTCGTCGTCCCGGACGAGGGCGGCGCTCAGCTGACCGTCACCGGCGAGGTGTCCGCGAAGAACGACGACGGCACGGTCGTGGTCGACCTGACCGCGACGAGCGGTGACGACCGCGTGCTCAGCGGTGCGCGCGCCGTCGTGAGGCTGGCCTGACCGAGCCGCCGGACGACGTCCGGTCGCTGGCGGAGCGCCGCACGGCCGCCCGGGCCGCCCGCGACTTCGCCCTCGCCGACGACCTCCGCGACGCCATCGCCGACCGCGGTTGGGTCGTCCGCGACTCCGCCGACGGGTTCGC
This sequence comes from uncultured Frankiaceae bacterium, assembly GCA_964651395.1. Taxonomy (GTDB): domain Bacteria; phylum Actinomycetota; class Actinomycetes; order BP-191; family BP-191; genus CAZYXZ01. The sequence continues at coordinate 22,024 of CAZYXZ010000038.1, forward strand.
CCTCGAACCGAGGCCGCCGTTCGACGTCACCCTCGCGCTCCCCGACCGCAGCGCGGAGCCGGACGCCGGCGCCGTCGCGGTCGCGGTCCTGGTCGAGGGCTGGGCCGACGACCTGCGCCGGGCCGCCGATGCGGTGCTGGAGCACACGACGGCCCCCCTGCTGCTGCTCGACAACGCGAGCGACGCCGGCGTCGCCGTCGAGGAGATCGCCCGCAACGCCCCCTACCGGGTCACGGCCTGGCACCTGGCGTCTCCGCTGGGCTGGGCGGCGGCGCGCACGGCACTGCTGCGGGCCGACACGGCGGCGGTCCAGGTCTGGCTCGACCCGTCGGTCGAGCTGACCGGCGACGCCGTCACTCCCGTGCTCGCGGCCTTCGCGGACCCCACGGTCGTGGCGGCCGGTGGATGGGGTGTCCGCGCCGATCCCTCCTGGCGCGAGTTCCACGACGCGGAGACGGGGGAGGTGGATGCCGTGCTGGGCTACCTGCTCGCCGTACGCCGCAGCGCCGCGCTGGCCGTCGGGGGCCCGGATCCGAAGGCGCGCTTCTACCGCAATGCCGACATCGAGTTCTGCTACGCCCTGCGCGAGACCGGCGGCCGGGTGGTGATGACCGAGCCGTTGCCGGCGACGCGACACCGCCACCGTGGCTACCACGACACCGACCCGGACTACCGCGACCTCGAGTCCAGGCGGAACTACGACCGCTTCCTCAAGCGCTTCCGCCCGAACTAGCCCTCGGCGAGAAGTGCGCCCATCCGGAGGACGCCGCGCTCGAGGTCCTCGTCGCCGAGGGCGTACGAGAGCCGGAAGTAGCCCGGCGCGCCGAACGCCTCGCCCGGGACGACGGCCACTTCCGCCTCCTCGAGCACCAGCTCGGCCAGGTCGACCGACGACGTGGGCGTCCGGCCGCGGATCGTCCGGCCCAGTACGCCCTCCACCGACGGGAACGCGTAGAAGGCGCCCTCCGGCTCGGGGCAGGTGACGCCGGGGATCGCCGTGAGCAGCCGGTGCATCAGCTGCCGGCGGCGGTCGAACGCAGCGCGCATCTCGGCCACCGCGCTGAGGTCGCCGCCGACGGCCGCGAGCGCAGCCACCTGCGCGACGTTGTTCACGTTGCTGGTCGCGTGCGACTGGAGGTTCGTCGCGGCGGTGATGACGTCGGCCGGGCCGACCATCCAGCCCACGCGCCAGCCGGTCATCGCGTACGTCTTCGCGACGCCGTTCACGATGACGCAGCGCTCGGCCAGCTCTGGTACGACGACCGGCATCGACACGTGCTGCGCGGCGCCGTACGTCAGGTGCTCGTAGATCTCGTCGGTGACCACCCAGAGCCCGCGCGACGCGGCCCAGCGACCGATCGCCTCGACCTCCTCCGGCGGGTACACCGCACCGGTCGGGTTGCTCGGTGAGACGAACAGCAGCACCTTCGTGCGCTCGGTGCAGGCCGCCTCGAGCTCGGCCACGGTGGAGCGGAAGCCGCTGGCCGCGTCGCTGGACACGACCACCGGGACGCCCCCGGCGAGCGCGATCGCCTCCGGGTAGGTGGTCCAGTACGGCGCGAGCAGGAGCACCTCGTCACCCGGGTCGAGCAGCGTGGCGAAGGTCTGGTAGACCGCCTGCTTGCCACCGTTGGTGACCAGCACCTGGGACGCGGCGATGTCGTACCCGGAGTCGCGCTTCGTCTTGAGCGCGATCGCCTCCCGCAGCTCCGGAAGGCCGGGGGTCGGGCTGTAGCGGTGGTAGCGGGAGTCCCGGCAGGCGGCCGCGGCGGCCTCGACGATGTGTGCCGGGGTCGGGAAGTCGGGCTCCCCGGCCCCGAAGCCCACCACGTCCCGGCCGGCCGCCTTGAGCGCCTTGGCCTTCGCGTCGACGGCCAGCGTGGCGGACTCCGCGATGGATCCGACGCGGCGCGAGATGCGGGCGGCCATGGGCACCTTCCGTTACAGGGTTGTGTGCACGAGACTGGCGACGTCGATGTAACCCGATACCCGGGAAGGGGTCCAATCACTTGATGGATGTCGACCCCGAGGTCGTCCGCGCATGCCAGCGAGGAGAGGCCGGGGCGCTCGATGCCCTCATCCGAGCGACCTACGCGGATGTCTTCGCGCTCGCGTACCGGCTCACCCGGGACCGCGAGGACACCGCCGACGTGACCCAGGAGGTGTACGTGCGCGTTCTCCGCTCCGTGGCGGGGTTCCGGGGCGAGTCCGCGTTCGGCACCTGGCTGCACCGGGTGACCGTCAACACCTCCCTGTCCGCGCTCCGCAAGAGCTCGCGCCAGGCCCGGCCGGGCCTCGAGGCCTTCGCCGCGCCGGGGGAGGGCCACGCGAACCTGGTCGACCCGGACGCCGGGCCCGAGGAGCGCGCGGAGCGGGCCGAGCTGCTCAGCCGGGCCCAGGCGGCCGTGGCCGCGCTGCCCGAGTCCTCCCGCACGATCGTCGTCCTCCGGGACGTCGAAGGCCTGTCCACCGCCGAGGTGGCGCGGGCCACCGGCCTGACCGAGACCGCCGTCAAGGTGCGCCTGTTCCGTGCGCGCGAGCGGCTGCGGGCTTCCCTGCTCGACGAGACCGTGACCCGGCTGCCGCAGCGCGGCCGGACCAGGAAGGGCAGCACAGCATGAGGACGACCACCGCCGAGGACGCCGTGTGCGCCGCCGTACGGGCCGACCTGCCCGGCCTGGACGGCCACGAGCTGAGCACGCGCCGGGCCACCGAGCTGCGCGCCCACCTGGCCGACTGCCCCGACTGTGCGGCGCTGGCCGCCTCCTACCGCTCGGTACGCCGGACCCTCGCCGACCTCGCGCTCGTCCCGGCCGCGCCACCCTCGGGGCTGCTCGAGCAGCTGCTCGAGCGTGCCGCCACCCCTGCTCCGGTCGAGCGTGCGGCCGTGCTCGGTCGCGGTGTCGTGAGCGGTGCCCGGCCCTCTCTCGTGGCCGCGTCCGCCGGCGTGAGCGCCGTCGCAGCCGCCGGCCTGGGCATCGTCGCCTGGCGTCTCGTGCGCGGCCGCCGCACCGCCGTCGCCGCCGAGGTCTAGTCCCCGCCGGTTTCCGGTGCGGTTGGCCGGTCTCCGCACGCGTGGCTACACTTCTCCGTCTGGGCTCGGACGCCCTTACCTCGGCGCGCCCGCGGTCAGGTTGTCCTCCGCCTCAGAGGGCAGTAGCTCAATTGGTCAGAGTTCCGGTCTCCAAAACCGGCGGTTGGGGGTTCGAGTCCCTCCTGCCCTGCTGCTCGACCGGCACGACCCCAGCTCCGTGACGACCTAGGAAGGCAGCACCGTGACGACCACGACGACCACCGAGTCACCGGCCCCCAAGCCGGCAGCCGCGGGTGGCAAGGGTGGGAAGAAGGGTGGCCGACCCGGGCTGTTCTCCCGGATCCGCACGTTCTACCGGGAGATCGTCGCCGAGCTCCGCAAGGTCATCTGGCCGAGCCGGGCGGAGCTGCTCAGCTACACGGCGATCGTGCTCGTATTCGTCACGGTGATCATCCTGATCGTGGCGGGCATGGACTTCGGCTTCGTGAAGCTGGCCGGCTGGCTGTTCGGCTAGACCCCGCACCACCACAGACAAGCCCCTACGAGGAAGCGCCTTCGTGTCCGAGATCAGCACCGAAACACCGGCAGTCGACACCGACGAGACGGCCGAGGCCGAGTCGGTCGACGCCGTCGAGACGGTCGAGGCCGCCCCGCGCCCCGGCTCGCCCTTCGCCAACCCCACCGAGTCCGCCTACGGCGCGGTCGAGCCCTCGGCTCCCGAGCCGGCCGTCGAAGAGCCGGCAGGCGAGGTAGCTGAGACCGCAGAGTCCGAGCCGGCGACCGACGCGGCCGAGGCGGCGGTAGCCGCCGAGGCATCGGCCGATGACCCCAGCGCGGCTCAGCCCGAGGCCGAAGAATCCGATGAGCTGCCGGCCGACGACCCCGCCGTCACGGCCAACGCGGAGCTCGTCCGCGCCATCGAGGACGCACCGGGCGAGTGGTACGTCGTGCACTCCTACGCCGGCTACGAGAACAAGGTGAAGGCCAACCTCGAGTCCCGGATCACCTCCATGAACATGGAGGACCGGATCTTCCAGGTGGAGGTGCCCACCGAGGAGGTGCAGGAGATCAAGTCCGGCAAGCGCCAGATGGTGCAGCGCAAGGTCTTCCCGGGCTACCTGCTCGTGCGCATGGACCTCGACGACCACTCCTGGTCCGTCGTCCGCAACACTCCCGGCGTCACCGGCTTCGTCGGCCAGACCTCGCGCCCGTCGCCGCTGACCCGCAACGAGGTCATCAAGATCCTCGCGCCGGCGCCCACCAAGCCCAAGGTCGCGCCGAAGCTCGACTTCGAGGTCGGCGAGTCGGTCATGGTCACCGACGGGCCGTTCGCCACGCTCCCGGCGTCGATCAACGAGATCCACGTCGACAGCCAGAAGCTCAAGGTGCTCGTCAACATCTTCGGCCGGGAGACCCCGGTCGAGCTCTCCTTCAGCCAGGTCGCCAAGATCTAGCTGCCCGCCCCGACACAGAATGCGATAGGTAACCTGCGATGCCCCCGAAGAAGAAGCTCGCCGCGATCATCAAGCTGCAGATCAACGCCGGCGCAGCGACGCCCGCCCCGCCGGTCGGTCCGGCGCTGGGCCAGCACGGCGTCAACATCATGGACTTCTGCAAGCAGTACAACGCCGCGACCGAGAACCAGCGTGGGCTGGTCATCCCGGTCGAGATCAGCGTCTACGAGGACCGCTCGTTCACCTTCGTGACCAAGACGCCGCCGGCCGCCGTACTGCTCAAGAAGGCCGCCGGTCTCGAGAAGGGCTCCGGCGAGCCGCACAAGACCAAGGTCGGCTCGGTCACGCGTGCGCAGGTGCGCGAGATCGCGGAGACCAAGATGCCCGACCTCAACGCCAACGACCTCGACGCCGCCGAGAAGATCGTCGCCGGCACGGCCCGGTCGATGGGCATCACGGTCAAGTAGCACAGCACGCGTGGGAGGGACGGCCAGGGTGGCCGGCCCGCATGGACCACGAACGGATGGAGCAACCATGCCGAAGCGCAGCAAGAACTACCGCAACGTCGCGGCTCTCATCGAGCCGGACAAGATCTACAGCCCGCTCGAGGCCGTGAAGATCGCCAAGCAGACCGTCTACACGAAGTTCGACCCGACGGTCGAGGTGGCCATCCGGCTCGGCGTGGACCCGCGCAAGGCCGACCAGATGGTCCGCGGCACGGTCAACCTGCCGCACGGCACCGGCAAGACCGCGCGCGTCGCCGTCTTCGCCACGGGTGAGCGTGCGGACGAGGCTCGCGCGGCCGGCGCCGACTACGTCGGCGGCGACGACCTGATCGAGCGCGTCGAGGGCGGCTTCCTCGACTTCGACGCCGCCGTCGCGACCCCGGACCTCATGGGCAAGGTCGGCAAGCTCGGCCGCGTGCTCGGCCCGCGTGGCCTCATGCCGAACCCGAAGACCGGCACGGTCACCAACGACGTCGGCAAGGCCGTCACGGACATCAAGGGCGGCAAGATCGAGTACCGCGTCGACCGCCAGGGCAACCTGCACATGGTGATCGGCAAGGTCAGCTTCAGCCCCGAGCAGCTGGTCGAGAACTACGCCGCCGCGCTCGACGAGGTGGTGCGCGCCAAGCCGTCGACGGCCAAGGGCCGCTACCTCAAGAAGATCACCATGGCCACGACCATGGGCCCCGGCATCCCCGTCGATACGAACAAGCTCCGCAACCTGATGGAGGACACTCCCGCGGGTTGAGGTACCCTCTCCACAGCCAGAGACCGCCGGTTGCCGCACTTCGGTGCGGCCGAAGGTCCCGAGAAGTCGGGCGGCCCGCGCAGGTGCAGGGATTCTTTCGGCCGGCTGACGCCGGCCCGCGACCGACAAGTGGTCGCGTCCCCCGCGCCTAGCGCCGGGGCGTTCGCCGTCTCGGGCCCCGGAACGCCGGCCTGAACCCGAGACAGGAGGCACATGGCGAGGTCCGACAAGGCCGCGTCCGTGGCCGAGATCACCGAGGCGTTCACGTCCTCGGGCGCAGCCGTCGTCACGGAGTACCGCGGGCTCAACGTCGCGGAGATGAAGGAGCTGCGTCGCGCACTGGGCGACGGTGTCCAGTACGCGGTGGTCAAGAACACGCTCACCAAGATCGCCGCCAAGCAGGCCGGCCTCGACCTGGACGCGCTGCTCGAGGGGCCGACCGCGATCGCCTTCGTGCAGGGTGACGTCGTCGTGGCCGCCAAGGGCCTGCGCGACTTCGCCAAGGCGCACCCGCTGCTCGTCATCAAGGGCGGCGTGCTCGACGCGAAGCCGGTCACGCCGGCCGAGCTCAAGAAGCTGGCCGACCTGGAGTCCCGCGAGGTGCTCCTGGCGAAGCTGGCCGGCGCGATGAAGGGCTCGCTGTCCCAGGCGGTCAGCCTCTTCGCCGCACCGCTGTCGAAGACCGCCCGCCTGGCCGCTGCGCTCCGCGACCAGAAGGCAGCCGAGGCTCCCGCGGAGCCGGTAGCAGAGGCAGTACCCGAAGCACCCGCTGAGGTCGAGGCACCCGCCGAGGTCGAGGCAAGCACCGACACCACTACCGAAGAGACTGCCCCGACCGAGGGCTAGACCAGAAGAAGGAGTACGACCATGGCCAAGCTCTCGACCGACGAGCTGCTCGACGCGTTCAAGGAGATGACCCTCCTCGAGCTGAGCGAGTTCGTCAGCCAGTTCGAGGAGACGTTCGGCGTCACCGCTGCCGCTCCGGTCGCCGTCGCGGCCGCGCCGGCCGCCGGCGGCGGCGGCGGCGTGTCCGCCGAGGCCGCCGAGCAGGACGAGTTCGACGTCATCCTCGAGGCTGCCGGCGACAAGAAGATCCAGGTCATCAAGGAGGTGCGCACGCTGACCAACCTCGGCCTGAAGGAGGCCAAGGACCTGGTCGACGGTGCGCCGAAGCCGGTGCTCGAAAAGGTCAACAAGGAGACCGCCGACAAGGCGAAGGAGGCCCTCGAGGCCGCCGGCGCGTCGGTGACCGTCAAGTAGCCACACACTCGCGTACGGAGGGGCGGCCTGAGGCCGGCCCGACAGACGACACACGAGGGGCGGCCTGCGGGCCGCCCCTTCTGCGTACTAATGTGACCCGGGTCACAGCGTGGTGATCACGACCGAGAGGGAGTGGCCTTGGGCGTCGAGATCCGGGTGGAGGGGCTGACCAAGTCCTTCGGCCGGCAGACGATCTTCCAGGACGTGAGCCTCACACTCCCCGCGGGTGAGATCTCGGTGATGCTCGGGCCGTCTGGCACCGGCAAGTCGGTCTTCCTCAAGCACCTCGTGGGGCTGCTCAAGCCGGACCGCGGGCACGTCTACGTCGACGGCCGCGACGTGCCGAATCTCCACGAGAAGGAGCTCTACGAGGTCCGCAAGCTCTTCGGCGTCCTCTTCCAGGACGGCGCGCTGTTCGGCTCGATGA
>CAZYXZ010000039.1:0-29237 GCA_964651395.1 uncultured Frankiaceae bacterium
CAGCTCAACGTCGGCGGCAACATGGACTTCAAGAACATGCTCGAGCGCGAGCGCCTGGAGTCCAAGAAGATCTCCAAGACGCAAGCCGTCACGTCGCAGCTGTCCCACGACCTGGGCAAGAAGAACATCCACATCGGGCCGTCCGACTACGTCGGCTGGCTCGACGACCGCAAGTGGGCCTACGTGCGCCTCGAGGGCCGCGCCTTCGGCGACGTGCCCCTGAACCTGGAGTACAAGCTCGAGGTCTGGGACTCCCCCAACTCGGCCGGTGTCGTCATCGACGCGATCCGCTGCTGCAAGATCGCGAAGGACCGTGGCGTCGGCGGTCCGCTGCTCGGGCCGTCCAGCTACTTCATGAAGTCGCCGCCCGTGCAGTACCGCGACGACGTCTGCCGTCAGCTGACCGAGCAGTTCATCGCGGGCTCCTAGGAGCCCGCACCTGCTCGTAGTCTGGGCGGGTGAGCACTCGCGGCGGACTGCGTGCCGTCTTCCGCGAGCGTGACTTCCGGTCGCTGTACGCCACCCGGCTGACGTCACAGCTCTCCGACGGGATCTTCCAGGTCGGGCTGGCCAACTTCGTCTTCTTCCGGCCGGAGTCTGCGCCGACCGCGCGCGACACCGCGGCCGCGCTGTCCGCGCTGCTCCTCCCCTACACCTTGGTCGGACCCTTCGCCGGTGTGCTCATCGACCGGTGGAGCCGGCAGCGGATCCTGCTCTACGCCAACCTGCTCCGCGCGGTGATGGTCCTCGGTGTCGCCCTGCTGGTGGCCGCCGACGTCTCCGGCGTGCGCTTCTACGTCGCGGCACTCGCCGTGCTGTCGGTGAACCGCTTCCTGCTGGCCGCGCTGTCCGCGGCGCTCCCGCACGTGCTCCCGGACGACCGGCTGGTGCTGGGCAACTCGGTGTCGACCACGTCGGGGACGATCGTCGCGATCCTCGGCGGGGGGGTCGGCCTCACCGTACGGCAGGTCGTGGGCAAGAGCGACGCCGGCGACGCCGCCGTCATGGTCGTCGCCGCGGGCACCTATGTGCTGGCCGCGCTGGCCGCGCTGCGCATGGGCAGGTCGTTGCTCGGTCCGGACCACGACCCGGATCGCCCGGAGACGGTCGAGGCGCTGCGCCGCGTCTACCGCGGGCTCGTCGACGGGGCCCAGCACGTCTGGCACTACCGCCGTACGGCGCACGCGCTGCTCGCCATCGCGGCGCACCGCTTCTTCTACGGCCTGTCCTCCATCGCGACGCTGCTGCTCTACAAGAACTACTTCGAGGACGGTCGCTACCTCCGTAACGGGCTGACCGGACTGGGTCAGCTCTTCGCCGCCTCGGCCGTGGGCTTCCTCGTGGCGGCGACGATCACCCCCGCGGTCACCCGCCGGATCGGCACTGAGGAGTGGGTCATCCTCTGCTTCGGCGCCGCGGCCCTGGCGGAGCTGGTGTTCGGCATCCCGTACACCAAGCTCGCGATGCTGGGGGCGGCGTTCTTCCTCGGGCTCGCCGCGCAGGGCTCGAAGATCTGCGTCGACACGATCGTGCAGCAGAGCATCGAGGACGACTACCGCGGCCGCGTGTTCTCCTTCTACGACATCGTGTTCAACGTCGCGTTCGTCGCCGCGGCGACTGTCGGCGCGTTCACGCTGCCGCCGTCCGGCAAGTCCTACCCGGTGCTCGTGTTCATCGCCGTCGGCTACGCGACGACCGCGGTGCTCTATCAGGTGGCGTTCAGCCGGGCGGCGTGGCGCTCCCCCCACCCAGCAGCGGCTCCAGCAGCCCCTGCACCGGGTCCAGCAGCGGGCTGAGCAGGCCGTCCACGGGCGTGGGCAGGAGCCCGCGCACGGTCCCGATGACGGTCTCGACCGGGTCGGTCGCTACCGACACGTCCGGGCCGGGGTTGGGCGCCGGGGGCCGGGTGGCGCCGGGTCGCGGTGCCGCGGCCGACGAACCCGGCGTCGGCACGCGGACCGGACCACCGGCGAGGACGGAGCCCACCGGAGGCAACGGGGCCTCGGCCGGCAGCGCGTTCGCCGCGTCGAGCAGGTCGGCGAGCCGCGCGGCGATCGACGCCCGGGAGGTGTTCAGCAGGGCCACCACGACCCCCCACGAAGCGCCGGCGCGCCGGAGGCCGATGGCCGTCGTCGTACCGTCCGAGCCGGCCGCGGTGCGCTGTGCGGTGTCGCCGATCGCGCGGGCCAGCAGCAGCTCGCTGCCACCGGCGACCGGGTCGAGGAAACCGGGAGCGGGTGCGTACTTGACGGGCAGCACCTTGAGGGCCGAGCTGACGGTGCGCAGGCGCTCGGTGCCGTCGATGCCGCGGGCGAGAGCGGTCAGCGCGACGTCGTCCGCGACGACGCCGGGCAGGATCTCCTGCTCCCAGCGGTGCCCCGTCAGCGTGAGGGGCGCGGGGACGGTGGGCAGCGCGCGGCCGGGTGCGTCGACGTGGAAGAGGCCGGGAATGTCGAGCGAGCGGCCGCTCGACGTGGTCGCCCGGACCTGGCCCGAGTACACCGAGACCCGCACCGCGTAGCCGCGGTCGACGCGCAGGGCACCGGGATCGATCCGGTCCAGGGACACCTCGCCGGCGCGGACGCTGATGCCAGGCCCGGAACGCCGGTCGACCAGCATGCTCCCCCGCGCGATGGACACGACGCCGCCATTCGGGACGACGACCTCCGTGAGGCGGTCCAGGACGACGCGACGGTCGCCCACCGACATGACGGCGCCGCCGTTGGGCCCGGTGACGACGTGGTCGTCGGCGCGGAGCTGCTCTCCCTCGGACGGCACGTGCGACGCGCCGCCGCGCACGACACGGACGTCGTGCAGCTGGCTGAGCACCACCGGTCCCGGAGCACCGCCGGCACCCTGGGGGACCAGGACGGTGAGTACGCCGATCGCCAGCGCGACGCCCGCAATGGCTACGGACCAGGCCCGCGAGGGACCAGGGCGCGGCGCGGGGGAGGCGCTTTGTCCGGGCACACCCCGATGATCGGAGCCCGGCGCACGGCGGAACATCGTCCGTACGGGTCATTCCGGCCTAGTCACAAGTGACCAGCCCGATCAGCCCGACTTGCCGCTTTCCGCGCGGTCGGTCCGGCCGCCCCCGGCGGCGGCCCAGGCGCGCAGGCGGTCCACGGCCTCGTCGTGGCCGAGTGGCCCCTCCTCCAGGCGCAGCTCCAGCAGGAAGTCGAGCGCGCGGCCGACGATCGGGCCGGGCGGCACGCCGAGCAGCTCCATGACCTCCCGGCCGTCGAGGTCCGGACGGATCGCGGCCAGCTCCTCCTCCTCGGCCAGCCGCGCGATCCGCTGCTCCAGCTCGTCGTACGCCGCGGCCAGGTCGGCGGCCTTGCGCCGGTTGCGCGTCGTGCAGTCGGAGCGGACCAGCCGGTTGAGCCGGTCGAGCAGCGGACCCGCGTCGCGCGCGTATCGGCGTACGGCGGAGTCGCTCCATCCCATGCGGTAGGTGTGGAAGCGCAGGTGCAGCTCGATCAGCGTGCAGACGTCGTCGATGAACGCCTTCGGGTAGCGCAGCGCTTTGAGCCGGGCGCGGGCCAGCTGCGCACCCACCACCTCGTGGTGGTGGAAGCTCACGCCGTCCGGGCCGATCGCGCGCGTGCGCGGCTTGCCGATGTCGTGGAGCAGCGCCGCCATCCGCAGGGTCAGGTCCGGCTGCCCCTCGGGCTCGCTGGCGATGGCCCGCTCGAGCACGGCGAGGCTGTGCCGGTAGACGTCTTTGTGCTGGTGGATCGGGTCCATCTCGAGGCGCAGCGCGGGGAGCTCCTTGAGCATGTGCTCGGCCAGCCCGGTGTCGACCAGCAGCTCGAGCCCGGTCGTCGGGACCGCGCCGACGAGCAGCTTCGACAGCTCGCCCTGGATCCGCTCCGGCGACACGATCGCCAGCCGCTCGGCCATCTCGGTCATCGCCGCGACCACGGCCGGCTCCGGTGTGAACTGCAGCTGCGACGCGAAACGCGCGGCGCGCAGCATCCGCAACGGGTCGTCGGAGAAGGAGTCCTGCGGCGCGCCCGGAGTCCGCAGCGTGCGTCCCGCGAGATCGCGCAGCCCGTCGTACGGGTCGACGAACGTGTGGTCGGGCAGGGACACCGCCATCGCGTTGACGGTGAAGTCGCGCCGGGAGAGATCGTCCTCGAGCGACGTGCCGTACTCGACCGCGGGCTTGCGCGAGTCGGCGTCGTAGGCCTCGGCGCGGAAGGTCGTCACCTCGAGGTTGAGCCCGTGCCGGAACAGCCCCACGGTGCCGAAGGCGATCCCGGCCGACCAGGTCGTCTCGGCCCAGCCCTCGGCGATCTCCAGCACCTGTGCCGGCGTCGCGTCGGTCGTGAAGTCGAGGTCGTCGCCGAGCCGCCCGAGGAGCGCGTCCCGGACCGAGCCGCCCACCAGGTAGAGCCGGAACCCGGCGGCCGCGAACCGGCCGGCCAGATCGTCGGCCACCGGCGAGATACGCAGCAGCTCGGCGACGGCATGCTGCTGGGCGGTCGTGAGTCTGGACACGGGAGACAAGAGTACGGGGTTACAGGGCTCGGTCACGCCGGTTACGGTGGCCTTCGCTGTCGAGACGCAGCACGGGGGCGACGGAGGTCGCATGAAGGGCCCGCTGGACGTGCACCTGGCGCTGCTCGAGGCAGCGATCCCCCACGAGATCGTGCATCTCGCGCGCGGCGTGCACTCGGCGGAGGAGCTGCCGGAGGTGCTCGGCGTACCGGCCGACGCCTGCCTGGTCGTCCGCGTCTTCGAGGGTCCGCAGGGGCCGGTGGCCGTCGGGCACCCCGCGCACGCCGAGGCCGATCCGCCGGACGGGACCATCGCGCTGCAGCCCGAGGCGGTCAGCGCGATGACCGACTTCGCGGCCGCGCTGCTCCCTCCGGTCTGCCTCCCGCGCAGCCTGTCGCTGCGGCTCGCCGACGACCTGGCCGGCTCCGACATCGTCTACGCGCCGACCGGCGACGGCGGCACGGCGCTGAAGATCCGCTACCGCGACCTGGCCGCCGTCACCGGCGCTCAGCCCCGCGCGGTCGACCTGCGCGATCCCACGCACGTCGGGCGGTCATAGGGGTCGACCCGGCAGGTCACTACGATCGGCGGGTGTCCGCTCACCGCGCCCGGTCGCCGCGCAGCCGGCTGGTCCGCGTGGAGGAGACGTCGGCCGGCGGGCTGGTCGTCGACCGGCTCGCGGAGGACGCCAACGGCGCGCTGATCGGGCGGGTCGATCGCCGTGGCCGCCTCCTCTGGTCGCTGCCCAAGGGGCACATCGAGGTGGGCGAGACACCGGAGCAGGCCGCGGTCCGCGAGGTGGCCGAGGAGACCGGCATCACCGGCGACGTGGTGGGCCGGCTGGGCACCATCGACTTCTGGTTCGTCGCCGACGGGCGGCGCATCCACAAGACCGTTCACCACTTCCTGCTGCTGGCCACCGGCGGGGTGCTCTCGGCGGACGACGTCGAGGTCGAGGAGGTCGCCTGGTTCCCGCTCGCGGAAGCCGGCGAGCGGCTCGCCTACGCCGACGAACGCGCGCTCCTGGACCAGATCCCGGACCTGCTGCAGGACTCTGCGTGAACCGGGCGGCGCTCGCCCTCGCCTGCGTCGCGCCCCTCGCGCTCGGCAGCCCGGTTCTGGCGCAGACGAGCGACCCGACGACCGGGCGGCTCGTGCTCACCGGCATCGGCGCGTACGCCGCGCCGGAGGTCCCGTTCTCGCTGCGCGGCGCGGTGGCCAACGACAGCGCGGAGGCGCTGCACGATGTCCACGTCGTCCTGCACACCGGTGGCAGCATCCGGTCGCGGTCGCAGCTGCACAGCCTCGCCGAGGAGCCGGAGGGCGATGGACCGACCACGGAGATCGACGTCGACGGCGTGGTGCCGCCGGGCGGACAGCTCCCCCTGAGCCTCGACATCCCGGCCGACGACATGAACGGCCTGCGTGGCGCGGAGCCTTCGTTGCACGCCGTCCGCATCGCCGTGCGTGCCGCGCCGTGCGAGGGCTGCCGGCAGGAGCCGGTCGCCGCCGTCGACACGTTCCTCATGTGGTGGCCGCACGACCGCATCGCGGCCACCAACGTCGCCTGGGTCTGGCCGCTGCTCGGCGACACCCGGCGCGGACCGGACCAGACCTTCCTCGACGACGGCCTCGCGCAGGAGCTCGGCCCCGGCGGGCGGTTGGCCGGCCTGCTCAGCGCGGCCGACGAGAACGCGCCGGCGCCGGTCACGTGGGCGGTGGACCCGGAGCTGATCGCCGCGACCGCGACGATGGCCGAGGGTTACCAGGTGCGCCCACCCGGCGAGCAGGAGCGGCCCGGCGCCGGTGAGGGCGCGGCCCGGTCCTGGCTCGAGGCCGCCCGGCGCGCGTTCGGCGCGGCGCCCGAGCGGGTGCTCAGCCTGCCGTACGCCGACCCGGACGTCGTCGCGCTCGTCCGCAACGGACTGACCACCGACCTCGCCAAGGCCCAGGGCATCGGCCTGCGCGCCCTGCGCGACCGGCTCGGCATCACGGTGGCGAAGGACCTGGCCTGGCCGCCCGGCGGCGCGGTGACGCAGCCGGCCATCGAGGCGCTGGCCGGGCTGGAGGTGCGCGCCTTCGTGGCCGCGGACAACGCGGTGCCGCTCGTCGACCCGCCGACGTTCACCCCCACTGCCCCCTATGACCTGCCCAGCGGCGCCGGCGGCTCGATGACGGCGCTGGTCGCGGATGCCGTGTTCGCCGACCTGCTCGCCGCGGGACCCGGCTCGGACGGCCCGGCCGTCGGCGTGCAACGGTTCCTCGCCGAGACCGCCATGTTCATGCTCGAACGGCCCAACACCGGACGGGACCTGGTCGTCACGCCGCCGCGCATGTGGGACCCGGGCGCCGGCTTCGCCCGCGGGCTGCTGCGCGCGACCGCCGACGCGCCGTGGCTGCGCGGCGTCCCGCTGCGCGACCTGCTCGACCACAGCCGCTCGACGTACGCCCGGACGGTGAGCTATCCCGCGGACGCGCAAGCCGCGGAGCTGCCCGCGTCGTACTTCGACGAGCTGCGTGCCGCGCGGCGGACCCGGCAGGCCTACGTCTCCATGCTGCTCGAGTCGACCGACCCGCTCCCCGCCCTGCTCGACGACGCGCTCCTGCGCGCGGAGTCCGCGCAGTGGCGGAACAAGCCGGCCAACGGACGCGCCCTGGTCAGCGGTGTACGGCAGCGGCTGACCGACCAGTTCGCGCAGATCCGGATCTCCTCCGGCGGACTCGTGACGCTGACCTCCGACGCGGGGCGGATCCCGATCACGGTGGTCAACGGCCTGCGCCAGCCGGTGCGGCTCCAGCTGCGCATCGACACCGGCAACCGGCTCGAGCTCGCGCAGGGCAACCGCATCGAGCTCACGCGGGTCAACCCGGGCAGCGTCACCGTCGACGTCGAGGGCAAGGCGCTGCAGGCCGGGCAGTTCACCATCGACCTGCGTCTGGAGACGCCCGACGGCACGCCGCTGGCGCCACGGCCGGTCGCGCTGCGCGTGCGCTCGACGGCGTACGGGCGCGTGGCGCTCTACATCACCGGTGGCGCGTTCGTGCTGCTGCTGATCGGTTCCGCCACGCGCCTGGTCCGGCGTCGTCGCGCGCGCGCCGAGGCGGCGACATGACGAGCGAAGCCGACCCCGGCCGGTCCATCGCGGGCGCCACGGGCGTCATGGCGCTGGGCACGGTCGCCTCGCGCGCGACCGGCTTCCTCCGCGTCGCGGTGATGGTCTACGCACTCGGCATCTCGCAGGTCGCGGATGCGTACAACCTCGCCAACACCGTCCCCAACATCGTCTACGAGCTGCTGCTCGGCGGCGTCCTCACGAGCATCGTCGTACCGCTGATCGTGCAGGCCACCCGCGAGGACGGCGACGACGGGCAGGCGTTCGGCTCGGCCCTGCTCACCGCCGTCGTCACCGTGCTGGGCGCGGCTGTCGTCGCGCTCATGGTCTTCGCGCCGCAGATCGTGAACCTGCTCAGCCCGCGCGAGTCCACGCCGGGTGAGCGTGAGCTCGCCACCACTCTGCTCCGCTACTTCCTGCCGCAGGTCCTCTTCTACGGACTCGGTGCCGCGATGACGGCGGTCCTCAACACGCGCCGCGTCTTCGGCGTACCGATGTTCGCGCCCGCCCTCAACAACCTGGTCGTGGTCGCCACCGGTCTGGTCTTCACGCAGCTGTCCGGCCCGACCACGGGAACCGGGCTCACCACGACGCAGATCGCCGTCCTCGGCGCGGGCACCACCCTCGGCGTCGTCGTGATGACCGTCGCGCTGCTTCCGGCGCTGCGCCGCAGCGGCTTCCACTGGCGTCCGACGCTGCGCGGCCACCCGGGTCTGCGGCGCGCGGCGCGGCTCGGCGTCTGGGTAGCCGGCTACGTCGTCGTCAACCAGGTGGGGCTCTTCGTCGTCATCCGGCTAGCCCGGGCGGCCACCGTCGGCGGGTACTCGGCGTACACGTACGCCTTCCTGCTCTTCCAGCTGCCGCACGCGATCGTCTCGGTGTCGGTGATCTCCGCACTGCTGCCGCGGATGAGCGGACACGCCGTCGACCGCGACCACGCCGCCCTGCGCGACAGCGTCTCGTACGGCGCGCGGCTGGTGATCAGCCTGCTGGTCCCCGCTGCCGTCGGGCTGGTGCTGCTCGCCGCGCCGGTCGCCGTCGCGATCATGAGCCACGGCCGGTCGTCGGTGGCCGACGCGGAGTTCGTCGGACAGGTGCTCGCCGTCTTCGGCTGCGGTCTGGTCTCCTTCAGTCTCTTCCAGCTGCTGCTGCGCGTCTTCTACGCACTCCAGGACACCCGCACACCGACCCTCGTCAACGTCGCCTGCGTCGCCGTCAACATCGGGGCGGACCTCCTGCTGTTCTCGCTCCTCGACGGGCGGCGGCGGGTGCTGGGCCTGGCCGCGGGCCATGCCCTCGCCTACACGTTCGGGGCAGTGGTCTTCGCCGTGATCCTCCGGCGCCGGCTCGGCGGGCTCGACCTGGCGCGGGTGACCCGCACGGCCACCCGGGTCGCCGTAGGGGCCGCGATCATGGGACTCGGCGTCTACGGGGCCGCGCGGATGGGAGAACAGATCGTCCAGGGCAGCACGGCGGCCGCCGTGGCCTCGATCCTGTCCGGGGTCGCGGTGGGGGCGCCGCTCTACCTGGTGTGTGCCGACCGCATGTCGCTCACGGAGGTGGCCGCGGTCACCGAGGTGTTCCGGCAGCGCCTGCGTGGGCGGCAGGAGTGAACCGGGCAGGGGGCCTCTGGCGCCTCAAGAGCCCCCCTGAACCCGCCGATGGTCGTCACGAGAGATCCCAGCGGAAGGCGGGCCGATGAGGGGGGACCGGGGCGACATCGTCCTGGGCTGGCTCACGCGGCTCACCGTGGTGCTCGGCATCCTGGGCGTCATCGGCTTCGACGTCGCCGCGGTCGCCATCGCCAACGTCTCCGCCGCGGACACCGCGGCCAGTGCCGCGAGGATCGGGGTCCAGGAGTACCGGACCAGCCAGGACGCGAAGCGCGCCTTCCTGGCCAGCTCCGGCTACGCGACCGACCGGAGCCTCGAGCTCGCGGAGGAGGACTTCCACGTCGACCCCACCACCGGCGCCGTGACCGTCACCCTGCACAAGCACACGGAGACCATCGTCTTCAAGCACATCGGCTTCCTCAAGAAGAAGGCAGACGTGTCCAAGACGGCCACCGCGGAGCGACCCAAGTGAGCCGCGCGCGCCTCGCCGCCGGGCTGGCCGCCGCAGCGCTGCTGCTGACCGGTCTTCCGTCCGCCATCGCGCAGCCCAGCCTCGCGACCGCACAGCAGCGCGCGGCGGAGCTGCGCGCGGGCGCGCGGCGGCTCGAGATCCAGGCCGAGCAGGCGATCGAGACCTACAACGAGGCGCAGGGGCTGCTCGGCGAAGCGGTCCAGCGGCACCTGGAGGCCGAGGAGGCCGCGCGCAGCGCGCACGAGCTGGCGCGGCACAGCGGCCGGCAGGTCAACGACCGGGTTCGCGCGCTCTACATGAGCGGCGGGGGCGCGTCGCTGTACGCCTCGGTGCTCGATGCCAGCGACCTGCACGACGCGCTTGCCCGCTACGTCAACGTCTCGTCGATCGTCAACGGCAGCCGCAAGGTCCTCGACGAGGCTTCGGTCCAGGTCAAGGCCGCGGACGTCGCCGTCGCCAAGGCGCGCGCGGCGTCGCGAGCGCAGGGGCAGCTGCAGCGGCAGATCGACGTCGCGACCGCCGCCATCAACGAGGCGCTGGCGAAGCAGCAGGCGCTGCTCGCGTCGGCCGACGCCGAGGTCGCGGCGCTGCTGGCCGACACCTCGCAGTCCTTCGAGGTCGTCGGCCACGGCGACTTCGCCGCCGCCTGGGCCGCCGCGAAGGGCTACCCCGCCGAGGAGGCCGCCGCCCGGCTCGCCGCCGACCCGACCACGGTCAGCCCGCTGATGGGCTCGGTGATCGACGTCATGCGCCAGCAGCTGGGCAAGCCCTATCAATGGGGGGCCACGGGCCCGAACAGCTTCGACTGCTCCGGGCTCATCGGCTACGCGTTCTCCGCGCGCGGCGTCACGGTGCCGCGCACGTCGCGCCAGCTCTGGCGCGCGGGCAGCCACCCCGGCCTGGCCGGACTCCGCGCCGGAGACCTCCTGTTCTGGGGCTCGCAGCCGGGCAACGTGCAGTCCATCCACCACGTCACGACCTACCTCGGCGGCGGGATGATGATCGCTGCGCCGCGCACCGGCGACGTCGTCAAGATCCAGCCGGTGTACCTGGACGACTTCTACGGCGTGACCCGCCTGGTCCCGTCGATGGCGGCGGTCGTGCCCGGCCCGCAGATGCGCGCGGCCTAGCTCCCGCAACACGCCCGGGAGCCCGAAACACGAGGGTGAGAAACCTCACGCCCGGGTGCGCACGAACTCGGCGGAACGCGCCCGTATTGTCCGGTTTTCGTGCTTGGTAAGCCGTTCGTGGCGTTTGCGGGCGACTCCCGGCCGACCTAGCGTCACTCCCTGGTCCGCGGCTCGTTCTAGCGCGGACCGTGCCATGTCCCGCCCGGGCTGAAACGCCGAGTCCTGCCCGCAGCCCGCGGCGCCCAGCTACCGACGTTCGGGCAGGAGCGGGGGACCCAAGTCTCCCGGCCCTCGCACCTCCGAGGGCCTCGGGGTGAACCTCCTGTCACCGCAGGAGGAGGGCAGATCCGCGCCCTAACCCGACAGCTCACCTCGCAGGCGTGCGGAAAGGGTCTTCGTCTTGCCTGCACTCAGTGCCCGACTGGCCGGGGTTGTCCTCACCCTGCTGGTCCCCGGTTCCACGATCTTCGTCCAGGCCGGCAGCGCCGTCGCCGCGCCACTCCCCGCGCCGGCGCCCGCGCCGGCTCCGTCCCACGCGCGCGCCTCGACCTCGCGTGTCCAGCTCAGCCCGGCCAAGACGACGGTGCCGCAGGGCAGCACCGTCGCCCTGCACTCCTACGTCACCGCGGCGGACAAGCCACTGCCCGGCGTCAAGGTGGCCTACGACGTCAGGCGCGGCGACGGCAGCTGGACCTACCTCACCACGCTGCAGACCAACCGCCAGGGCCGCGCCGCGCTGACCCGGAAGCAGAGCTCGGGCAACGTCTACCGAACTCGCTTCCCCGGCGACGCGCGCTACAACTCGGCGACCAGCGCACCGGCGTACATCAGCGTCTCGCCGATGACCTTCGGTCAGCGCATCGTGCAGGAGGCGGCGCGGCACGCCGGCAAGCCGTACCGCTACGGCGCCGTCGGCCCGGACTCCTTCGACTGCTCGGGTTTCACGCGCTACGTCTACGGCCGGCTCGGCCGCAGCCTCCCTCACAACTCGGGGGCGCAGTACTCGGCGAGCCGTCGCATCAAGCGCAGCGAGCTGCGCGTCGGCGACCTGGTCTTCAACAGCGGGCGCATCCACCACGTGGGCATCTACGCGGGCAACAACACGTACTGGCACTCGCCGCACTCCGGCTCGACGGTGCGACGTGACCCCATGCCCGCCGACTACGTCGGCGGCCGCATCAGCTAGCCTCCGTCCGGTGACCGCCGCGGCGCCGGACCGACTTCTCGCAAAGCGCTACCGGCTACTCCGCCCCGTCGCGAAGCACGCGCACACCACGTTGTGGCGCGGCGTCGACGAGGTGCTCGCGCGGCCGGTCGCCATCAAGACGCTCGACGATCCGAAGGCCGTCCCCGGCGGCGCCGACCGCTTCCTCGCGGCGGCGATCGCCGCGGGCGGGCTGTCGCATCCGCGGATCGCGAGCGTGTACGACGCGGACAAGGACAAGGGCCTGCCGTTCATGGTCACCGAGTGGGTGGACGGGACGGTGCTCGAGGACCTGCTCGCCGACGGCGCCGTGAGCGCGCCGCGCGCGACGACGATCGCCGCGCAGGTGACCGAGGCCGTGCTGGCCGCGCACACCGCAGGCGTCCACCATCTCGACCTCGACGCGCAGAACATCCTGCTCTGCGCCGACGGCTCGGTGAAGATCACCGACTTCGCGGTCGGGGCGACGGTGGCCGACGCCGAGGGCAGCGCCGCCGGGAGCGATCTCACCGACGTCGAGCGCGACACGCGCGCGCTCGGAGCGCTGCTCTACGCGTGCTTGACCGGCCGGTCGGCGTACGGCGCGGAGCCGAAGCTCCCGCTCGCACCGCGCCGCAAGGGTGCGCTGCTCTCGCCGCGACAGGTCCGGCCGACCGTGCCGAAGGCGCTCGACGAGGTCGTCGCCCGCGTGCTGCAACCCGAGACCGTGCCGGCGAAGAAGCGCCTGGCCACCCCGACGCACCTGCTCCGCGAGCTCGCGGCCCTGCCCGGCGAGGGGGCCAAGTCGGGCAGCCGGCCACCTCCGGCTCACGTGCCGGGCAAGGCGCGGACCCGCTGGCTGACCGTGGGCGCGCCGCTGGCCGCGGTCGTGTGCGCCGGCGTCATCGCCTTGCTGGTCGGCCGCAGCGTCGGCCGTGTGGAAGGGCCCGGACGGCGCTTCGTGCAGCCCGTGCCGACCGCCTCCGCGGACATCGCCAACGCGCCGGGGGCGCCGGTGATCCCGACCGCCGTCCGCGACTGGGACCCGTACGGCGACGGGACGGAGAATCAGGGACGCGTGCTGCTGTCCTTCGACAACGACCCGTCCACCGCGTGGACCACGAGCGGCTACACGAACCAGTTCGGCCAGTTCAAGCCCGGCGTCGGGCTGATGTTCGACCTCGGGCAGCGCGTCTCGCTGGGCACGGTGCAGGTCGCGCTCGCCAAGGCCGGCGTGGCGCTGGAGATTCGCGTGACGGACACCCTGGACCCGACGAGACCGACGCGCGACCTGCCGCCGGTCGTGGGCACGCTGCCGTCCGGCACGCAGGACGTCGCGACGGTGACGCTGCCCGCGGGCACCGCCGGTCGCTACTGGCTGGTCTGGGTCACCCAGCTGGTCCGCGACAGCGGCGGGCTGCACCGCGGGGGTCTCGCCGAAGTGACCTTCTACCGGTCCTAGCGATTACTCTCGCGGGCAGCATGGACGACCAACTGCTCGAGCTCGACGACGCGGCGCTCGTAGAGCGTCACAACGGCGGCGACCCCGCCGCGTTCGACGCGCTCGTGATGCGGCACCGGGACCGCGCCTGGTCGGTCGCGATGCGCACGCTCGGTGATCCGACGGAGGCCGCCGACGCGGTGCAGGAGTCGTTCATCTCGGCGTACCGGGCGCTCGGCTCGTTCCGCAGCGAGGCCAAGTTCTCCACGTGGCTGCACCGCATCGTCGTCAACGCCTGCCTCGACCGGGTACGCCGGCAGCGCAGCCGACCGACCGTGCCGCTCGAGGACGCGCTGGTCGCCGCGACCGCCGACCGGCGCGACCACCTGGCGGAGCGCGAGACGGCCAACGAGGTGTCGGCGGCCCTCGCGAAGCTCAGCGACGAGCAGCGGCTGGCCATCGTGCTGGTCGACCTCAACGGCTTCTCCGTCGACGAGGCGGCCGACCTGCTCGGCGTCCCGGCCGGCACGGTCAAGAGCCGCTGCCACCGCGGCCGCGTGCAGCTCGCCGTGCTGCTGGGGCACCTGCGCCAGCGCGATCCCGACGCGGAGGGAACCGCGCCCGGTCGCGCTGCCTCTAAGCGAAGGAAGCACGAAGCCGAGGAACCACCAACCCCATCGAGTGACTCATGACCCCGCCGAGCAAGACCACCCACGTCCCCCTCGAGGACCTGGCCGCCTACGCGGCCGGCGACTTGAGCGGTGCCGCGTCGGCCGCCGTCATGCGCCACGTCAACCGCTGTGACCTCTGCCAGGCCGACCTGCGCGCCATCGAGACCACGATGAGCGAGCTGGACGCCGTACCGGAGCTGGCCATCCCGCTACGCGCCGCCGTCGTCCTGAAGCGGGCGATCGCGCAGGAGCGCGGGCTCGTGGTGAGCACCCCCGCCGCGCCCCCCACGCCCGCGGTGCCGCCTGCCTCCGCCGCCCCCCCGACCCCCGCCCCGCCGGTACGGCCGGCGCCGCCGGTCCAGCCAACCCCGCCGACGGTCGCCCCGCCCGAGACGCCGCCGACCGTCGTCGCTCCGGCCGCCGCCGCGCCGCCGGTTGCGCCACCGCCGGTTCAGCCGCCGGTGGTCCCGCCGCCGAGTACGCCGGTCGCGCCGCCCGGCCCGGCGGCACCCACGCCCCTCAACCCGATGATGCGGCCTCCGACCATCGAGCGACCGGAGATCACCGAGCTCTCCGCCGGCGCGGACATGAGCCTGGAGAAGCGGCGCAAGAGCAAGCTGCCGGCCCTGGTCGCCGTCGCGGCGACCCTCGTCGTCGGCGCCGGCGCAGCCGGTCTCTACCTCCAGCTGACGAAGGACGACGGCGGCGGGTCGACGCTGGCCGCCAGGGCGCCGGAGCCCAAGACGTTCACCTCCGGCGCGCAGTACTCACCGGAGAACGTGCGCACCTTCGTGCCCGGCCTGCTCACCGGCCAGGCGCCCCCGGCCGCCGAGGCCGCCAAGGACTCCGCCGCCGGCGTGACGACGATGCAGGCGTCGCCGGGCGACACCAGCGAGTTCGGGCCCACGATCGAGGCGCTGAAGACGCCGGAGAAGCTGCGCCAGTGCCTCGACAGCCTGACCGCCGAGCCCGGCCTGCCGGCCATCGCGATCGACTACGCGCATTTCCAGGACCCGACCGGGCAGCACACGGGACCGGCGCTGATCGTCGTCCTGGCGTTCAAGGACGACCCGAACCAGGTGGACGTTTTCGTGGTCGGGCCGCGCTGCTCGCGCTCCGACGCCGACCTCTACTACTTCGAGCGGGTCTCCCGCTCCTGACCGTCGTCGTCCGCCTTGACCTTCACGGTGCGCGGCGGGGCGGTCCACAGCCAGGCTCCCGCGGCTGCCGCCAGGTAGGGCAGCGGCTCGAGCCGCGTGGGCTCGCCGGGCACGAGGCGGAACGCCATCGCCGCGCCGAGCACCGCGTAGACCACGGCCACGATCCGCAGCGCCAGTCCGCGCGCCCGGCCGGCTCCGCGCTCGGCCGCCGCGCCGCAGACGATGCCGCCGATGAACGGCACGATCGTGCTGAACCACTTCACGTCGACGTACTCGGAGCCGATGGCGGCCGCGCCGAAGGCGGCCAGGTGCGCCAGGCAGGCGGCGCCCACGACGGCCCTCAGGTCGGGCTTCGGCCGCCGCTTGTCGGCGTCCGGCGCTCCCAGGCAGACCAGGCAGCCCCCGCCGGGCGCCTGCTCGGCATCGGCGAAGCAGCGCGCCCGGTGGCAGACCGGGCAGTCGTCGTACGCCGGGCGGCTGGGGTGGACGACGCAGCGAGAGTCGCCGACGCGCTCGACCTTGGGGGACACGCGGGGATGATCGCACCTCTAGCATCTGTTAGACGTGTGCTGAACACTTCATCTCGCGAACAAGGGGGCTCGACCACGTGAGCAGCGACACCCACGAGGTCATCGTGGTGGGCTCCGGCCCGGCCGGTCTGACCGCGGCTCTCTACGCGGCGCGCGCGCAGCTCAAGCCTCTGGTCTTCGAGGGCATCGCGGCCGGCGGCCAGCTGATGCTGACCACCGAGGTGGAGAACTTCCCCGGCTTCCCCGACGGGATCATGGGCCCGGAGCTGATGGGCGGCATGCGCAAGCAGGCGGCCCGCTTCGGCGCCGAGCTGACCACCGACGACGTCACCGAGATGGACCTCACGGGGCCGGTGAAGCGGGTCCGGGTCGGCAGCACGGAGTACGCCGCCCACGCGGTGATCCTCGCCATGGGCGCGCGCGCCAACTGGCTCGGGCTGCCGCACGAGCAGCGGCTGATCGGGCGCGGCGTCTCCTCCTGCGCGACCTGCGACGGCTTCTTCTTCCGCGACCACGACATCGTCGTGGTCGGCGGCGGCGACTCCGCGATGGAGGAGGCCACCTTCCTGACGCGCTTCGCGAAGTCGGTCACCGTCGTGCACCGTCGCAGCGAGCTGCGCGCCAGCAAGATCATGGCCGAGCGGGCGATGAACGACCCGAAGATCACCTTCGCCTTCGACAGCGTCGTGTCCGACGTGCACGGCGACGAGAGCGTCACCGGGGTCGAGCTCACCAACGTCGACAGCGGCGAGAAGACGAGCCTGCCGGTCACCGGGCTGTTCGTCGCGATCGGGCACACGCCCAACTCCGAGCTGGTGCGCGGCCAGGTCGACCTCGACGAGTCCGGGTACGTCGTCGTCACGGCGCCCGGGACGCACACCAACCTGGCCGGCGTCTTCGCCTGCGGCGACCTGGTCGACCACACGTACCGGCAGGCGGTCACCGCGGCCGGCACCGGCTGTGCCGCCAGCCTCGACGCCGAGCGCTACCTCGCCGCGCTGGGCGTGTAGCTACTCGTCCCGGATGATCGGGGCGACCGGGAAGCGGGCCGCCGGCCGGTCCTCGGCCACGGCCGACTCCGGTGCCACCTGCGCGGCCGGCGGCACGGACTCCGGCGGCGCGGCTCGCTCGGCGCGGCGGCGCTCCGCCTTCGTCGGGAAACCGTCCCGGGCCCAGTCGTTGAACCACAGCGCGACGAGGGTAGGGACCAGGGGCAGCAGGACCGTGAACAACGTCGAGGTGCCCAGTGACACGTCCGGAGCGTCCCCCGCCTTCAGCTCGCGCCCGGTCGCGGTCGCCACGACGAGCCCCAGCAGCGTGCTCCATCCGGCGTACGCCGCGACCCAGGCCATCACGGCCAGCGTGTAACGTCCCGGTCGACCCACGCGGGTCAGTCTAGGGAATCGCCAGGCGCGGTCCCGCGTTCAGCCAGCAGACCCGAACCCCGTCCGAGGAGAGCCAGTGGGAACCACGCGCATCGTGACCGACGCCGACTTCAAGTCAGCGGTCCTGGACAGCACCAAGCCGGTGCTCGTGGACTTCTGGGCCGAGTGGTGCGGGCCGTGCAAGATGGTCGCCCCTGTCCTCGAGGAGATCGCCGCCGAGAACCCGGACAAGATCGAGGTCGTCAAGCTCAACATCGACGAGAACCCCGAGACCGCGCGCGCCTACCGGATCATGTCTATCCCGACCATGTCGGTCTTCCAGAACGGCCAGATCGTGAAGACGATCGTCGGCGCCAAGCCGAAGACGGCACTTCTGCGCGACCTCGAGGGCATCCTCTAGCGTCTGGCGGGCATAACTCCCGTCTATCGCGTGCCCGGCCGCACCACCTACGATCTGCGGCCCCAGCGCCTCGCGCCCGAACCGCCTACGTCCGGAGGACCGCGCTGTGTCCGTGTACCGGCAGGGGGACAAGGGTCCGGCTGTCGCCGAGATCCGAGCCCGGCTGCGCGCGGTCGGCTTCCTCGGCCCGGACGGCAACGGTGACGAGTTCGACGCGGAGTGTGACGAAGCGGTCCGCGCGTTCCAGCAGCGCCGCGGGCTGACTGTCGACGGATCGGTCGGCGCGCAGACCTACCGGGCGCTGGACGAGGCGCGCTGGTCGCTCGGCGACCGGCTGCTGCACTACCAGGTGGCCCATCCCTTCGTCGGTGACGACGTCGTCGCGCTGCAGGCGCGCCTGCTCGAGCTCGGCTTCGACGCCGGTCGCTGCGACGGCGTCTTCGGGCCGCTGACCGCGGCCGCGCTGCGCGAGTTCCAGCGCAACGTCGGTCTGCCGGAGGACGGCCTCTTCGGCCCGACCACGATCCGCGAGATGGAGCGGCTGCGTCGCTCCGTCGTCGGCGGCGCTCCGGCCGCCCTGCGGGAGCACGAGGCGCTGCACCGCTCCGGGCCCACGTTCTCCGGCAAGTCCGTGATCGTCGACCCGGGGCACGGCGCGGACCAGGTCGGGCATCGGGTCGGCGAGCTGACCGAGGCCGCCATCGCGTACGACATCGCGTCGCGGCTCGAGGGGCGCATCGGCGCCGCGGGCGGCTACGCGTATCTGACCCGCTCCCCCGACGGCAACCCGCCCGACGACGAGCGGGCCACCTTCGCCAACGCCGCGGAGGCCGACCTGTTCGTCTCGCTGCACGTCGACGGCGCCCCGTCACCGCGTTGCGAGGGCGTCGCGACGTACTTCTTCGGCGCCGGCCCGACCCGCTCGTCCGTCGTCGGCGAGCAGCTGGCCGAGCTGGTGCAGCGCGAGATCGTGGCCCGGACCGACCTGCTCGACGCGCGCACCCACGCCAAGAGCTGGGACCTGCTGCGCCTGACCCGCATGCCCGCCGTACGAGTGGAGATCGGCTACCTGACCAACGACCACGACCGCGCGCGGCTGGCCGAGCCGAGCTTCCGCGACACCGTCGCCGAGGCGATCTTCGCCGCCCTGCAGCGGCTCTACCTGTCCCCCGACGACGACCCCGGCACCGGCCAGCTCCGCCTCCCGGCTCTCGCCCACTGAAAAGACAAGAGCGCAGCTAGGGGCAACACCGCGAAAACCGCGATCTTGAAGAGTTATTCGCTCTGAGCGCGCATAAGTCTTCAAGATCGCGAAATCAGACCGGACGCAGCGCGCTTTCGGGGGTCATGGAGCCCAAGAGGCGCTCCAGGGCGACCTCCACGTCCTCGCGCCAGCTGACGACGCTCTTGAGCTCGAGGCGCAGGCGCGGGTAGCGGGCGTGCGGGCGGACGGTCTTGAAGCCGACGCCCAGCAGGTACTCCTCCGGCAGCACGCACGCCGCCGCCTGCCACTTCTTGTCGCCGAACGCCTCGATCGCCCGTACGCCGCGCCGGATCATGTCCTTGGCGACGGCCTGCACGAGCATCCGGCCCAGTCCCATTCCCGCGAACTCGGGCAGCACGTGCCCGGTCATCAGCAGTACGGCGTCGGCGCTGATCGGCGACGTCGGGAAGGCCACCGAGCGCGGAACGTACGCCGGCGGGGCGAAGAGCACGTACCCGGCCGGTACGCCGTCGACGTAGACGACCTTGCCGCAGCTGCCCCACTCGAGCAGCGTCGCGGAGACCCATGCCTCCTTCTCGAACTCCGTGTCCCCGGCCTCCTCGGCGCGCGTGCGGGACACCGGGTCGAGCTCCCAGAAGACGCACTTGCGGCAGCGCCGCGGCAGGTCGTCGAGGTTGTCCAGCGTGATGCTGGCCACCCGGCGCGTCACGGGTTCACCTCGACAGGCGCCGTCCTCACTGCCCCACCTCCGCCGGGGCCGTACTCACTGCCCCACCTCCGCCGGGGCCTCGCCGAACTCCTCCTGCGGCATCCGTACGGCGGCGTCCGCGCTCGAGTTGGCCGGCGCGCGGTCCGGGGTGCGCAGGAGCCCGCCGAGCCAGCCGGCGAGTGCGCCGAAGCCGAAGCCGAGCAGGATCTTGCGCACGGGGAAGCGCATGCGGCATCTCTCGTTAGGCCGAACGGGGGAAGGTCTGCTGCGAATCGTAGGGCCGTCCGCCGCGTGCGAGAAGGCCCGAATTTCAGGGGTGACCGCTGCGCCGTGCCGGTAGCCTGGGTCGATGAGCGGCCATAGCCTCGACCCGTACGTCGAGCGGTACGCCGCGCGCACGGCCGGGATGACGGCGAGCGAGATCCGCGCCTTGTTCGCGGTCGCGTCCCGTCCCGAGGTGGTCTCGCTGGCCGGCGGCATGCCGTACACGAGCGCGCTGCCGCTCGACAACATCGCCGAGATGGTCGCGGGCTTCGTCGCCACGCGCGGCGCGCAGGCGCTGCAGTACTGCTCCGGCCAGGGCGACCAGGAGCTCCGCGAGCAGATCTGCACGGTCATGGCGCTGGAGGGCGTCCAGGGCTCCCCCGAGGACGTCGTCGTCACCGTCGGCTCGCAGCAGGCGCTCGACCTGGTCACCCGGATCTTCTGCGACCCCGGCGACGTCGTGCTGGCCGAGGCCCCGAGCTACGTCGGCGCGCTCGGCACGTTCTCGGCGTACCAGGCGGAGGTCGTGCACGTCGCGATGGACGAGGCGGGGCTCGTCCCGAGCGCGTTCGAGGAGGCGATCCTCGCCTGCCAGCGCGCGGGCAAGCGCGTGAAGTTCCTCTACACGGTCCCGAACTTCCACAACCCGGCCGGCGTCTCGCTGTCCGCCCCGCGCCGCGACGAGGTGCTCGAGATCGCCGCCCGCCACGACGTGCTCGTGCTCGAGGACAACCCCTACGGCCTACTCGGCTTCGACGCCGAGCCGCAGCCGGCGATGCGCGCGCGCACCAGCGAGGGCGTGATCTACCTCGGCTCGTTCTCCAAGACCTTCGCGCCCGGGCTGCGGGTCGGCTGGGTGCTGGCGCCGCACGCCGTACGGGAGAAGCTCGTCCTCGCCTCGGAGGCCTCGATCCTCTGCCCGCCGATGTTCAGCCAGGCAGTCGTCACGGAGTACCTGCGCACGCAGCCGTGGCAGGAGCAGATCAAGGTGTTCCGCGAGATCTACCGCGAGCGCCGCGACGCGCTTCTCGACTCCCTCGGCCAGCTGATGCCGGAGGGCACGACGTGGACCCGGCCCGCGGGCGGCTTCTACAGCTGGGTCACCCTGCCCGAGGGGATGGACGCCAAGGCGATGCTGCCGCGCGCGGTGCACGCCCGCGTCGCCTACGTCTCCGGCACCGCGTTCTACGCCGACGGCACCGGCCATCGCTCGCTGCGGCTGTCCTACTGCTACCCGGAGCCGGACCGGATCCGGGAGGGCGTACGCCGGCTGGCCGGCGTCATCGAGGAGGAGCAGGACCTGCGCGACACCTTCGGCGCGGCCACCGACCTGTCGATCAGCAAAGGCCCCTCCTCTCCCAGCCCGGACATGGCGTGAGAGTTACCCCACGACGCTGCTCGCTGCGCTCGCACCGCCGCGGGGGCCCCGAATGAGGGCACTCGTGCTTGCAGGCGGCCTGACCTTCGAACGCGAGGTGTCGCTGAAGTCGGGTCGTCGTGTGTGCGACGCGCTGCGGGGCCAGGGCGTCGAGGCCGAGGTGCGCGACGCCGACGGCGGCCTGCTGGAAGCCCTCGCCGCGGCGCCCCCCGACGCCGCGTTCATCGCCCTGCACGGCGGACCGGGTGAGGACGGCGCCGTACGCGGGGTGCTCGAGCTGGCCGGCGTCCCTTACGTCGGCGCCACTCCGCACGCGTGCCGAATGGCCTTCGACAAGCCGACCGCGAAGTCACTGGTCAGCGCCGCGGGGATCGCGACACCGGACTGGGTGACGCTGCCGCAGGAGACGTTCCGAGAGCTCGGCGCGCACGGCGTGATGGACCTGATCCTCGGTCGCCTCGGGCTGCCGCTCATGGTGAAGCCGGCGCAGGGCGGGTCGGCGCTGGGCGCCTCCATCGTCCGCGACGCCGCCGCGCTGCCGGCCGCGATGGTGCACTGCTTCTCCTACGGCGAGGTCGCGCTCGTCGAGCAGTTCGTCACCGGCGTGGAGCTGGCGGTCTCGGTCGTGGAGGACACCGGAGTCGCGCGCGCGCTGCCGGCCGTCGAGATCCAGCCCAAGGAAGGGCTCTTCGACTACACGGCGCGCTACACCGCCGGCGCGACGGAGTACTACACGCCGGCCCGCGTCGATGACGCGGTGGCGGAGCGTGCGCTCGCCGCCGCGCTGACTGCACACGAGGCCCTCGGACTGCGCGACCTGTCGCGCACCGACCTCGTGGTCGCCGCCGACGGGACGCCCTGGTTCCTCGAGGTCAACGTGTCGCCCGGCATGACCGAAACCAGTCTTCTGCCTATGGCGGTTACGACGGCCGGGGACGACCTCGGCCAGGTCTGCCTGCGCCTCCTCGAGCGCGCCGTTTCCCGCGGCTAGCCTTCCCGGGTGCCGGTCACCACTGCGCTGGAGGACGTCGACCGCTGGTTCCTCCGGCGCGGCATCCCGCACTTCATCGCCGACTACAGCGCCAGCCGCGACGTCTTCACGCGCCTGCTCGGCCCGCTCGTGCTCGTGGTCTTCGTCGAGGTCGCCTTCGCCGCGCGCGACGACTGGCCGGTCTGGGCGAAGGTGCTCACCGCGATCGCCGGGTTCGCCGGCGTGCTCGGCGGCTGGGCGGCGGCCAACCGGGTGCGCGGCCGGCGCGGCCTCGCGCGGCCGGACAGCGTCGGCCCCGTCGAGATCGGCGCGTTCATCGTGCTGCCCGCGCTGCTGCCGCTCGTCTTCGGCGGCCAGGCGGCCGATGCCGCCCTCCTCGCGATCGGCAACGCGGCACTGCTCGTCGTCATCTACCTCGGCACCAGCTACGGCGTGGTCCCGATGCTGCGCTGGGCACTCGGCCGCGCCGTCGCGCAGCTCGCGGCGCTCGGCGGCCTGCTCGCACGTGCGTTGCCGCTGCTGCTGCTCTTCGTCACGTTCCTGTTCGTGAACCCCGACGTCTGGCAGGTCGCGGCGTCGCTCGGCGCGGGCGGAATCGCCGGCGCCGCAGCGTTTTTTGCCGCTGTGGCCACGGCGTTCGTCGTCGCGCGGCTGCCGCGCGAGGTCGAGGGTCTGTCGCACTTCGAGACGTGGGACGACGTGCGCAGCCGGGTCGAGGGCACGCCCGCGGAGACGCTGCTGCCGACTCGCCGGCGTACCGGAGGGCCGCAGTCCCCGCCCATGACGCGGCGGCAGTGGGGCAACGTCGGGCTGGTCATCCTGTTCAGCCAGGCGGTGCAGGTGCTGCTGGTCTGCGCGCTGATCTTCGCGTTCTTCGTCGCGTTCGGCTTCGTCGCGATCACCGGTGAGACGACCGAGTCGTGGACCGGCGCGCCGGAACAGCTGGCCGCGCTCACCGTGGGTGGCCGCGACCTGCTGCTCACCGGCCAGCTGCTGCGCGTCTCCGCGTTCCTGGCGGCGTTCAGCGGCCTGTACTTCACGGTCTACGCGCTGACCGACGAGACCTACCGCGCGGAGTTCTACGAGGACGTCGTCGGCGAGGTGCGCCAAGCCTTCGCGGTGCGGGCGGCCTATGAGGAGGCAAGAACTTCAAGGACAAGATCGCAGCAAAAGGAAGACCGGTCCTCCGCGACCCCCTGATCTGGCGAGTGCGAAGACTTATGCGCCCTGAGAGCACATAAGTCTTCGTGCTCGACCAAGCCCGCCTCGCAGGGGGTTTCCCTTAGCTGCGCTTCTGCCCTCGACCTTGCTCAACCGTAACCAGCGTTTGCTATTAGCCGGTTAGTCGGAGAGGTCGCGGAGGCGGTAGCCCGGGCCGCCGGCGCCGATGTCGCGGTCGCTGGGCCGCAGCAGCTCCGCGATGCGCTCGAGGTCCTCGCCGGAGCCGAACTCGATGACGATCCGCCCCCGGCGACGCGTGGCCTCCACGCGGACCCGGGTGTCGAGCCACTCCCCCAGCGCCTCGGCCACCTCGGCGGCCCGCTCCGGGACCTCGGCGGCCCGCCGTACGGCGGGCTTGCGCGGCGTCGTCGCCGCGGCCGCCAGGTGCACCGCTTCCTCGGTCGCGCGCACCGACCAGCCCTCGGCGACGATCCGGCCGGCCATCGCGTCCTGGGCCTCGGCGTCCTCCAGCGCGAGCAGGGCGCGCGCGTGGCCCGCGGAGAGCACGCCCGCCGCGACCCGGCGCTGGACGGCCGGCGGCAGGTTGAGCAGTCGCAGCGTGTTGCTCACCTGCGGCCGCGACCGGCCGATGCGCTTGCCCAGCTCCTCGTGCGTGACCCCGAAGTCCTCCAGCAGCTGCTGGTACGCCGCGGCCTCCTCCAGCGGGTTGAGCCCGGAGCGGTGCAGGTTCTCGAGCAGCGCGTCGCGGAGCATGACGTCGTCGCCGGTCTCCCGGACCACGGCCGGGACG
The DNA here is from genome assembly GCA_964651395.1 of uncultured Frankiaceae bacterium. Classification (GTDB taxonomy): domain Bacteria; phylum Actinomycetota; class Actinomycetes; order BP-191; family BP-191; genus CAZYXZ01. The sequence continues at coordinate 24,141 of CAZYXZ010000039.1, forward strand.
CTGGCCAGCCCGGCCTCGCGGCTGGCCCGCAGCCGCCGCTCCCCCATCACGAGCTCGTAGCGGCCCGCGCCGGACGGTCGGACGACCACCGGCTGGAGCAGGCCCACCTCGCGGATCGACGCGGTGAGCTCGCCCAGGGCCTCCTCGTCGAAGACGGTGCGCGGCTGGCGCGGGTTCGGGTCGATCAGGTCCACCGGCAGCTCGGCCAGACGGCCCGCCGTACCGAGGTCGTGATCGACCCGGAGGTCGACGACCTGGTCCTCCGCCGGCTGGCTGCCGCTGGGGATGAGCGCGCCGAGCCCGCGGCCCAACCCGCCCCGCTTCGGTGCCGCCATCGGCTAGGCCCCCTGTCCGGTCGATGCGGCGGCCGGTGCGCCGCGTTCGGCGAGCTCCCGGGCCGCGTCCACGTAGCAGCGTGCACCCCGCGAGGTGGGGTCGTAGCCGAGCACGGTCTGGCCGAAGCCCGGCGCTTCGGCGATCCGCACGCTGCGGGGCACGACGGTCTGCAGCACGAGGTCACCGAAGTGGCCGCGGACGTCGGCGGCGACCTGGTCGGCCAGCCGGGTGCGGGAGTCGTACATGGTCAGCAGGATGGCGCTCACGGCCAGGTTCGGGTTGAGGTGCGAGCGGACCAGGTCGATGTTGTGCAGCAGCTGGCCCAGGCCCTCCAGCGCGTAGAACTCGGTCTGGATCGGGATGAGGATCTCCTCGGTCGCGACCAGGGCGTTGACGGTGAGCAGGCCGAGCGAGGGCGGGCAGTCCAGGATCAGGTAGTCCACCTGCTCGTCGAAGGCGGCGAGAGCACGGCGCAGCCGGTTCTCGCGGGCGACCACGGAGACCAGCTCGATCTCGGCGCCGGCCAGGTCGATCGTCGACGGCGCGCAGCGCAGCCCGGGGACGGTCGTCGGCGCCAGCACCTCGGCCAACGGGCGCTCGGCGACCAGGACGTCGTACATGGACGGCGTTCCGACCGCGTGCGGGACCCCGAGCCCGGTGGAGGCGTTGCCCTGCGGGTCCAGGTCCAGGCAGACCACCCGGGCGCCGTTCATGGCGAGGGCGGCGGAGAGGTTCACGCTCGTCGTGGTCTTGCCAACGCCCCCCTTCTGGTTGGCGATGGCGATGACACGGCGACGCCCGGGCAACGGAAACGGGCCGGTTTCACGGGAAACCGGCGGTTCGTGGCCCTCAGAAGGCGCAGTTTCACGGGAAACGGCGCCGTCGAAGCCTGCTTCGCTCACCTGCGCCCCTTCCCCGCACCGGCGCGGATCTCGACCACCGTGACCGGCTGCTCGGCACCGTAGCCGACGGAGTGCACCCGTGCCGACCCCCCAGTGAGTCTGCGGACGGTTTCCGCCGCCGCAGCGACCTCGTCGGCGGCGCCGGCGCCCTTCCACGCGAGCAGCAGGCCACCCGGCCGTAGCAGCGGCACCGCCTCCGCGGCGAGGCGGTGCAGCGGCGCCACGGCCCGCGCCACGACGACATCGGCCAGCGGACGGGTCAGCTCCGTCCCACGTGCCCGGAGCACGCTCACGCGTTCGCCCAGGCCGAGCGCGGCCACCGCCTCGTCCAGGAACGTCGTACGCCGGAGCATGGGCTCCACGAGCACGAACCGCAGGTCCGGGCGGGCCAGGGCGAGGGGGATGCCCGGCAGCCCGGCGCCGCTGCCCAGGTCGAGCACCTCGGCGTTCTCCGGAATCAGCTCCGCCGGGGCGGCGCTGTTGAGCAGGTGGCGCTCCCAGAGCCGCTCCGCCTCATGCGGGCCGATCAGGCCGCGGACGACACCGGGCCCGGCCAGCAGCGCGGCGTAGGCGTCGGCCAGCGACAAGCGGTCGCCGAACAGGCGTGCGGCAGCGTGCCGTGCGGGGGAGTCGGGCTCAGGCGGGACGGACGACGACACGGCGGTTGGGCTCCTCGCCGTCGGACTCCGTGACGACGCCCTCGACCGCGCCGGCCGCGTCGTGCACGACCTTGCGTTCGAACGGCGTCATCGGGGCCAGCGTCTCCGCCTCGCCGCTGGAGACCACACGCTCGGCCGTCGTCCGGCCCAGCTCGGCCAGCTCGGCGCGGCGGGCGGCGCGGTAGCCGGCGATGTCGAGCATGAGGCGGCTGCGCTCGCCGGTCTTGGCCAGCACGGCCAGCCGGGCCAGCTCCTGCAGCGCCTCGAGCGTGGCGCCCCGCTCACCGACCAGGTGGTTCAGGCCCTCGCCCACGATGGCCACCGCCGCGCGGTCACCCTCCACGTCGAGGTCGAGGTCGCCGTCCAGGTCGAGGATGTCGAGCAGCGCCTCGAGGTAGTCGGCCGCGACCTCGCTCTCGTGCTCGAGCGCCGCCAGCCCGGTGAGGGCCGGCGTCTCGGTCGCGCCCACCGCAGTCTCGGCCACCTCAGCCGTTCCGGTCGAGTCGGTCACTGCCTCAGTGCCATCAGCGACGTCCACCCTTGCGCCCCTTTCCCTTCTTCTTCGAACGGTTCGCGGGAGGCGGCTGCTTCGGCGCCTTCGTCTTCGGCGGGACCCCCGGGTCGGCCGGCGCCGGGTCGGGCTTCGGTGCGGCGGGCTCCGGCTCGCCGGTGCCGCCCTGCGACGGCGGCATCTTCTTGATGACCAAGGCCTGCTGACCCATGCTCCACAGGTTCGAGGTGGTCCAGTACACGAGGACGCCGAGCGGCACGCTGAACCCGAACAGCGCCAGCATGAACGGCATCACGTAGAGCAGCACCCGCTGCTGCATCTGCTGCTGCGGGTCCACCGGGCCGGCGGTCTTGTTCTTGGCCATCAGCTGCTTGCTGGACACGAACTGGGTCAGGCCCATGAACACGATCAGCGTGAGCGTGACCGCCTTCACCGCACCGGGGCCCGTGTGCAGGAACTCGAGCAGCTTGGTGGGGGAGGTGAACGCGGCGCCGATCGGGGCGCCGAAGATCTTCGCCTCGCTCAGGTTCTGCGCGAGGTCGCGGCTGACGCCGTAGTTGCCGTCCGGGTAGACGTAGGTCCCGTTGACCAGCGTCGGGCCGAGGCCGCGCAGCACCCGGAACATGCCGATGAAGATCGGCGCCTGGAGCAGCAGCGGCAGGCAGCCGGCCAGCGGGTTCGCGCCGTGCTCCTTGTAGAGCTTCATGAGCTCGGCGTTGAGCGTCTCGCGGTCGCCCTTGTGCTTGGCCTGCAGCGCCTTGATCTTGGGCTGGAGCACCTGCATCGAGCGCTGCGTCTTGATCTGCTTGACGAAGATCGGGAACAGCAGCAGCCGGACGATGACGGTCAGCAGGATGATCGCGAACAGCCAGGACAGGCCGCTGCGCTCGCCGAAGATCGCGCCGGTCGCCTTGTGCAGGTTGACGATGAGCAGCGCGATCCCGGTGAAGATCCCGGTGAAGATGCTGACGAAGGCGTCCACTCAGCGGCTCCGCGTGCTGCTGGGGACCGGGTCCAGGCCGCCGGCGTTGAAGGGGTGGCACCGGCCGATCCGGCGCAGCGCGAGCCAGCCGCCGCGGACCGGGCCGTACGCCGCCACGGCCTGCTCGGCGTACGCGCTGCAGGTCGGGTGGAAGCGGCAGCGCGCCGGCAGCAGCGGGCTGACCCAGCGCCGGTAGGCGTGCAGGAGCGCGAGCACGAACTTGCTCATGCGGCGGCCGCCAGCTTGGCCAGTGCCGAGTCCAGGCTGAGTTCGAGGTCACTGAACGCTTGTTCAGCCGCCCCGGGGAGCGCGCGGACCACCAGGCTCGCGCCGGCCGGCAGCTGCGGAAGGCGGTCGCGGAGCAGGTGGCGCAGCCGCCTGCGCAGCTGGTTGCGGGTCACGGCGTTGCCCACCGGCTTGCCGATCACGAAGCCCACTCGAGGTGCGGTGTCACCCGAGATCAGGAGATGGAGGACGAGGGGCCCACGGCCGGCCTTGCGTCCCGTGCGCAGCACCGGGGTGAAGTCGGCGGCGTGCCGCAGGCGAGCAGCGGCCGGCAGCACGTCAGGCAGAGACCTGGTGCCGGCCCTTGGACCGCCGCGAGTTCAGGATGGAGCGGCCGGCGCGGGTGCGCATGCGCAGCCGGAAGCCGTGGGTCTTCGCACGGCGGCGGTTGTTCGGCTGGAACGTGCGCTTGCTCACGGCGGAGTCGCTCTCTCGAGGCTGGAATGGGCGTGCGTGCCGGCCGGAACTAGGTGTCCGCAACCGGGAAGTTCGCGAGACGTACCCGCCCACGATAGGCAGCCCTGTGTACACGGTCAAACGCGGCGCGCACACGCACGGAGATCTCACCTGCACGTCCTGTGGACAGCCCCTTGTGGCGGCACGCCGCGAGGGTTATCGTCCGCCCTCGCTGCGGCTTCCCCCGCCTCCCTCGGTCCTTGTGGACCCGGGTGACGTCCCGAGGCGAGGACGTGTTCAGCCCCGTGATCCAGCCCCGCCGTCCGGTACGCCGGAGGGCTCGCTCCGCTTCCTCCCGCACGGTGAGTGCACAGGATGTGGATGACGGTGTGGATGACGGGTGGATGGCCCGTCCGACGACGGAGTGTCGGCCTGGTTGGCAGCAGTGGATGAGATGGGTGTGGCTCCCGTGGTGGAAGAGACCGTGGACCTGGTCGCCGTCTGGCAGCGTGCCCTGGCAGGCCTGACCGACGGGGTGCTCAGCCCCCAGAACCGCGCCTGGATCGGGCTGACCCGCCCGCTGGGCCTGGTCGAGGACACGGCGCTACTGGCCGCCCCCAACGAGTTCACCAAGGAGCTGCTCGACTCGCGCTACCGCTCGCTGATCGCCGAGGCGCTGTCGTCCCAGCTCGGGCGCAACATCCAGGTCGCGGTGACCGTGCAGCCGCTCCCGGACGAGCCGGAGGACCACCAGGAGCCGGATCCGGCGCCCCAGGTCGAGACCGTGCCGGAGCCCGCGGTCGCCCGACCGGCCCCCGGCACGGGGCGCGGCGGCCACGACCGGCGTACGCCGGCCGAGCCGGCCCGGCTCAACCCCAAGTACACCTTCGAGACCTTCGTCATCGGGGCGTCGAACCGGTTCGCCCACGCCGCGGCGGTCGCGGTCGCCGAGGCGCCGGCCAAGGCGTACAACCCGCTGTTCATCTACGGCGACTCCGGGCTGGGCAAGACGCACCTGCTGCACGC
>CAZYXZ010000040.1:0-29009 GCA_964651395.1 uncultured Frankiaceae bacterium
TATTCCCCACTGCTGCCTCCCGTAGGAGTCTGGGCCGTGTCTCAGTCCCAGTGTGACCGGTCACCCTCTCAGGCCGGCTACCCGTCGAAGCCATGGTGAGCCATTACCTCACCATCAAGCTGATAGGCCGCGAGCACATCCCTGGCCGAAAAACTTTCCACCACCACTCATGCGAGCAACGGTCATATCCGGTATTAATCACCGTTTCCGGTGGCTATCCCAAAGCCAGGGGCAGATTACTCACGTGTTACTCACCCGTTCGCCGCTCGAGTACCCCCGAAAGGGCCTTTCCGCTCGACTTGCATGTGTTAAGCACGCCGCCAGCGTTCGTCCTGAGCCAGGATCAAACTCTCCATAGATGTCTATTACCGCAACCGCGACTCCCCGAGGGGCGACGCGGGTGGGTGACAAGGAGATTCGGCCCTCCTGGCGAGGAGGTCCGATTTGGTCTGGCAATGAACAGACGTAACTAGCATCTTGTCTGTCTTTACCAAAGGAATCCCCTGCCGTGCGTCTCGGGCACCCTGATGGGCGCCGGTACGCCGGCAGACGGGGTTTTTGGCACTGACTTTTGGCACGCTGTTGAGTTCTCAAGGAGCGGGCGCGCACCTCAGACGGACCGCCAGGTCCGTCCGTGGGGCAACCTGCCTAACGTATTCACTTGCCCTAGGCCTGTCAATTTCCGCCCGGTGGGGCGATGACGTGGCACACCCCGCTAGACCGGCATCCCAAGTGGGGGGCCGATCGACGGGGAAGGGGTGCTCTCAGGCACCGGCCGCTCGCGCGTCCAGGCCGTCCTGAGGGCGGCCCGCAAGATTAGGCCGAACGGACCAATCCGTCAAGGTCGCGGTGAGCACGGGTTGTGCGGGGCTACACGAGCCTCGCCGCGCGCCGTTTGCCGGCCTGGACGACCTTGCCCGCGACCGCGGCCCGCGGGACGTCGTACGTGCTCAGCGGCGTGCCGTCGGCCCGGACGGCGCCGTCGTCGATGAGGCGGCGGGCCTCGCTCGTGGAGGCGGCCAGTCCGGCCGCCTTGAGCACGGCGGGCAGGTGGACCGGGTCGCCGTCGGGCAGCGGGTGCTCCGGGACGTCCGTGGGGACCTCGCGCTCCCCGAACCGGCGCGTGAAGGCCGCCTCGGCCGCCTGGGCGGCCGCCATGCCGTGGTAGAGCTCCACGACCCGCCGGGCGACCGCCTTCTTGGCCGCAGCCGCCTCCGGGCCGCCGGCACGGGCCGCCTCGTCGAGCCCCGACACCTCGCGCGGGTGCAGGTCCGTGGCCAGCTGGGCGTAGCGGCCGACCAGGGTGTCCGGGATCGACATGAGCTTGCCGAACATCTCCTCCGGCAGGTCGTTGATGGCCACGTAGTTGCCGAGCGACTTCGACATCTTCTCGACGCCGTCCAGGCCCTCGAGCAGCGGCACCGTGAGCACGACCTGTGGGTCCATGCCGTGCGCACGCTGGAGGTCGCGGCCCGCGTGGAGGTTGAACGTCTGGTCAGTGCCACCGAGCTCGACGTCGGCCTCGACGGCGACCGAGTCGTAGCCCTGCAGCAGCGGGTAGAGGAACTCGACGAGGGCGATCGGGCGCTTCTCGCGGAACCGCTTCGCGAAGTCGTCGCGCTCGAGCAGCTGGGCCACGGTGAACGCGCTCGCCTCGCGGATGACGTCGGTCATGGTCATCCCGGCCAGCCACTCGCTGTTGCGGCGCAGCTCCACCCGTTCGGGGTCGAGGATCCGCAGCACCTGCTCGACGTAGGTCGCCGAGTTGGCCGCGGTCTGGTCGGCGGACATCAGCTGGCGCGTGGCCGCCTTGTCGGTCGGGTCGCCGACCTGGCCGGTGAAGTCGCCGATGATCAGTACGGCGAGGTGGCCGGCGTCCTGGAACTGGCGCAGCTTGCGCAGCACGACGGCGTGACCGAGTGTCAGGTCGCTGCCGGACGGGTCGATGCCCAGCTTCGCGCGCAACGGCCGTCCCGCCTTGCGCGCGGCGGCCAGCTTCGCGGCCAGCGCGCCCTCGGGCAGCACGGCCGCGGTGCCCGCCTCGAGCACTTCCAGCGCAGCACTGTCCGCGTGCGACAACTGAGTCCCGCTGCTGGTCGCCGGCGCCATTGGCGAAGACTAGCGGCGGCGCCGGACGGCTGGCCGGTAGGCGCTCACGTGCGGGTCGCCGTCGATCCAGAACCGCCACGGCGTCGGCGCGCCGGCGCCGGCCACGCCGACCCGCGGGCCGGTGCGCACACGCCGAGGGTCGACCGCCGTACCGCGGTGGATCCGGATCGGCCCGGCCGACAGGTCGGCGCCGTTGAGCGTGCCGTCCACGCCGAGCGCCTGGGCGAGTCGTGCCGGGCCGCGCGCCAGGTCGAGCTCACGCGACCTGGGCCGGCGCGCGCGCGCCAGGTCCTCCCCCAGGACGACCTCCCCCGCGCGCAGCAGCACGGCCGCCGCCTCGCCCGCGCGCTGGCACACGAGGTTCATGCACCAGTGCATGCCGTAGGTGAAGTACACGTAGACATGACCGGGAGGGCCGAACATCACGGCGTTGCGCGGTGTCTCGCCGCGGTAGGCGTGCGACCCCGGGTCGTCGGCGGCGCGGTAGGCCTCGACCTCCGTGAGGCGGACGCCGACTATGCCCCCGCGGCCGTCGGCGGCGACGAGTACGCGACCCAGCAGGTCCGGCGCCACGTCGAGCACGGACCGCGCGAAGAACGAGCGGGGCAGCGCGCGGCCCGGGCTCAACGCGTGTGGCAGGCGTCCGATGCCCACTCGCGGTGGGCGGTGACCTCGAGCTGGGCGGCTTCCAGCTGCTCGGCAACGCGCGCCGGGGCGGTGCCGCCGTGCGTCGACCGCGCGGCGAGCGCGCCGTCGACGGACAGCGCCTCGCGCACGTCCGGCGTCAGGTGCGCACTGATCCGGACCAGGTCCTCGTCGCCGACGTCGCCGAAGTCGCAGTCGTTCGCGAGGCACCAGACGACGAGGTGGCCGACCGCCTCGTGCGCGTCGCGGAAGGACACGCCGCGACGGACCAGATGCTCGGCGACGTCGGTCGCCAGCGAGAAGCCGACCGGCGCCTGGGACGAGAGCCGCTCGTGGTTGACCCGCATGGTCTCGACCATGCCGGCCATCGCGGGGAGGACGGTGAGCAGCGTGTCGACCGTGTCGAACGTCGGCTCCTTGTCCTCTTGGAGGTCGCGGTTGTACGTCAAGGGCAGGCCTTTGAGGGTGGCGAGAAAGCCCGTGAGGTGGCCGATCAGCCGGCCGGACTTGCCGCGCGCGAGCTCGGCGACGTCGGGGTTCTTCTTCTGCGGCATGATCGAGGAGCCGGTCGAGAACGCGTCGTCGAGCTCCACCCAGTGGAACTCCGACGTCGTCCACAGCACGATCTCCTCGCCCAGGCGGGAGAGGTGCACGCCGAGCAGCGCGGCCGCGAACAGGAACTCGGCCACGAAGTCGCGGTCGCTCACCGCGTCCATGGAGTTCGACGCCGCCGCGGCGAAGCCGAGCTCGGCCGCCGTGCCCACCGGGTCGACCGGCAGCGTCGAGCCCGCCAGCGCCCCGGCGCCCAGCGGGCTCACCGCGGCGCGCAGGTCCCAGTCGCGGAACCGGCTCACGTCGCGGCTGAGCATGCTCAAGTACGCCAGGAGATGGTGGGCGAAGAGCACCGGCTGCGCGTGCTGGAGGTGCGTGAACCCCGGCGCGGCGAGGTCGCCGACCGACTCGGCCTGGCCGACCAGCGCCGCCTCGAGGTCCGCGACCCGCTGCACGATCAGCCGCACGTGGTCGCGCAGGTAGAGCCGCAGGTCGGTGGCCACCTGGTCGTTGCGGCTACGGCCCGCGCGCAGCTTGCCGCCGAGCGCCCCGACCCGCTCGAGCAGGCCGCGCTCGAGCGCGGTGTGCACGTCCTCGTCGTCGACGTCCGGGCGGAACTCGCGCGAGCCGACGTCGCGCTCGAGCGAGCTGATCGCCTCGGTGAGGCGGCGCAGCTCCTCGTCGTCGAGCAGCCCGGCGCGGTGCAGCACCGACGCGTGGGCGCGCGAGGCGAGCAGATCGTAGGGCGCGAGCCGCCAGTCGAAGTGCACGCTGTGCGACATCCGGCGTACCGCGTCCGCCGGTCCGCCGCCGAAGCGCCCTCCCCACAGCCTGGGCTGAGGAGGCGGGGGCGCTTGGCTGTCAGCCACGCATGCGCTCCTCGCGGGCGGCCCACACACGGGTCGGCAGGCCCCAGAGGTCCACGAAGCCCTTCGCGAACCGCTGGTCGAACTTGTCGCCGACGCCGTAGGTGGCCAGTCCGAAGTCGTACAGGGCCGCGTCGCTGCGGCGCCCCTCGACGGTGGCCTGGCCGCCGTGCAGCCGGAGGCGGACCTCGCCGTCGACGTGGTGCGACGCGCTGTCGATGAACGCGTCCAGCGCGGCCTTCAGCGGCGAGTACCAGAGACCGTCGTAGGTCAGCTCGGCCCAGCGCTGGTCAGTGCTCTTCTTGAATCTCGCGATGTCGCGCTCGAGGGTGAGGTCCTCGAGGTCGCGGTGCGCGACCAGCAGGCTGAGCGCGCCAGGGCACTCGTAGATCTCGCGGCTCTTGATGCCGACGAGGCGGTCCTCGACCAGGTCGATCCGCCCGACGCCCTGCGCACCGGCGCGACGGTTCATCTCCGCGACGAGGTCGGCCAGGCCGAGTGAGCGGCCGTCGAGGCTGGTCGGCACGCCCGACGTGAAGCCGACGGTGACGACGTCGGGGTCGCGCGCGACGGTCGGGTCGCTCGTGTAGCCGTAGACCTCCTCCGGAGGAGTGACCCAGGGGTCCTCGAGCACGCCGCACTCGGCGGTGCGCCCCCAGAGGTTCTGGTCGATCGAGTACGGCGACCGCGCGCTGACGTCGATCGGCAGACCGCGCTCCGCGGCGAAGGCGATGGCCTTGTCGCGGGTCATGCCGGAGTCGCGCACCGGCGCGTGCACCTTCAGGTCGGGTGCCAGCGCGGCCGCACTCACCTCGAAGCGGACCTGGTCGTTGCCCTTCCCGGTGCAGCCGTGCGCGATCGCCGTCGCGCCATGCTCGCGTGCCGCGGCGATGAGGTGCTTGACGATGAGCGGGCGCGACAGGGACGACACCAGCGGGTAGCGGTCCATGTAGAGCGCGTTGGCGCGGATCGCCGGGCCGACGAAGTCGGTGGCGAACTCCTCCCGTGCGTCGACCACCAGCGACTCGACGGCCCCGCACTCCAGGGCGCGCAGCCGGATCGCCTCGAGGTCCTCGCCGCCCTGGCCCACGTCGATGGCGACGGCGACCACGTCGACGTCGTGCTCGGCCGCGATCCAGCCGATGCCGACGGACGTGTCCAAGCCTCCGGAGTACGCGAGGACGACCTTCTCCTTGCTCACGGACTGCCCTTCGTTTGATGTGTCGACGCCAGGTCCAGCACCCGGCGGGCCAACGCGGCGCCGCCGCGCGCGGCACGGCTGACCAGCAGGACCGTGTCGTCGCCGGCGACGGTGCCGACGATCTCCGGCCAGCCGGCCCGGTCGAGGGCCGAGGCGACCAGATGAGCGCCGCCGGGCGGCGTACGGACGACGGCCAGGTTCGCCGAGGAGTCGACGTCGACGACGAAGTCGCCGAGCAACCGGGACAGCGCCGGCTCGGCGGCCGGGCCGCCCTCGAGCGCGACGGCGTAGGCGACGCCGCCGTTGACGTGGATGCGGGCCGCGCCCAGCTCCTCCAGGTCGCGCGAGAGGGTCGCCTGGGTCACGACCATGCCGTCACCGGCGAGCAGCTTCGCGAGCTCGGCCTGCGAGCGCACGGGACGCCCGTTGACCAGCTCGGCGATGCGGCGCTGGCGGGCGGCCTTGGTCGGTGGGCGCGGCACGGCTCAGCCCTGCTCCAGCAGGAAGGCGAGCAGCGCCTTCTGCGCGTGCAGGCGGTTCTCCGCCTGGTCCCACACGGCGCTGTGCGGGCCGTCGATGACCTCCGCGGCGATCTCCTCGCCGCGGTGCGCCGGCAGGCAGTGCAGGACGAGGACGTCGTCGTGCGCGGCGTCGACCATCCGCTGGTCGAGCTGGAAGCCCTGGAAGACCAGCGCGCGGTCGTCGGCCTCACCCTCCTGCCCCATGGAGGCCCAGACGTCGGTGTAGAGGACGTCCGCGCCGGTCGCGGCCTCGAGCGGGTCGTGGCCCACCACGACGGCGCCCCCGGTCTCGACCGCGATGGCCAGCGCGCGATGCACGACCTGGTCGATGGGCTCGTAGCCGGGCGGCGTGGCCACGCGCACGCGCATGCCGGCAGCCGCGCCGGCCAGCATCAGCGAGTGCGCCACGTTGTTGCCGTCGCCCAGGTAGGTCAGCGTCAGCCCGGACAGGCCGCCGCGCCGCTCGCGGATGGTCTGCAGGTCGGCGAGTGCCTGGCACGGGTGAGCGAAGTCGGTGAGCGCGTTGACGACGGGCACGCTCGACGCGGCGGCGAGCCGCTCGACGCGGTCCTGGCCGAAGGTGCGGATGACGATCGCCCCCACGTAGCGGGACAGCACCATCGCCGTGTCCTCGAGCGTCTCGCCCCGGCCCAGCTGTGTCGTGGCCGCGTCGATGACGACCGGGTGCCCTCCGAGCTCCGCGACACCGACCTCGAACGAGACCCGCGTGCGCGTCGACGGCTTCTCGAAGATGAGCGCGGCCGCCAGGTTCTCCATCGGACGTGGCCCGGTAGGCCGGTCCTGCTTCAGGCGGTCCGCCTTCATCTGGTCAGCCCAGTCGAGCACGCGCTCGAGCTCGTCCGGGCTCAGGTCGTCGTCGACGAGGAAGTGGCGGACCACGTCAGGCACCCCCTGCCCCGCCGGTGACCGCCGCGATCCGGGCGAGCAGCTCGGGTACGCCGAACGGCTTCTCGAAGACGTTCTCGTCGCCGAGCAGGGCACGCAGGGCCGGAATGGCCTCGACCTTCCCGGTCACGATGACGACGGGGATGCTCGCCAGGTCACCGTCGGACCGCAGCTCCTCGAGCACGCGGACGCCACCGAGGTCCGGCATCATCAGGTCGAGCAGGATCAGCTCCGGCCGTTGCGCGGCGACCTTGACCAGGCCGGCCAGCCCGTCGGAGGCGGTCACGACGTCGTACCCCTCTTCGGTGAGCAGAGTGGACAGCAGGTTGCGGACGCTGGGGTCGTCCTCGACGACGAGCACCTGGGGTGGCATCAGCTGGCTCCGCTCGGGCTCGGCGTGGGCTCGGACTCCGGCTCCTGGCCGGAGAGGGTCTGGGTGTAGCGCGCCACCTCGCGGATCTGCTCGTCCGTGAGGTGGAACTTCCAGGCGGGCATGCCACGCAGCGGCTTGCCACGGCTGATCTTCGCCACGCGCTCCTCGAACGTCAGACCGGCGAGCGGGCCGCCGGGGATGAAGGCCGGCGCCTTGCGCTCCGCGGTGGTGCCCTCGCCGCTGATCCCGTGGCAGGCCGCACAGTTCTTCAGCCAGATGTCCCGGCCGTCGGTGTAGGACTGCGCCTTCGCGCCGATCAGGCTGTCGTTGGCGCCGAACCGGTCACCGAGGAAGACCGTCACCACGAGACCGACGCCCACGAGGGCCAGCGCCGACGCGACGATGCGCACGCGCCGCCAGCCGCGCCGCGGTGGCGTGGCGAGCGAGTCCCACTCGGCGTCGTCCGGCATGCGGCCGAGGATATAGGCGTACTCATGGCAAGAGGTCGGGCGCCGCGGCCAGGAACCGGGCCAGCTCGTCGTCGGTGAACACGAGCGGCGGTGCGATGCGGACGACGTCGTCGCCCAGCGCGTTGACCAGGAAGCCGGCCTCCCGAGCGGCCGCCTCGACCGCCTTGGCCCTGGGCTCGGCCAGCACCAGGCCGCGGAGCAGACCGGCGCCGCGGACACCGCGCACCGCCGGCCCCATGCCGAGCAGTCCCGCCTCGAGCTCCTCCCCCAGGTGCTTGGTCCGGTCGAGCAGCCCGTCGTCGGTGATGATGTCGAGGACGGCGAGCGCGGCGGCACAGACCACGGGGTTGCCACCGAACGTGCTCGCGTGGTCGCCCGCGACGAGCGCTTCGCCGGCCGCGCCGAAGCCGACGCACGCCCCGATGGGCAACCCGCCGCCCAGGCCCTTCGCGAGGGTCATGACGTCGGGTACGACGCCCTCCCGCTGCCACGCGAACCACGTGCCCGTGCGCCCGATGCCGGTCTGCACCTCGTCGAGCACGAGCAGGGCACCCTGCTCCTGCGTGATCCGGCGGGCCGCGGCCAGGTACCCCGGCGGTGGCGTGTGCAGGCCGCCCTCGCCCTGGATCGGCTCGAGGATCACCGCCGCGGTCTGCGGACCGACCGCCTGCGCGAGCGCGTCCGCGTCGCCGTACGGCACGAAGGTCACCGGGCCGGGCAGCGGCTGGAACGGCTCGCGCTTGGCCGGCTGCCCGGTGACCGACAGCGCCCCCATCGTGCGCCCGTGGAAGGAGCCCTCCGCGGCCACGATCTCGCGCTTCTCGGGGCCGCCGTGGCGCCGGGTGAGCTTCAGCGCGGCCTCGACGGCCTCCGCGCCGGAGTTGCAGAAGAAGGTGCGGACGACGTGGCCGGTGAGCACCTGCAGCCGCTCGGCGAGGGCGATGGCGGGCTCGGTCAGGTAGAGGTTGGAGACGTGGCCGAGCAGTCCCATCTGCGTGTGCACGGCCTCGATCACCTTCGGGTGCGCATGGCCGACCGCGCAGACGGCGATGCCGGCGACCAGGTCGAGGTACTCCTTGCCGTCGGCGTCCCACACCGTCGATCCCTGACCACGCGCAAGTGCGAGCGACGGCGTGCCGTAGGTGCCCATCACGACCTGCTGCGCACGGGCGAGGAGGTCGTCGTAGCCGGTCACGGCGTCACCATGGTGCCGACGCCCGCGTCCGTGAACAGCTCGAGCAGCACGGCGTGCGGCACGCGGCCGTCGAGGACGTGGGCACGCGGGACGCCGCCCTGGACGGCGCGCAGGCAGGCTTCCATCTTGGGCGCCATCCCTTCGGACAGTGTGGGCAGCAAGTCGGCCAGCGTGGCCGCGTCGATCTCCGAGATGACGTCGCCGGGCTCCCCCGCGCCGCCGAAGTCGGCGTACAGCCCGGCGGTGTTGGTCAGCACGATCAGCTTCTCGGCCTGCAGCGCGACCGCGAGAGCCGCGGCCGCGGTGTCGGCGTTGACGTTGTAGACCTGGCCGTCCTCGCCCCTCGCCACCGTCGCGATGACCGGGATGCGCTTGTCCGCGAGCAGCGAGTCGATCGCCGACGCGTCGACGCCGACGACGTCGCCGACCAGGCCGACGTCGACCTGCTCGCCGTTGACGCTGGCGGTACGCCGCTCGGCCAGCAGCAGGTTCGCGTCCTCGCCGGACAGGCCGACGGCGAACGGGCCGTGACTGTTGACCAGCCCCACCAGGTCGCTGTTCACCTGGCCGACCAGCACCATGCGCACGACCTCCATGACCTCCGGCGTCGTCACCCGGAGCCCGCCGGCGAAGACCGACTCGACGCCCAGCCGATCCAGGTGCGCCGTGATCTGCGGCCCGCCGCCGTGGACGACGACCGGGCGGATGCCGACGTAGCGCAGCAGCACCATGTCGGCGGCGAACGACGGCCCGAGGTCCGCGTCGGCGAGCGCGTTGCCGCCGTACTTCACCACGACCGTGCGCCCGTGGAACTGCGCCAGGTAGGGCAGCGCCTCCACCAGCGTCGTCGCCTTCGCCATCGCCTGGTCTACGCGCGCACTCATGTGGAGTACGCCGAGTTCTCGTGGACGTAGGCGGCGGTGAGGTCGGTGGTGAGGATCGTCGCGGTCGCGGCGCCGAGCTTGAGGTCGATGTCGACCGCGATCTCCCGCGCGGCGAGCGCGGCGCGGGCGGCCTCCGGGTCGCCGGCGGCCACGCCGCCGCGACAGACCGGTACGCCGTTGAAGCTCACGTCGACGACGTCCGGGTCCAGGTCGACGGCGCTGGTGCCCAACGCCGCGAGGACGCGGCCCCAGTTGGGGTCCTCCCCGTGCAGGGCGCACTTGAGCAGCGCGCTGCGCGCCACGGCCCGCGCGGCCTCGACGGCGCCGGCCTCGTCGGGCGCGCCGGCGACCGTGACCGCGATGCGCTTGCTCGCCCCCTCGGCGTCGTCGATGAGCTGCGTGGCCAGGTCGGCGCATACCGCTTCGACCGCGGCCGCGAACTCCGGCCAGGCTGCGCCGTCGGGGGACAGCACCATGCCGCTCGCGCCGGAGGCGAGGAGCAGCACGGTGTCGTTGGTGGACATGCAGCCGTCGCTGTCGATCCGGTCGAACGTGCGGCTGGTCGCGCCTTCGAGCACGTGCTGCAGGTCGGCGGGTGCGACGTCGGCGTCCGTCGTGAGGACGACGAGCATGGTGGCCAGCGCCGGGGCGAGCATTCCGGCACCCTTGGCCATCCCGCCGACCGACACGCCCTGGGGACCCGTGGCGGTCGCCTGCTTCGGCACCGTGTCGGTCGTCATGATCGCGGTCGCCGCGTCGGCGCCGCCGTCGGCGCTCAGGTCCGCGACGGCCTTCGCGATGCCGTCGGCGAGCCGGTCCATGGGCAGCCGTACGCCGATCAGCCCGGTGGACGCGACGGCCACGTCACCGGCCGCGCAGCCGAGCGCCGCGGCGGTGGCCGCCGCCATCTCGCGCGCGTCGGCCAGGCCAGGCGCACCTGTGCACGCGTTCGCCCCGCCGGAGTTGAGGACGACGGCACGCGCCTGCCCACTCGCGACGACGGCGCGCGACACGACGACGGGGGCGGCCTGGACGCGGTTGCGCGTGAACACCCCCGCCACGCTGCACGGCGCGTCCGCGACGACGAGCGCGACGTCCGGCTTGCCGCTCGCCTTCAGCCCGGCGGTGACCCCCGCCGCGCGGAACCCCTTGGCCGACGTGACGCTCACGGCGCGATCCCGGCGCTCGTGAGCCCGGCGGTCTCGGCCAGGCCGAGGACGAGGTTGGCGCACTGCACGGCCTGGCCGGCCGCGCCCTTCACCAGGTTGTCCAGCGCGCTGACCACGACGACGCGGCCGGCATCGGCATCGACCGCCAGCTGCAGGTGAACGGCGTTGGCGCCGACCGTCGCCGCCGTGTGCGGCCACCGGCCCTCGGGCAACACGTGCACGAACGGCTCGCCGGCGTACGCCGCCGTGAGCGCCGCGCGCAGCGCCGCCTCGTCGACACCGGGCCGTACACGCGCGGTGCTGGTCGCGAGGATGCCGCGTGGCATCGGCGCGAGGACGGTCGTGAACGAGAGCCCGACCGGACCGGCCGCCGTGCCCAGCGCCTGCGCGATCTCGGGCGTGTGCTGGTGCGCGGCCACCTTGTACGCCGAGAGGTCACCCATCACCTCGCTGCCCAGCAACGCCGCCTTCGCCGCGCGGCCGGCACCCGAGGTGCCCGAGGACGCGACGACGACCAGGTCCTCCGGATCGACGAGAGCGGCGGCGAGCAGCGGATGCAGCGCGAGGATCACCGCGGTCGGGTAGCAGCCCGGGACCGCGACCGTACGGCTCGCCGCGATCGCCTCCCGTGCCCCTGGCAGCTCGGGCAGCCCGTACGGCCACTGGCCGAGCCGGTCCGGGTGGGGGTGCGCGCCGCCGTACCAGCGCGCCCAGGCCGCGGGATCGTGCAGCCGGTGGTCGGCGCCGAGGTCGACGACGGCCACGCCCGCCTCGACGAGCGGTCCCGCGAGCGCGGCGGACTCACCGTGCGGGAGGGCGAGGAACACCAGGTCGGCGTCGGCGAGGGCGGCCGGATCGGTGGCCGCGAACCGCTGCCCGGCCAGGGCCGGGAGCTGCGGGTGCAGGTCGCTGACCAGCTCGCCGGCGTTCGACCCGGCGGCCAGGGCAGCCAGCTCGAGCTCGGGATGGCCCAGCACGAGGCGCAGCAGCTCGCCACCGGCGTAGCCACTCGCCCCCGCGACGGAGACCCGTACTCCCATGCCGCAAAACTATACCTGACAATGCATAGTTATGCACACCGGTCAGGCGCGGAGCACCGCGCCGGTACGGCGAGCGGCCTCGGCCACCGCGGCGTCCCGCAGACCGTTGACGACCTCGTCGGTCAGCGTGCCGTCCGGCGCGCGGAAGCGCAGCGTGAACGCGAGGGACCGGTGTCCGGCCGGCACCGGCGGGCCTGTGTAGAGGTCGAAGAGCCGCAGGTCCTCCAGCTGCGGACCGGCGCCCTCGCGCAGCGCGGCTGCGACCTCCGCCGCCGGGGTCGCGTCCGCGACGACGAGCGCGACGTCGACGGTGGCCGGTGGGAACGGCGACTGCTCGGGCGCGACCACCGCCTCCGGGGCAGCGGCCAGCAGCAGGTCGAGGTCGATCTCGCCGGCCACGCTGCCGGGCGGCAGCTCGAGGCTGGCGAGGACGCGCGGGTGCAGCTCGCCGGCGTAGCCCACGACCGCACCGTCGAGGCTGAGCTCCGCACACCGTCCCGGGTGGTACGGCGCCTGCTCGGCCGCGCGCACCGCGAGCTCGACGTGCAGCGCCGTGGCGACACCGCGGAACGCCTCGACGGCGTCCGCCCAGACCGCCGCGCGGCCGCTCCCCCACCAGCCGCTCGGCGTGCGCTGCCCGCACAGGGCCACGGCCACGCGCAGCGGCTGCGCCGGCAGTGCGGCGTCGAGTGCCGTCAGCTCGGCCGGGCTCGGCCGGTCGTCCAGCGCCGGCCGCGGCGCCGGCCCGCCGGGGCGGGCCAGGAAGACCGGGCCGGTCTCGAAGACCGCCACGTCCGGCAGCCCGCGCGCGACGTTGCGGGCCAGGACGCCGAGCACCCCGGGCAGCATCGTCGTGCGCAGGCCGGACGCCTCGTCGGAGATCGGGTTGGCCAGGCGCACCGCCTCGACCAGCCCGCCGTCGGCGAGGGCGCGGCTCACGTGCCGGCGCAGCCGCTGCCGGCGGGTGAGCCCGGTGCCCGGCGGGGCCGAGGGCAGGACGACGGGCACGGTGTCGTAGCCCTCGAGGCGCACGACCTCGTCGACCAGGTCGACCGGCTGCACCAGGTCGGGACGCCACGACGGCGGCGTGACGACGACCGGGTCGCCGCTGTCGACGGCACAGCCGACGTCAGCGAGCCGCCTCCGGACGACGTCCGGCGCGTACGGGCGGCCGGCCAGCCGGCCCGGCGCGTCCAGCCGCAGCGTGACGGTCGGGCGGGCCGCGCGATGGTCGACGTCCGTGATCCCGGCGTCCGGTGTGCCGCCGCCGAGCAGCGTGAGCATCTCGACGGCGATCTGTGCCGCGACCGGCGGGAGGTCCGGGTCGACGCCGCGCTCGAAGCGCTTCGACGCCTCCGAGGACAGTCCGTGCCGCCGTGACGTCCGGCCGATGGGCACGGGAGCGAAGTGCGCCGCCTCGACCAGGACGTCGCGGGTCGCCGCGCTCACCTCGCTCGTGGCGCCGCCCATGACTCCCGCGAGCCCGAGAGGACCGGTGCCGTCGGTGATGAGCAGATCCTCGTCGTGGAGCGCACGCTCGACGTCGTCGAGGGTGCGCAGCCGCTCCCCCGCCCGCGCCCGGCGTACGACGACCGGGCCGTCCAGTCGCGCGAGGTCGTAGGCGTGCAGCGGCTGGCCGAGACCGAGCATCAGGTAGTTGGTGACGTCGACCGCCATGGAGATGGACCGCATGCCCGCCATGCCCAGCCGCCGGCGCAGCCACAGTGGGCTCGGCGCCGTCGCGTCGACCCCGCGCACGACGCGAGCGACGAAGCGGGGGGCGGCCGTCGTGTCCTCGACGACGACGGGATAGCCGTCCCCCTCGCCCGCGGGCACGGCCCAGTCGACGACGTCGTTGAGCGGCAGGTCGTACGCCGTCGCGACCTCGCGTGCGATGCCGCGCACGGAGAAGCCGTAGCCGCGGTCGGGCGTGACCGCGATGTCGAGGACCGCATCGGGCAGGCCCAGCGCCGGACGCACGTCGCTGCCCAGCTCCAGCCCGGCATCGAGCACGAGGATGCCGCTGTGGTCGTCGCCGAGGCCGAGCTCCTTGGCCGAGCAGAGCATGCCGTGCGACACGTGGCCGAAGACCTTGCGCTCCGTGATCCGGAAGTCGCCGGGCAGCACCGCGCCCGGCACCGCCACCGGAACGCGGTCCCCGGCCGCGAAGTTGCTCGCGCCGCAGACGATCTCCCGCTGCTCGGCACCGGTGGAGACGTCGACGAGGGAAAGCTTGTCGCTCCCCTCGACCTTGCGCACCGCCAGGACCTCACCGACGACGACACCGTCGATGCCGTCGCCGACCGCATGGACGTGCTCGACCTCGAAGCCCGCGCGGATCAGCGCCGCGGCGATGTCGGCCGCCGGGGCGTCGACCTCGACGTACTCGCGCATCCAGGACAGAGGGACTCTCATCGCCTCAGACCTCCGTGCCGAAGGGCAGCGCGAAGCGCAGGTCGCCTTCGAAGAACTGGCGGATGTCGCGGATGCCGTGACGGAACATCGCGGTGCGCTCGATGCCGATCCCGAACGCGTAGCCGCTGTAGCGCTCCGGGTCGACACCGGCCGCGCGCAGCACGTTCGGGTGGACCATGCCGCAGCCGCCCCACTCGATCCAGCCCTCCTGCTCGCAGATCCGGCAGCCCTCGCCGCGGCACGAGAAGCACTGGAGGTCGACCTCGGCGCTCGGCTCCGTGAACGGGAAGTAGGACGGGCGCATGCGCGACGCGAGGCCGGGCCCGAACATCGCGCGCCCGAACGCCTCGATGGTCCCGCGCAGGTGCGCCATCGTGATGCCCTCGTCGACGACCAGGCACTCGATCTGGTGGAACATCGGTGAGTGCGTCGCGTCGATCGCGTCGTTGCGGTAGGCACGGCCGGGCGCGACGACGTAGATGGGCAACGGCCGCTCGAGCAGCGCACGGATCTGCACCGGCGAGGTGTGGGTGCGCAGCAGCACCGCGTTCTCCGGCGGGTCCACGTAGAGCGTGTCGTGCATCGACCGCGCCGGATGGTCGGGGCCCATGTTGAGCGCGTCGAAGTTGTGCCACTCGGTCTCGACGTCAGGTCCCTCGGCGATCTCGAAGCCCATCGCGACGAAGACGTCGGAGACACGGTCCATCGTCATCGTCAGCGGGTGGCGCGCGCCGCGCGGCTCGCGGTCCCACGGCAGCGTGACGTCCACGCGTTCCTCGACGAGTGCCCGCTCGTCGCGGTCCGCCTCGAGCTCGCGCTGCCGGTCGGCCAGCGCCTGCTGGATCGCGCCGAAGGCGGCGTTGACCCGCGCGCCGGCGTCCTTGCGCGCCTGTGGCGGGAGCGCCTTGATCTCGCTGCGCGCCAGCGCGATCGGCGACCGGTCGCCCGCATGCGCAGCGCGGGCCGCAGCCAGCGCGTCCAGCGTGCCGGCTGCCGCGAACGCCTCGACCGCGGCCGCGCGGACCGCCTCGAGCGCGTCCGGCTGCAGGGCAGCGACCTGGACGGGGTCGTACTCGGACACGGGACTCCTGGTGTGGGCTTGCCGGCGTCGCGCCAGCATAGGGAACGGCTGGACCTGTGGCCGCGAGGCCGCCCGGCGTCAGTCCTCGAAAGGCGAGGCGACGACGGGCAGGGTAAATCGGAACTGCGCCCCGCCACCCGGTGCCGCCCCGGCGACGATCTCGCCGCCGTGCGCCTCGACCAGACCCTTCACGATGAACAGGCCCAGGCCCGTGCCGCTGCGGCGCGCGCCGTCGCCGCGCCGCCAGAACTTGGTGAAGACGCGAGGCAGCAGCTCCTCCGGGATGCCGGAGCCCTCGTCGGTGATGGTGACCACGGCCGCCGTCTCGTCACCCTCGAGCCGCGCGGTGACGCGGCCGGCGCCGTACTTCAGCGCGTTCTCGACGAGGTTGCCGACCACCTGGTCGATCTTGTCGGGGTCGAGCCACATCTCGGGCGGCCGGCTCACGACCTGGAGCCGGAACCGCTCCTCCGGCTCCCCCGCCGCGACGCGGCCCGCGAACGCCGTCGCGAGCGACGTCGCGAGGTCGACCACCAGTCTGCGGAGCTCGAGTCGGCCGGCGGCGATAAGCGAGACGTCGAGCAGGTCGGCGAGCAGCCGGGTCACGCGGTCCGCGTCGGCGTTGACGGTCTGCAGCATGACCTTCTTCTGCTCGTCGCCGAACCGGTCCCACTTGGCCAGCAGGGTCGCGGTGAAGCCCTTCACGGACGTGAGCGGAGACCGCAGCTCGTGGGCGACCGTGCTGATCAGGTCGGCGCGGCTGCGCTCGACGCGTTCGCGCGCTGCCGCGTCGCGGAAGCAGATGACGAGCCGGGTCACCCGGCCCTCGTCGTCACGGTGGTAGCTCGCGGTGACCAGGAGCTCGCAGGTGTCGCCGGAGGCGACCTTCGTGAGGACCAGCTGCCGCTCGGGCTGACCGCGACGGATCGCGAGCCCGTTGTACGGCTCGGTGCACGCCCACCAGTCACGGCCCGCGGAGTCGGTCAGCGGCATCACTTCACGGAAGCTCGTGCCGACCGCGTCGTCGACCTCGCGGCCGAGCAGCCGCGCGCCCGCGGCGTTCAGCTCGACGACGGTCCCGGTGTCGTCGGCGACGAGCACACCGTCAGGCAGCTCGTCGTACGCCGACACGTCAGCCTCCCGGGTGAAGCGCTCGACTCGAAGCGTAGATGCAGATCGCCGCGGCGGTCGCCAGGTTGAGCGACTCTGCCCGGCCGGGAGCCGGAATACGCACCGTTTCGTCGGCCAGACCGAGCAGCTCGTCGGGCAGCCCCCACGCCTCGTTGCCCAGCAACCACGCGGTGGGGCGCGTGAGGGCGGCGTCGGGCAGCGTGACCGACCCGGTCGTGCTGGTGGCGAGGATCTGCATGCCCGCGCCGCGTGCGGCGGCGACCGCGTCGGCGATCGGCACGTCGATCGCGAACGGCAGGTGGAACAGGCTCCCCGCCGCCGCGCGCGCGCACTTCGGGTTGTACGGGTCGACGGACGCGTCGGTGAAGACGGCGCCGTCGGCGCCGAGGGCGTCCGCGGTCCGCAGGATCGTCCCCGCGTTGCCCGGGTCGCGGACACTGGCCAGCAGCACCACGAGGCGGCTGCCGGCGAACACGTCGGCGACGTCGCGATGTCTGCTCGCGGCGACACCGACGACGCCGGGTGGCGTGACGGTCTGCGCGAGCTCTGCCATCACGTCCGCCGTGACGTCATGCACCGGCACGCCGGCGGTCTCCACTGCGGCGAGCAGATCGACGTGCCGGGCCGCGGCCTCCGGTGTCACGAAGACCTCGAGCAGGGCGCCCGGCTCGGCGAGTGCCTCGGCGACTCCCGTGGGGCCTTCGACGAGGAACTTCCCGTCCGAACGACGGAACGCCCGCTTCGCCAACCTGCGCGCCTGACGCACCCGAGGGTGCCTCGCGGTGGTGACGAGCGGGCGTCCCGACATGCGCTTCGCCTGCGGTCTCAGACCGCAGGCTCCGGCTCTGTGTCTACTGCCTCGGTCGCGGTCGCGACCTCGGCCTCGGGCTCCGGTGCCTCGTCGGCAACTGCCTCGGGCTCTGTGGTTCCGTCGGGCTCAGCAGCCGCATCCTCAGTTGCGTCTTCTTCAGTAGAGGCTGCCGTGGTCGCCTCGGCCGCAGGAGCCGCTTCTTTGGTCACCTTCGGCGCCGGGGCTTCGGCCAGCGGGGTGTCGGGGGTGGCCACGCCCCGCGCGCCGCACGAGACGGCGACCAGGGCCTTGAAGGCGCCCGGGTCGGTCACGGCGAGGTCGGCGAGCACCTTGCGGTCCACCTCGACGCCGGCCAGCTTCAGGCCTTCGATGAACCGGTTGTACGTGACGCCGTTCTGCCGCGCGGCTGCGTTGATCCGCTGGATCCACAGCTGCCGGAAGTCACCCTTGCGCGCCCGGCGGTCGCGGTAGGAGTACTGCATCGAGTGCAGCATCTGCTCCTTGGCCTTGCGGTACAGCCGCGAGCGCTGGCCGCGGTAACCGCTGGCGCGCTCGAGGACGACGCGGCGCTTCTTCTGGGCGTTGACTGCCCGCTTCACGCGTGCCACGGGAAAACCCCTCTGTTCGTGAGTGTCAGTAAGGCGGTACTACTTGCCGAGCAGCTTCTTGATCCGCTTGGCGTCCGCCGGGGCCATCTCGACCTCGTTCGCGAGCTTGCGGGTGAGCGTCGACGGCTTGTGCTCGAGCAGGTGGTTACGCCCGGCACGGCGGCGCATGATCTTGCCGGTCCCGGTGATCCGGAACCGCTTCGACGACCCGCTGTGGGTCTTGTTCTTGGGCATGACGTCCTCTCGAGCTATTCGGCCGGCGCGGGCTCGGGCGCTGCGGCGGTCTCGACCGCCTCGGCGCCCGGCTTGGCGGGCTTCAGGTTCTTGTGCGGCGCCAGGACCATGATCATGTTTCGGCCGTCCTGCTTCGGCGTCGCCTCGACGAAACCGAGCTCGGTGACGTCCTCGGCCAGCCGCTGCAGCAGTCGCAGCCCCAGCTCGGGCCGGGACTGCTCCCGGCCGCGGAACATGATCGTGATCTTGACCTTGTCCCCCGCCTTCAGGAACCGGACGACGTGCCCCTTCTTGGTGGCGTAGTCGTGCGGGTCGATCTTCGGGCGGAGCTTCATCTCCTTGATGATCGTCTGCGCCTGCTTCTTGCGGGCCTCGCGGGCGCGGAGCGCGTTCTCGTACTTGAACTTGCCGTAGTCCATGATCTTGCAGACCGGCGGCCGGGCCATCGGCGCGACCTCCACGAGGTCGAGGTCAGCCTCGTTGGCCAGCCGGATGGCCTCGCCGATCGGCACGATGCCGATCTGCTCGCCTTCCGCCCCGACCAGGCGCACCTCCGGAACGCGGATGCGGTCGTTGATCCGTGGTTCGACGCTGATGTGACCTCCCAGTGGCGGTTGAGCGGGCAACCTGGGCACGAAAAAGGGCCTCGTGCACGCGCTCACGAGGCCCCACCGGTGCGCGCGACGCCGGGGCGTCGCGGAATCGCGCCGGCGAGTGCGCCGGAGCGATTCGACCAGGACCCGGTCACCTGCCGGTGGACGGGTGGGGAGCGGGGCTCCCGCTTGCGGACGGGCCCGAGAGCCCGCCGGTCGTGGAACAGGGTAGCAGCCTCGGCTGCTACCCCGGCTCGAGCGTCGTCTCCGGGAGCCGAGCGGGCTGGCGCCCGATCAGGTGGAACGCCGCCTGGACCAACGGGCCGATGGCGATCGCGAAGATGACCGTGCCCACGCCGACCGGCCCGCCGAGCACGATGCCCGCGACGAGCGCGGCCGCCTCGACGATCGCGCGGGCGGCGCCGACGCTGATGCCGCCGCGCTGGTGGATCGCGACCATGAGGCTGTCCCGTGGGCCCGCGCCGAGGTGCGGGCCGATGTAGAGGGCGGTCCCGAGCGCGAGGGTGGCCAGCCCCGCGACCAGCGTCACGAGGCGCCAGGCCAGGGCGCTGTCCGGGACGCCCTCGAGGAAGCCCCCGCCGAGCAGGGCGAACTCGACCGCGCTGATCACCACGATGTTGATGACGGTCCCGGGGCCGGGGCGTACGCCGATCGCCAGCGCGATGAGCAGCACGACGACGCCGACCGCGAAGTTCATGGCGCCGAACGGCAGGTCGAGGGTCTCCGCGAGCCCCTGGTGCAGGACGTCCCACGGCGAGACGCCCAGGTCCGCACGCAGCGAGAGGACGACGCCGAGTCCGCAGAGGGCCAGGCCGGTGACGAGCTCGGCGTAGCGCCGGGCCAACCGCTACTCGACGATCTTGGAGATCGGGATCTCCAGGATGTCGCGCGCCCCGGCTGCCTTCAGCGCCGGGATCAAGGTGTTGACGCCCTGCTTCGCCACGACGGTCTCCACGGCGTGGAAACCGCCGGTCGCCAGCGCCGTGACCGTCGGCGACGTCATCGCCGGCAGCTGACCGAGGACGTCGTCGAGCCGGTCGTCGGGCACGTTGAGCTTGAGCAGCACCTTGCCGCGCGCGTTGATGGCGCCCTGCAGCAGCGTCGCGATGTCGTCCATGGCGGCGCGGCGGTCCGCGTCGGCGTACGACGCCGAGTTGGCGACCAGCTCGGTGCGCGAGGTGAGCAGCGTCTCGATGATCTTCAGGCCGTGCTTGCGCAGGCTGGAGCCGGTCTCGGTGACGTCGACGATGGCGTCGACGATGTCCGGCACCTTGGCCTCGGTCGCGCCGTAGGACGGCACGATGACGACGTCGATGCCCGCCTTGGCGAAGAACCGCCGGGTCAGCTCGGGGTACTCCGTGCTCACCCGCGTGCCGGGCTCCAGCTGGTCGCCCCGCTCTGCCGGGTGCTCCTTCGGCACGGCCAGGATGATGCGCACGGGGTTCGCGGTGGCCTTCGAGTACTCCAGCTCGCAGACACTGACCACGTCGGAGCCGGTCTCGCTGATCCAGTCCCGACCGGTGATGCCGAGGTCGAAGAGGCCCTCCTCCACGTAGCGCGGGATCTCCTGCGGGCGCAGCAGGCTGACCCGGTCGATGCGCGGGTCGTCCACGGTCGCGTGGTAGTCGCGGTCGGAGCCACGGCGGACGGTGAGGTCGGCCGCCTCGAAGAGCGCGAGCGTCGCGGCTTCGAGGGACCCCTTGGGCAGGACCAGGCTGAGCATGACGACCTTTCGACGCTAGCTACGGGGACGGATGTCTCTCAGCACCAGGGCAGTCTCCACGGCGGCCAGCAGCGCGTCGCGCCCTTTGTTGCCCTCCGTGCCGCCGGCGCGGTCCAGCGCCTGCTGCACGGTGTCGCACGTGAGCACGCCGAAGCCGACCGGTCGGCCCGTGTCCAGGGCCACCCGCAGGCAACCGTCGGTGACCGCGCGGCAGACGTAGTCGAAGTGCGGCGTGCCGCCTCGGATCACCACGCCGAGGCAGACCACCGCGTCCACGCGACCGGACTCGGCGTACGCCGACGCGACGACCGGCAGCTCGACGGCACCCGGGACGCGGGCCACCTCGACGTCGCGCGCGGGGATGCCGCAGTCGGCCGCGGCCGCGACCGCGCCCTCCAGCAGGATGTCGACGATCTCGCTGTGCCAGCGGGTGGCGACCACCGCCACCCGCAGGCCCGCCCCGTCCAGCACCCGGTCCTCCGGAGTGCCGACGCCGCTCACTGCTCGTCCCCCGCAGAGTTTTCGAGCGGAGCGAGGAAAGTCGGCGGGAGGAGGGGGAGATCCGGGAGGTCGTGGCCGAGGCGCTCGCGCTTGGTGTGCAGGTAGCGCAGGTTCTCCGGTGTCGCGGTGACCGGCAGCGGCACGCGCTCGACGATCTCCAGGCCGTAGCCCTCGAGCCCGGCCCGCTTCGTCGGGTTGTTCGACAGCAGGCGCATCGTGCGGATGCCGAGGTCGACGAGGATCTGCGCCCCGGTCCCGTAGTCGCGGGCGTCGGCCGGCAGGCCCTGCGACGTGTTGGCGTCGACCGTGTCCATGCCGCCGTCCTGCAGCTGGTAGGCCTGCAGCTTGTGCATGAGCCCGACGCCACGCCCCTCGTGGCCACGGACGTAGAGCACCACTCCCCTGCCCTCCGCGGCGACCGCGGCCAGCGCGGCGTCGAGCTGCGTGCCGCAGTCGCAGCGCTGCGAGCCGAACACGTCGCCGGTGAGGCACTCGGAGTGGACCCGGACCAGCACCTGCTCGCCGTCACCGATGTCGCCGCGCACGAGGGCGACGTGCTCGACGCCGTCGAGCAGGCTCCGGTAGCCGACCGCGCGGAACTCGCCGTGGTCGGTCGGGATGCGCGCCTCGGCGACGGCGGTGACCTGCTTCTCGTTGCGCCGGCGGTGGGCGATGAGATCGGCGATCGTGATCAGCGTCAGCCCGTACTCCTGGGCGAAGGCCCGCAGGTCGGGCAGCCGGGCCATCGACCCGTCCTCGTTGACGATCTCGCAGAGCACCCCGGCCGGCACCAGGCCGGCCATCCGGGCCAGGTCGACCGACGCCTCCGTGTGGCCGGCCCGGGCCAGCACGCCGCCGTCGCGGTAGCGGAGCGGGAAGACGTGACCGGGCCGGGTCAGGTCGTACGCCGTCGTCGCCGGCGAGGCGAGCAGCGCGATGGTGTGCGCGCGGTCGGCCGCCGAGACCCCCGTGCTCACACCTTCCCGCGCGTCGACGGAGACCGTGAACGCGGTCCGCATGCGGTCGGTGTTCTGCTCGGCCATGAGACCCAGCTCGAGCCGGTCGAGGACGTCGCCCTCCATGGGCACGCAGACGATGCCGGTGCAGTGGCGCACCATGAACCGGACCAGGTCGGGCGTGGCCCGCTCGGCCGCGAAGATGAGGTCGCCCTCGTTCTCGCGGTCCGCGTCGTCGACGACGATCACCGCCCGGCCGGCCGCGATGTCCGCGACCGCCTGCTCGATCGTGCCGAACCCCTCGTCGGTGCTCACTGCTGCCTCTCGCCGCCCGGTGGGGGTCCAGTCTGGCCGAGCAGGCGCTCGACGTACTTGGCGAGAACGTCCACCTCGAGGTTCACGACGTCGCCAGCCGTCCGCAGGCCGAGCGTCGTGTGCTCCAGCGTCGCCGGGATGAGCGCCACCGTGAAGGTCCCCGCGTCGACGGCGGCGACCGTGAGGCTCACGCCGTCGACGGTGATCGAGCCCTTCTCGACGACGTAGCGCGCGAGATCCGCCGGGAGCTCGACGCGCACGCGCTCGCCGCCCGTGGCCGGGACGCGCTCCACGACGCGCGCGGTGCCGTCGACGTGGCCCTGGACGAGGTGCCCGCCCAGGCGGTCGGCCAGCGTGACCGGCCGTTCGAGGTTGACCCGGTCTCCCGCCGCCAGGGCGCCCAGCGAAGTGCGGTCCAGCGTCTCGGCCACGACGTCGGCGGCGAACGTGGCCGGCGTCAGCTCCACTGCGGTCAGGCAGCAGCCGTTCACCGCGATCGAGTCGCCCGGCTTCGTGCCGTCGACCGCGATCGGACCACGTACGACGAGCCGCGCGGCGCCCTCGCGCAGCTCGACGGACTCGACCGTGCCCAGCTCCTCGACGATGCCCGTAAACATCACGCGCCCCCAGCCGCAGGGCGGGCCACGAGCTTCACGTCGGGTCCGATCCGGTCCACGGAGTCCAGGCGCAGCCGCCAGGCGTCGGCGATCGTCGCCGCGCCGTGGCCGGCGAACGCGGGCCGGCCCTCGCCGCCGAGGACGACCGGCGCCACGTAGACCACGAGCCGGTCGACCAGGCGCTGGTCACCGAAGGCGCCCGCGAGGATCGGACCGCCCTCAACGAGGACCGAGACCACGCCGCGCGAGGCGAGGTGGCCGAGCAGCGCGGGGACGTCGGTGTGCCCGTCGGCCGACGCCGGCAGGACAACGACCTCGGCCTTCTCGCGGAGTGCGGCGAGTCTCGTGGCATCGGCCGCATCCGTTGTCGCGACCAGGGTGGGCGCCGCACCGTCGAGGACGCGGGCGTCGAGCGGCAGCTTCGCGGTTGAGTCGACGACGACCCGCAGCGGCTGGCGCGCGGCAAGCTCGTCGTCGATGCGCGTGGTCAGGTGCGAGTCGTCGGCGAGCACCGTGCTGATGCCGACGACCACCGCGTCGCTGTGGTCGCGCAGCCGGTGGGCGTCGGCGCGTGCCGGCGCGGACGTGATCCAGCGCGACGACCCGTCACCCGCGGCGACCCGGCCGTCGAGGCTGGTCGCGAGCTTCACGGTGCCAAACGGCCGGCCGTTGCGCACCGCGGCGAGCCAGGCCTCGTTCGAAGACTCGGCGCGCGCGCGCTCGACCTCGCCCTCGACGTCGATGCCGGCGTCCCGGAGCACCGCTGCGCCACCGCCCTGCTCCGCCGTCGGGTCCGGCACGGCGTAGACGACGCGGCCCACGCCCGCGGCGATCAGCGCGTCGGTGCACGCGCCGACGCGACCCTGCGCGCGGCAGGGCTCCAGCGTCGCGACGACGGTGCCGCCGCGGGCCTGCTCCCCCGCGACCGTCAGCGCCTCGACCTCGGCGTGCGGCTGCCCGGCGGCGTGGTGATACCCCTCGCCCACGACCGCACCGGCGGCGTCGAGCACGACAGCACCGACGATCGGGTTCGGCGACGTCCGCCCCAAGGCGAGTTCGGACAGGTCGATAGCACGCAGCATCGCCGCGCGCTCCCCGTCGCTAGCCATGAGAGAAGTGTGGCAGAACGCGTTCTAACCCCGGCGGTCGACGGCGATCGACGACCCGACGGTGCGCTTGGCCACCTTCTTCATGTCCGTGGCGGTGGCGACGATCGCGCGGTGGTCGAGGTTGTCGGCCTGCGTCGACAGCGCGATACCGATGGACACCGACACGACCGGGAACTGGCGGACGTTGCCCTGGCGGTCCGGCAGCGCGATGTAGCCGCGCGCGGCGTCTTCCGGGTCGTGCAGCGAGGCGGCCGCCTCATCGACGATCTTCACCACCTGACGGGCCAGCGGCTCGCTCTGGTCGATGCCGGAGACCACCACGAAGTCGTCGCCGCCGATGTGCCCGATGAACGGCGGGGGCTCCCCCACCTCGGCGGCCGCGTGCTGCAGCGCGTCCGCGAGCAGGCTGATCACCTCGTCGCCGCGGAGGAAGCCGTAGCGGTCGTTGTAGGCCTTGAAGTTGTCGAGGTCGACGTAGGACACGGCGAAGTCCTCGCCGCGGCCGGAACGGGCGAGGATCTCCTCGTCGATGCGCCGGTTGCCCGGCAGCCCGGTCAGCGGCGACACCGCGCGCATCTCCGCCGTGCGCCGCAACGTCGAGCGCACACGGGCAACCAGTTCCAGGGTGTCGAACGGCTTGATGATGTAGTCGTCGGCGCCGGCGGTCAGGCCGACCACCTTGTCGGCGGACAGGCTCTTCGCCGTCAGCATGATGACCGGCAGGTTCGCGGTGACCGGGTTCGCCCGCAACCGGCGGCACAGCTCGACGCCGTCCACCTTCGGCATCATCACGTCGAGCAGCACCAGGTCGGGCAACACCTCCTCGATCGACTCCTCTGCCGCTTCGCCGTCGTGCGCGACGCGGACCTCGAAGCCTTCGAGCCGCAGGTTGATCTCGATGAAACGCGCGATGTCGACGTCGTCGTCGACGACCAGGACGACGGACATCAGCTGGCCACGCGCATGCCGGCGTCGGCGGCGGCCAGGATCGCCTTCCCTGCCGCGATCGGGTCCGGCTGGCCGAACACGGCCGACCCGGCGACGAAGACATCGGCGCCCGCCTCCGCGCACAACCGCGCCGTGTCCGGATTGATCCCCCCGTCCACCTGCAGCCAGGTCGTGCCACCGACGGCGTCGATGGCGGCCCGCGTCTCACGGATCTTGGGCAGCACCTCCGCCATGAACGACTGCCCACCGAACCCCGGCTCGACGGTCATGCAGAGCACCAGGTCGAACTCCGAGAGCAGGTCGGCGTAGGGGCCGATGGGGGTCGGCGGCCGCAGCGACAGCCCGGCACGGGCCCCGGCTGCGCGGATGGCGCGCGCGACGGAGACCGGGTCGTCCGTGGCCTCGGCGTGGAAAGTCACCAGGTCGGCGCCGGCCGCGACGTAATCCGCCGCCCACCGGCCCGGGTCCTCGATCATGATGTGCACGTCCAGCGGCAGGTCCGTGTGCTTGCGCAGGCTCGCGATGACGACCGGCCCGATGGTCAGGTTCGGCACGAAGTGTCCGTCCATGACGTCGACGTGCAGCTGGTCGGTCACCGGCGCGATGCGCGCCGCCTCCGCGGCGAGCTCGGCGAAGTCTGCGGACAGGATGCTGGGCGCGAGCCGCGCCGTGCGCGTGCCGTCCGGCAGTGGCAGCGTCGAGACCTTCACGCGGCCTGAGTCTAGTGACGGCAGGCCGCTGTCGCGGGCGTTCCGGCTAGCTCGTCCGGCGTACCGCGGAGAGGAACATCGCGTCGGTGCCCTGGCGGTGCGGCCAGAGCTGGACCCACGGCCCGTCGCCGAGGTCCGGAACGCCCGGGAGGGCGGCGCGCACGTCCACAGCCGTCACGTCCGAGCGGCCGGTCAGCGTCCGCTCGACGAGGTCGACCCCCTCACGGCGATGTGGCGAGCAGACCACGTAGACCAGCAGGCCCCCCGTCCGTACGGCGGGCAGCGATGCCGTGATCAGGTCGCGCTGCAGGGTGGCCAGCCGGTGCACGTCCTCGGGCTGCCGGCGCCAACGCGACTCGGGCCGTCGTCGTAGCGCGCCCAGGCCGGTGCACGGGGCGTCGAGCAGCACGGCGTCGAAGGCACCCGCGCGCCACGGCGGCCGCGTGCCGTCCGCCTGGACGACGAGCGAACGGTCCAAGGCGTTGCGGACCAGGCCGACCCGGTGCGTGCGCAACTCGCCGGCGACCAGCGCTCCGCCACGGGCGGCGAGCAGGCCCTCGAGCAGCGCGGCCTTCCCACCCGGGCCGGCGCAGACGTCGGCGACGGTGGCCGGCCCGGCCGGCAGCAGCCGGTCGACCGCGAGAGCGCAGAGCTGGCTGCCCTCGTCCTGCACCGCCGCGCGCTGCTCGCGGACTGCCGGGAGCTGGCCGGGATCTCCGCCACCGAGCCGCACGGCGTACGGCGACCACGGGCCGGGCGCGGCGTCGAGGCCGGTCGCGGCGCATTCCGCGAGCAGCTCCTCGCGGGTGATGCGGCCCGGCCGCGCCACCAGGTGCACCGCCGGCCGGTCGTCCGCGGCGAGCAGCGTCGCGGTCTCGGCGAAGTCGCCGCCGAGCGCGTCGCGGAACGCCTCGACCACCCAGCGCGGGTGGGCGTGCTCCACCGCCAGATGTCCGACCGGGTCCGCCGCGAACGCCGGAGCGCCCAGCTCTCCGTCGCGTTCGGCGACGCGGCGCAGGACCGCGTTGGCGAACCGGGCCGCGCCCTCGCCGCCGATGCTGCGCGCGAGGTCGACGCTGGTCGTGACCGCGGCATGGCTCGGCACGCGCAGCCGGAGCAGCTGGTACGCGCCCAGCCGGACCACGTCGAGCAGCGGCGCGTCGATCGCCGCGACCGGCCGGCTCGCGCAGCTCGCGATCACGTGGTCGAGGCTGCCCTGCCAGCGCAGCGCGCCGTAGGCCAGCTCGGCAGCGAAGCCGCGGTCGCGCGCGGACAGCCCGCTCTGCCGCAGCAGACCGGGCAGCACGAGGTTCGCGTAGGAGTCTCGCGAGGCCACCGCGCGCAGCACGTCGTACGCGACGCGCCTCGCGGGGTCGACCTCAGCCAAGTCGCTCGCCGGGCTCCGGTCGCACGCCGCGCGCCCAGTCCGCGGCCGGCATCGGCCCACGGCCCTCGGGTTGCACCGTGCCGAGCGCCACTGCGCCGTCCGCCGCATGGACGACGACGCCGTCGAGGGTCAGGTCGAGCCGGCCGGGCTCGCCGGGAGGGCGACGGACCAGCTCCACAGGGCCGAGCTTGAGTCGCCTGCCACGGAACGTCGTCCATGCGCCGGGCGCCGGTGTGGCGGCACGCACCAACCGGTCGACGTGCCGAGCCGGTGTGGTCCAGTCGACGCGGACGTCGTCGGTGGACAGCTTCGGTGCCAGGCTCACCCCGTCGACCGGCTGTGGCACCGCGGTGAGCTCGCCGGCGGCCAGCCCGTCCATCGTCGCCACCAGCAGGGCGGCACCCGACACCGCGAGCCGCCCGAGCAGGTCGCCGGCCGTGTCCCGGTCCCGGATCGTCTCGGTCACCACGCCCAGCACGGGGCCCGTGTCGAGACCCTCCTCGAGGAGGAAGGTCGTGGCGCCGGTGACCTCGTCGCCACGCAGGATCGCGTGCTGCACCGGCGCCGCGCCGCGCCACGCCGGCAGCACCGAGAAGTGCAGGTTGACCCAGCCGATCCGCGGAATGGCCAGCGCGGCGGGAGGCACCAGCGCGCCGTACGCGACGACCGGCACGACATCGGGGGCGAGGGCGCGCAGCTGGTCCTGGAACTCCGGGTCCTTCGGCGTGCGCGGCGTCAGCGTCGGCAGGCTGTGCTCCTGGGCGAATCTCGCGATGGGGCTCGCGCCGACCCTGCGTCCGCGGCCCTGCGGTGCGTCCGGCCGGGTCACGACGGCGAGCACGTCGTGCGCCGACGCGAGCAGCGCCTCCAGCGACGGGACCGCCACGGCCGGCGTGCCGGCGAAGACCAGCCGCACTAGCCGGCCACCTAGCTGATCGGGCCGTAGATGGAGTGCGGGGACACCTTCACCTGGGGTGTGGCGCCGTCGATGGCCGCCTCGCGGATCTCGCGGAGGGCTCGCTTGCGCGTCTCGTCGTCCAGCCGGTCGATGAAGATGATCCCGTCGAGGTGGTCGGTCTCGTGGGCCAGGCAGCGGGCCAGCATCTCGCTGCCCTCGATGGTCACCGGCTCCTCGTGCATCGTCCAGCCGCGCGCGACGACGCGCATCGGCCTGCGCAGCTCGTAGTAGAGCGTCGGGACGGACAGGCAGCCCTCCTCGCCGTCCTGCTCCTCCTCGCTGGTGTCGATGATCTCCGGGTTCACCAGGTGGCCGACGACACCGTCGATGTCGTACGTGAAGACCCGCTGGCTCACGCCGATCTGCGGTGCTGCGAGACCGGAGCCGGGTGCGGCCAGCATCGTCTCCGTGAGGTCGCGGACGAGGGTGCGCAGCTCCTTGTCGAAGGTGGTCACCGGCTCGGCGGGCGTGCGCAGCACCGGGTCGCCCCACAGGCGGATCGGCTGGACGCCCACGCGCAAGCTCCTCGGAATCGGTCGACAGGTATGCCGTTGAGTCTACGGACTCACCCCAGCACGAGCGGGTCGAGCTCCACCCTCACTCCTGGTGCCGCCTTGCGCGCGGCGCGTGCGGCCTGCGCCGCGGCCAGCCGCTCGGCCAGCGCGGCGCCGGCTGGTCTCGGCGTACGGACCAGCGCGCGCTCGCCCTCGCCGTGCGCGACCGGGCCGAGCACCTCCGTGCCCTCCGGCCACGGCAGCGCGGCCGCGAGCAGCTCGGCCACCGCCTCGGCTGCGCCCTCCACGGAGGCCATCCGCGTCGCGGGCGGGAACTGCAACGCGGCCCGCTCCCCCGCCTCGCGAGCCGTGAACGTCGCGGGGTCCCAGCGGACGAGCGCCTGTACGGCGGGCAGCCGCGCGTCGGCCGTGAGGACGACGCGTGCGCCGTCGCCGCCGGCGAGCG
>CAZYXZ010000041.1:0-28364 GCA_964651395.1 uncultured Frankiaceae bacterium
CCGGCCAGCTGCGCACCCTGATGTTCGTCGGCATCGGCCTCGTCGAGGCGCTGGCGATCTTCGGTCTCGCCCTCGCGTTCATCATCAAGTAGCCGCCGAGTGCTCGTAGAAGGGGCATCCCCGTGCATCACCTGATCCTGCTGGCGGCCGAGACGGCTGAGACCGTGGACCACGGCGAGGACCCGTTCTCGCCGGTGGAACCGGTGTGGTCCGAGATGCTCTGGGCCGCCATCTTCTTCATCGTCCTGCTGATCATCATCAGCAAGGTCGCCCTGCCGAAGCTCAAGGCGACCCTGGCCGCGCGGGACGCGGAGCTGGTGGGCAAGCTGCAGAGCGCGGAGAACACCCGCACCGAGGCGGACGCCGTCCTGGCCGAGTACCGGGCCAAGCTGGCCGGTGCGCAGGGCGAGTCGGCCCAGATCGTGGAGGACGCGCGCCGCGCGGCCGAGGCGATCATCGCCGAGGCGAAGACGCGCGCCGAGACCGAGGCCGCGGCGATCACCGCGCGCGCCCAGGCCGAGGTCGCCTCCGAGCGCGACCGGGCGATGGAGTCGCTGCGGGCGACGCTGGCCGACGTCTCCATCCAGGTGGCCAGCAAGGTCGTCGGCCGCTCGCTCGACGGCGACGCCCAGCGGCAGCTGGTCGACACCTACATCGACGAGCTCTCCAGCGCGGCCCGGAATTGAGAGCCTGACGATGAGCGACAACCACATCGAGGGCTACGCCAGCGCGATCTTCTCGGTCGCGCGGGCGGAGGACGTCCTCGACCGAGTGGCGGACGAGCTGTTCCGGTTCAGCCGCGCGGTGGAGGGCAACGCCGACCTGCGCTCCGCGCTGACCGACCCGGGCTCGCTGCCCGAGGCGAAGTCGCGGCTGGTCGACGAGCTGCTCGCCGCCAAGGCCCACCCGGTCACGGTGCGGCTGGCCACGCTGCTGGTCGAGTCCGGTCACGTGCGAGACCTCGGACGCGTCGTCGACGCGTTCGTGGCCAAGGCCGGCGAGGAGGGCAACGCGGCGATCGCCGAGGTGCGGGTCGCCGCGCCGATCAGCGAGGAGCAGCGTCAGCGGCTGGTCGAGGCGCTCAGCGCCGTGCGCGGCCGCCCGGTCGACGTGAAGGTCTTCGTCGACCCCTCCGTCCTGGGGGGCGTCATCACCACGATCGGCGACGAAGTGATCGACGGCTCCGTACGCCGCCGACTCGAGCAGCTGCGGGCGCAGATGTCCGCCACCAACTAGGCCACCGACAACAACCGGAGCACAAGCTGTGACTGAGCTCTCCATCCGTCCCGAAGAGATCTCCGCTGCCCTGCAGAAGGTGGCCAGCGAGTTCGTCCCGACCCTCGAGCGCGAGGAGGTCGGGCGCGTGCTCGAGGCCGGTGACGGCATCGCGCGCATCTCCGGGCTGCCCAAGTGCATGGCCAACGAGCTGCTCGAGATCCAGACCGCCGGCGGCGTGATCCTGGCTCTCGCGCTGAACCTCGAAGAGGACGAGATCGGCGCCGTCGTACTGGGGCTGGCCTCCGAGATCGAGGAGGGCGCGGCGGTCACGCTGACCGGGCGCATCCTGTCGATCCCGGTCGGCGACGCGATGATCGGGCGGGTCATCAACGCCCTCGGTCAGCCGATCGACGGCAACGGACCGATCAACACCACGGAGACCCGCCGGCTCGAGGTGCAGGCCGCCTCCGTCGTCCAGCGCCAGCCGGTCAAGGAGCCGCTGCTCACGGGCGTGAAGGCCATCGACGCCATCACCCCGGTCGGCCGCGGCCAGCGCCAGCTGATCATCGGCGACCGGCAGACCGGCAAGACGGCGATCGCCGTCGACGCGATCATCAACCAGCGCCGGTTCTGGGGCACCGACAAGGAAGTCCGCTGCGTCTACGTCGCGATCGGCCAGAAGGACTCCACGGTCGCGCAGGTCCGCACCGCGCTCACCGAGGCCGGCGCGATGGACTACACGGTCATCGTCAACGCGTCTGCCTCGGCTCCGGCGCCGTTCCAGTACCTCGCGCCGTACTCCGGTGCGGCCATCGGCGCCGCCTGGATGTACGACGGCAAGGCCGCGTTGATCGTCTACGACGACCTGTCGAAGCAGGCGGTCGCCTACCGCACCCTGTCGCTGCTGCTGCGCCGCCCGCCGGGCCGCGAGGCGTACCCGGGTGACGTCTTCTACCTGCACTCGCGGCTGCTCGAGCGCGCCGCGAAGCTCTCCGACGAACTCGGCGGCGGGTCGCTCACGGCGCTGCCGATCATCGAGACCAAGGGTGGTGACGTCTCGGCGTACATCCCGACCAACGTCATCTCGATCACGGACGGGCAGATCTTCCTCGAGACCGACCTCTTCTACCAGGGCGTCCGGCCGGCCATCAACGTCGGCATCTCGGTCTCCCGGGTCGGTGGTAACGCGCAGACGAAGGCCATGAAGAAGGTGGCCGGAACGCTGCGCCTCGACCTCGCGCAGTTCCGCGAGCTGGAGGCGTTCGCCGCGTTCGGCTCCGACCTCGACAAGGCCTCGCAGGCGCAGCTCGACCGCGGTATCCGGCTGGTCGAGGTGCTCAAGCAGCCGCAGTTCGAGCCGGTGCAGCTCTCCGAGCAGGTGGCCATCATCTGGGCGGCCAGCAAGGGCTACCTCGACGGCCTGCCGGTCTCCGACGTGAAGGGCTTCGAGAAGGCCTACATCGAGCACCTCCAGACGCGCGACTCCGGCGTACTCACGTCGCTGGACAACAACGCCCCGCTGGACGAGGTCGAGGAGCGGCTGAAGGCCGCTGCCGACACCGTGCTCGCGCAGTTCTCGCCGGACGTCAGCCCCGACGAGATCCACGCGCGCAGCGAGGCGGAGCGCAAGGCCGAGCAGGAGGCGCAGGAGGGCAACCTGCGCGTCAAGGACGGCCGCGGCCCGGTCGACCCGGCGCGCGCGCCGTCCGGCCCTCCCTCCGGCCCGCCCGCCGCGGACGACGACGAGGAGCCGATCGAGGTCATCGCGACGAAGGAAGAGTTCGACGCGAAGGCCGGTCCCGTTTCTGACGCCGACGCCGAGGCTCCGGGCTAATGGCCGGAAAGCTCCGGGAAGTTCGCCGGCGCATCCGCTCGGTCAAGAGCACGCAGAAGATCACGCGTGCGATGGAGCTGATCGCGGCGTCCCGCATCGTCAAGGCGCAGGGCCGCAGCGAGGCCGCGCGCCCGTACGCCGAGGAGATCTCGCGCATCGTCGCGGACCTCATGGCGGCCGGCGGCGGCGGGGCGGACCTGCTGTCCCCGCGCGAGACGATCCAGACCGTCGGCGTCCTCGCAGTGACCGCCGACCGCGGTCTGGCCGGCGCGTTCAACACCAACATCCTCAAGCTCGTGGAGGCCGAGCGCCGCGCGGCGAAGGCGGCCGGCCAGCAGAGCGAGGTCTACATCTACGGCCGCAAGGCGCTGTCCTACTTCCGGTTCCGCGAGGTCGAGGGCGCCGGGACGTGGACCGGCTACAGCGAGACCCCGCCGTACACCGCGGCGAAGGAGATCGGCCAGCAGATCACGGCCGACTACATCGCCGGCAAGGTCGACCGCGTCCTCATCGCCTACACGAAGTACCACTCGGTCGTGCGGCAGACGCCGGAGATCGTGCAGCTGCTCCCGGTCATCCCGCCCGAGCGCGAGGTCGCCGAGGGCATCACCGCCGAGATCGAGTTCGAGCCGAGCGCCGAGGCGATCCTCGACTCCCTGCTGCCGCGCTACGTCGAGTCGCGGGTCTTCGCCTGCATGCTCGACTCGGCCGCGTCCGAGCAGGCCGCACGGCGGCGCGCGATGAAGGCCGCGACCGACAACGCCGACGAGCTGATCAAGGTGCTGACCCGCGACGCGAACCGCGCCCGGCAGGCAGAGATCACGACGGAAATCTCCGAGATCGTGGGCGGCGCGGAAGCGCTGTCCGCCAAGGACGCGTAAGCGTCCAATGACACGGCACGACTACTGAGAGGCACGAGCACATGACCGAGACCTTGACCGCACCCGCCGGGACGGACGACCTCTCCACGGGTCGCGTCGTCCAGGTCATCGGCCCGGTCGTCGACATCGAGTTCCCGATCGGTGCCCTGCCCGAGATCAACTTCCGGCTCGACCTCGAGCGCACGATCGAGGGCGAGACCCGGCAGATCGCCCTCGAGGTCGCGCAGCACATCGGCGGCGGCGTCGTCCGCGCGATCGCCATGCAGCCGACCGACGGCGTGCAGCGCGGCCAGTCCGTCGTGAACACCGGCGCACCGATCAAGGTGCCGGTCGGCAACGGCGTCCTCGGCCACGTCTACAACGTGCTCGGCGAGCCGCTCGACGCCGACAAGAGCTCGATCCAGGCGGACGACTACTGGTCGATCCACCGCGAGGCGCCGCGCTTCGAAGACCTCGAGCCGAAGGCGGAGATCTTCGAGACCGGCATCAAAGTCATCGACCTGCTCGAGCCCTACGTCAAGGGCGGCAAGATCGGCATGTTCGGCGGCGCCGGCGTCGGCAAGACCGTCGTCATCCAGGAGATGATCTACCGCGTCGCCCAGCAGCACGGTGGCGCCTCGGTGTTCGCCGGCGTGGGGGAGCGCACCCGCGAGGGCAACGACCTCTGGCTGGAGATGAAGGAGTCCGGCGTCCTCGAGAAGACCGCCCTGGTCTTCGGCCAGATGGACGAGCCGCCCGGCGTACGCCTGCGCGTCGCCCTCTCCGCACTCACGATGGCCGAGTACTTCCGCGACGTGCAGCGCCAGGACGTGCTGCTCTTCGTCGACAACGTCTTCCGGTTCACGCAGGCCGGCTCCGAGGTGTCGACGCTGCTCGGCCGTATGCCGAGCGCCGTCGGCTACCAGCCGACGCTGGCCGACGAGATGGGTGTGCTCCAGGAGCGCATCACCTCGACCCGAGGCCGGTCCATCACGTCGCTGCAGGCCATCTACGTCCCCGCCGACGACCTGACCGACCCCGCGCCGGCCACGACGTTCTCGCACCTCGACGCGACCACGGTGCTCTCCCGGTCGATCGCCGAGCTCGGCATCTACCCGGCCGTCGACCCGCTCGACTCGACCTCGCGCATCCTCGACCCGCGGGTCATCGGCCAGGAGCACTACGACGTCGCGCGGACCGTGCAGGGCATCCTGCAGCGCTACAAGGACCTCCAGGACATCATCGCCATCCTCGGCATGGACGAGCTGCCCGAGGAGGACAAGGTCGTCGTCGGCCGCGCCCGCAAGATCCAGCGCTTCCTGAGCCAGCCGTTCTTCGTCGCCGAGCAGTTCACCGGCATCGCGGGCAAGTACGTGCCGCTCGAGGAGACGGTGGCGTCCTTCAAGGCGCTCTGCGAGGGCGAGTACGACCACCTGCCGGAGCAGGCGTTCTTCCTCGTCGGCAACATCGAAGAGGCCGTCGCCAAGGCCAAGGAGATCCACGACCGCTAAGCGGCAGCCCACCCCCGCCCTCGCGATCTCACGTACCGCCAGGGGTCGGAAACCGACCCCTGGTGGTACGTGAGATCCGCTTTCTTGGGGCGCAGTGCTAGGAGTTGGGTGTCGCCAGGACGGGGTGGTTGCGGATCCGGAAGATGGCGGCGGCCGCGGCGTCGCCGGTCGCGTCGAGGCGCTCGGCCAGCTCGGCCCAGGTCAGTGCGCGCAGGGTCAGTGGCACCGTCGCGGCCGTCACCGAGGCCAGGATGGCCGCCGCGGACTCGTTCCACGCGGCGAGCGGGTCGCGTTCCGGCTTGAGCAGGTCGCCGGCGCCCGCCCCCAGGGCCACGGCCACCGGCCGCAGCCCGAGCTGCTGCCCGAGTACGACGGCCACGGAGGCCAGCCGCGCGGCCGCGTAGTGCTCGGCGACGTCGTCCGGACCCATGTCGAACCCGTGCTCGGAGAGCAGTGCGGAGATCTCGGCCAGCCGTGCGCCGGGGATCTCCTCGCCCCGCTCGGCGCGCGCCGCCGCGTGACCCGGCCGGCTGACTGTCGCGTCGACGAGGGCGATCTCGAGCTCGGTACGGACGACCAGGTCGGGCTCGGCCTCGAGCAGCGCGGCTCGCCCGGCGCCCGGAGCGACACTGCGCAGCGCTCCGGCCAGCCCAAGGTCCTCGGCGCCGCTGTTGTAGTCGCCGCCCCAGAGCAGGACCTGCTCGACCGCGCCGGTCAGCCCGAGCGCGACGGCCAGGCTCCGCTCGGCCCCGACCTCCGCGAGGTCCTCCACGACGTGGGCCAGCAGCGACTCCTCGGCATGCGGGCGCGCCAGCTCCTCGGCCACGCGCGGCCGCGAGGTCGCCAGCCGCGCGGCGAGGTCGTCGTACTCCACGTGCCCGAGCCTAGCCGAGCGCCTGCCGACGTGGGTTTCTGGTAGCGGATCTTCCGCCGGTATCCTCGGCGATGTTCCCCTCACCCTCAGGAGACGATCGCCCGTGGCCACCATGCAGGTCGAACTCGTCTCCGCCGAGCGCCGGCTGTGGTCGGGCGAGGCGGAGATGGTCGTAGCTCGCACCGTCGACGGTGAGATCGGCATCCTGCCCGGGCACGCCCCGGTGCTGGCCGCCCTGACGTCGAGCCTGCTGCGCATCCTGGTGCCCGGCGAGCCGGAGGTCGTGGCCGCGATCCACGGCGGCTTCCTCTCCGTGTCGGCCACCGGCGTCTCGATCCTTGCCGACATCGCCGAGCTCGCGCCCGACATCGACCGCGAGCGCGCGCAGGCAGCCGCGGAGCGCGCGGAGCAGGCTGTCGCCGCAGACGCCGAGGACCTCGAGGCCAAGGCGGCGCTCGACCGCGCGACCGCGCGCCTCAAGGCCGTCAGCGAGCCGTCCCGCCACTAGTCCGGAGGCCGCATGAGCACCATCGACCTGTTCGACCGCGCCACCGCTCTGTACGCCGGCCACCTGGCCGCGGTTGGCGACCGCTGGGCCGGCGGAACGCCGTGCGACGAGTGGGACGTCCGCGCTCTCACGAACCACGTCGCCGGCGAGGTGCTCTGGATGCCGGACCTCTTCGCGGGCAAGACGGTGGCCGAGGTTGGCGACAAGTTCGACGGCGACCTGCTCGGCGACGACCCGGTCGCGACGTTCCGCCGCGCCGTCGACGAGGCGAAGACCGTCCTGTCCGAGCCCGGGGCGCTCGAGCGGACCGTGCACCTGTCCTTCGGCGACTTCTCCGGCGCCGACTACGCCGACCAGATCTCCAGCGACCTGACCATCCACTCCTGGGACCTGGCTCGCGCGCTCGGCCGTGACGAGTCGCTCGACCCCGACCTCGTGGCGCTGACCGACAAGACCTTCGGCGCCGTCTTCGACGCGTTCCGTGGTCCCGGCGGCTTCGGCGAGGACGTCAGCGTCCCCGACGACGCGGACGCGCAGACCAAGCTGCTCGCGAAAAGCGGCCGCAAGCCCTGACCCCGTTGAGATGAGCGTTTCAGCCGGGGCTGAAACGCTCATCTCAACGGTTGCCGCCCTGGACCCAGAGGACGTCGGTCTTGCCGTCGTCGTTGGCGAGGCGGGCGAGGATGAACAGCAGGTCTGAAAGCCGGTTCAGGTAGAGCGCCGTCGACTTGCTCGTCGCGTCCGGCTCGGCCCCGATCAGCGCCCAGGTCGCACGCTCCGCGCGCCGGGCGATGGTGCGCGCGACGTGGAGCAGCGCAGCCCCCGCCGAGCCGCCCGGAAGGATGAAGCTGTCCAAAGGCTCCAGGCGCTCGTTGTAGGTGTCGCATGCCGCCTCGAGCCGGGTCACGTACTCGTCGGTGACCCGCAGGGCCGCCCACTCGGGGTTCGGCACGATCGGGGTGCACAGGTCTGCGCCCACGTCGAACAGGTCGTTCTGGATCGACGTGAGCAGCACCCGTACGTCGTCCGGCAAGCCGCCGAGGGCGATCGCGACGCCGATCGCGGAGTTCGCCTCGTCGACGTCGGCGAACGCGGTCAGCCGTGGCGACGTCTTCGACACGCGGCTCATGTCGCCCAGCGCCGTCGTGCCGTCGTCGCCGGTCTTCGTGTAGATCCGGGTGAGGTGGATGGCCATGTCGCCAGCCTACGAGGCTGCCCGGTTGGTGGCACGCCGCCCGGGCTGCGATCCTGGGTCCATGGAACGCATCCGGGTCGTGGGGGGAACGCCGTTGCGCGGCACCGCCACGGTGACCGGCGCGAAGAACTCCGTGCTCAAGCTGATGGCGGCGAGCCTGCTCGCCGAAGGCGAGACCACGCTGCACGGGGTGCCGGGCATCCTCGACGTCGACGACATGACGCTCGTGCTGACCCGGCTCGGCGCGACGGTGCGGCACGACGGCAGCACCGTCGCGATCGACGTCCCCGCGCGGCCGAAGACGGAGACCGACTACGACGTCGTACGCCGGATGCGCGCGGCCATCTGCGTCCTCGGCCCGCTCATCGCCCGGTGCGGCGAGGCGAAGGTCGCGCTGCCCGGCGGCGACAACATCGGATCGCGCGCGCTCGACATGCACGTCGCGGGGCTCACGCGGATGGGCGCGACGCTGACCAACGAGCACGGCTATCTCATCGCGACCGCGCCGCGGCTGACCGGCACGATGATCTCCCTCGACTTCCCGAGCGTCGGCGCGACGGAGAACCTGCTCATGGCCGGCGTGCTGGCCAAGGGCACGACGGTCATCGACAACGCCGCGCGCGAGCCGGAGATCGAGGACCTCTGCCGTCTGCTCCTGGAGATGGGCGCGCAGCTCGGCGGCGTCGGCACGTCGACGCTCGAGATCGAAGGCGTCGACGAGCTGCATCCCGCGTCGCACCAGACCGTGCCCGACCGCATCGTCGCCGGCACGCTCGCGGTCGGCGCGGTGATGACCCAGGGCGACGTGACGATCGAGGGCTGCCGGCCGGAGCACCTGCAGCTGGTGCTCGACAAGCTCGCCTCGACGGGGGCGCAGATCGACGTGCACGGCGGCAGCATCCGCGTGTCGATGACGGAACGACCGAAGGCCGTCGACGTCGTGACGCTGCCCTACCCGGGCTTCCCGACCGACCTGCAGCCGCAGATGATGGCGCTCGCCGCCATCAGCGACGGGGCGGCGATGATCACCGAGAACATCTTCGAAGGTCGCTTCATGTTCGTCGACGAGCTGGTCCGCCTCGGCGCGGACGTGCGCACCGACGGTCACCACGCGGTGGTGCGCGGCAAGCCGAAGCTCTCGGGTGCGCCCGTGCGCGCGACGGACGTGCGGGCCGGCGCGGCGCTCGTCCTGGCTGGTCTGGTCGCGGACGGCGTGACGGAGGTGGCCGACGTGTTCCACATCGACCGCGGCTACGAGTCGTTCACCGAGCAGCTGCAGGCGCTGGGCGCCCACC
Source organism: uncultured Frankiaceae bacterium (assembly GCA_964651395.1). Taxonomy (GTDB): domain Bacteria; phylum Actinomycetota; class Actinomycetes; order BP-191; family BP-191; genus CAZYXZ01. The sequence goes on from CAZYXZ010000041.1 coordinate 9,296, forward strand.
TCAGCCGTGACCCCGGCCTCGACGTCCTGCACTAGCCTGCCAACCTGGTCCGTACGCGAGGAGAGGCCCGTCCATGGCGATGTTCCCGAGTGCCGAGTGGCTCGAGCTCTACGTCGAGAAGATCAACGGCTCGCCCGAGTACGCCGACGCGGCGGCGACGTGGGAAGGCGACATCGTCTTCGTGTACGAGAAGGAGCCGGACAAGAACGTCCCGGACGACCTCTACGCGTGGCTGGACCTCTGGCACGGCAAGTGCCGTTCGGCAGAGCAGCTGACCGGCCCGGACGACCCGAAGGCGCAGAGCGCGAAGTTCACCATCACCGCTCCGTACAGCCGGTGGAAGTCGGTGGTGAAGAAGGAGCTCGACCCGGTCAAGGGCATGATGCAGGGCAAGATCAAGCTCAAGGGCGACCTGCCGACGATCGTGCGCTACGTGAAGGCCTCCAACGTCCTCGTCGACCTCACCTCCACGGTGCCCACCGAGTTCCCCGACGAGTGATGGCGCAGATCGTCATCGTCGACCCCGACGCCGCCGGGTTGGACGCCATGATCGGCGGCTTGCTGCAGGCCGCGATCCAGGACCCGGCCAAGGCCGCGCTCGTCGACGCGATGAAGGGCACCGTCACGATCGCCGCGCCGGACGCGGACGTGGAGATCGGCCTGTCCTTCGGCAATGGGGTGTGCCGCGTGCACTCCACCGGCCTGCCCGGCAGCACCATCTCCATCAGCATGCCGGCGGAGCTGCTGCTCGGGCTGTCGACGATCCCGCTGAAGTTCGGGATGCCCTCGGTCATGGACCCGGCCGGCCGGGCGTTCCACAAGCAGGTGCTGACCGGCAAGGTGAAGATCGGCGGGCTGCACCACGTCAAGCTCATGAGCCAGCTCAACACGCTGCTGTCGGTGCTCTGATCGTGCCGCCCGTCACCGTCGACTCAGCCGCGCTGGAGGCGGCAATCGCAGAGATCAGGCCGCACCTGCACGGGGACGTGGAGCTGGTCTCCGTCGAGGGCGGGCTCGTGTCCGTACGGCTGTCCGGCAAGTGCGCCGACTGCACGATGCAGGAGCAGACAGTGCGCATCGGCATCGAGGCCGTCCTCCGCGCCCGCGTGCCAGGCGTGGTCGAGGTGGTTGCCGTCAAGGACGTCGCATGACGGTGCAGGTCACCGACGACGGTCCGGTGCGCGTGGTCGCGATCGACCGCCCGGAGGCACGCAACGCCGTCGATCGCGAGACCGCCGCCGCGCTGCTCGAGGCGTTCACCGCCTTCGACCAGGACGACTCCGCGTCCGTCGCGGTGCTGACCGGCACTGGTGGGTACTTCTGCGCCGGCGCCGACCTGAAGGCCGTGTCCGCCGGCTCCGACGCACTGCCTCCGTTCGAGCTGTCCGAGAGCGGTCCGGGGCCGCTCGGCCCGACGCGCCTGGCTCTCGGCAAGCCGGTCGTCGCCGCCGTAGAGGGCTTCGCCGTCGCCGGCGGCCTCGAACTCGCGCTGTGGTGCGACCTCCGCGTCGCTGCCCGGGACGCGGTGTTCGGCGTGTACTGCCGCCGCTGGGGTGTGCCGCTCATGGACGGCGGGACGGTTCGCCTGCCACGGCTCGTCGGGCACAGCCGGGCGCTCGACATGATCCTCACCGGCCGCGGAGTCGCCGGCGACGAGGCGCTCGCGTTCGGCCTCGCGAACCGGCTGGTCGACCCGGGTCAGGCACTCGATGCGGCGGTCGCACTGGCGCATGAGCTGGCCGCGCTGCCCCAGCACTGCCTGCGCTCGGACCGCCGGTCGTCGTACGAGCAGTGGGGGTACGACGAGGCCGCCGCGCTGGTCACCGAGTTCCGTCACGGCGTGGGCACGCTGATGACCGGGGAGACGCAGGCCGGGGCGCAGCGCTTTGCCGCCGGCGCAGGTCGGCACGGCCAGCCGGCCTGAGGACGAGTGGGTACGGTGGGGTCATGGACCTGAAGCGGCTGGAGAACGTCGAGCTGCGCGACCCGGCGGGGGAGCCGCACCGGCTCGGCGACTACTGGGCGGACCGTCCGGTGATCCTCGTGTTCCTGCGCCACTTCGGCTGCCTGCTCTGCCGCGAGCACGCCGCGATGCTCACGCAGCACTACTCGGAGATCACCGCGGCCGGTGCGGAGGTGGTGGCCGTCGGCACGGGCAACCGCCACTACGCCGGCGCGTTCGTCGAGGACGAACAGGTCCCGTACCCGGTCCTGGTGGACGACCAGGCGGAGGCCGCGCATGCCGCGTCGGTCAAGAAGGTCGACCCGGTCACGCTGATCCTCGACCCGCGCAGCATCAAGGGTGCGCTCGCCGCGCGCCGCGCCGGCTTCCGCGTGCACAAGAGCGGCAAGCGCGTGAACCAGCTGGGTGCGACGTTCGTCCTCGGCCCCGGCTCGACCGTGCGCTACGCGCACGTCGACGTGCACACAGCCGACCACGCGCCGATCCCGGAGGTCCTGGCCGCCCTGCCCGTGGCGGCCGGCTAGCGCTGCTCGACGCCGACGAGGAGCCGGGCCAGCTCGGCCGGCCGGGACAGGAACGGCGAGTGGCTGCCCTCCAGCTCGACCGGCTCGACACCGAGCAGCGTGCGGCCGATCTGGGCGCACCACTCCGCGCGCAGTGCCCGGTCGTCGCGGCAGACCACGACGGTGGTCGGTACGTCGGGCTCCGACTCGAGCGGGCAGGTCTGCCGCATGGTCGTCCAGTCCTGCCGGCGCAGCATGGTCGCCGCCCAGTCCGCGATCTCCGGTGCGCAGTCGTGGAAGAAGATCTCGATGGCGGCGTCGTGCTCCCAGTGGCTCGACCCGTCGTCGTGCGTCACGGGGTCCGCCTTCGGCCTGACGTGGAACGCACCCGGCCAGCGGCGCAGCGTCGCGGCCATGGAGTAGCCGGGCTCGGGGATGAAGGCCGCGACGTACACCAGGGCGCGGACCGGCCGGGCCGCGGCGACGAGCGCGGCGCTGGGCCCTCCGAACGAGTGCGCGACGAGGACGACGTCGTCGCCGGCGTCCGCGAGCGAGTCGAGCAGCAGGTCGCGGTTGTCCTCGAGGGTCACGGCCGGGTCGTCGCACGGCAGGTCGACGGAGATGCCGCGATGACCGAGCGCGGAGAGCTCCGCGCGCACGAGGTCCCAGCACCACGCGCCGTGCCAGGCACCGTGGACGAGCCCGAAGGTGGTCACGCCGCGCAGACTACGCACGACTAAACTGCTCGGGTGGCCGACAAGCCGTGGGTGATGCGGACGTACGCCGGGCATTCCTCGCCCGCCGAGTCCAACGCTCTCTACCGGCGCAACCTCGAGAAGGGCCAGACCGGCCTGTCGGTGGCCTTCGACCTGCCGACGCAGACCGGCTACGACCCCGACCACGAGCTCGCCCGTGGCGAGGTCGGCAAGGTCGGCGTGCCGATCGCCCACGTGGGCGACATGCGCGCCCTCTTCGAGGGCATCCCCCTCGCGCAGATGAACACGTCGATGACCATCAACGCGACGGCCATGTGGCTGCTGGCCCTCTACCAGGTGGTCGCCGAGGAGCAGGGCGCCGCGATCGCGGAACTGACCGGGACGACGCAGAACGACATCATCAAGGAGTACCTCTCGCGGGGTACCTACGTCTTCCCGCCGGGGCCGAGCCTGCGGCTGATCACCGACATGGTGGCCTACACCGTCACGGCGATGCCCAAGTGGAACCCGATCAACATCTGCAGCTACCACCTCCAGGAGGCCGGCGCGACGCCGGTCCAGGAGATGGCCTACGCGCTGTGCACGGCGATCGCGGTGCTCGACGCCGTGCGCGACTCGGGACAGGTTCCGGAAGCGGACTTCGGCGACGTCGTCGGGCGCATGAGCTTCTTCGTCAACGCGGGCGTGCGGTTCGTCGAGGAGCTGTGCAAGATGCGCGCCTTCGGGCAGCTCTGGGACGAGATCACGCGCGACCGCTACGGCGTCACCGACGCCAAGCAGCGACGGTTCCGTTACGGCGTCCAGGTGAACTCGCTCGGTCTGACCGAGTCCCAGCCCGAGAACAACGTGCAGCGGATCCTGCTCGAGATGCTCGCCGTGACGCTGTCCAAGGACGCGCGGGCGCGGGCCGTCCAGCTGCCGACGTGGAACGAGGCGCTCGGGCTGCCCCGACCGTGGGACCAGCAGTGGTCGCTGCGCATGCAGCAGGTGCTCGCGTTCGAGACCGACCTGCTGGAGTACGACGACCTGTTCACCGGGTCCGTCGTGGTCGAGAAGAAGGTGAACGAGCTCGTCGACGCCGCTCGCGCGGAGATCGAGCGCGTGCAGGCGATGGGCGGTGCAGTCGCGGCCGTCGAGAGCGGCTACATGAAGGGCCAGCTGGTCGCCTCCCACGCCGAGCACCGCGCACTCGTGGAGTCCGGCGAGCGCGTCGTGGTCGGGGTCAACCGGTTCCAGAGCACCGAGCCCAACCCGCTGACGGCGGACCTCGACACCGCGGTCCAGTCGGTCGACGCGGCGGTCGAGCAGCAGGCGGTCGCCGCCGTACAGGCGTGGCGCGCGCAGCGCGACAGCGGGACGGTCGACGAGGCGCTGCGCGCGTTGCGCGACGATGCCAAGACCGAGGTCAACCTGGTGCCGGCGACGCTGGCGTGCGCCCGGGCGGGCGTGACGACCGGGGAGTGGGCGGGCGCGCTGCGCGAGGTCTTCGGGGAGTACCGCGCTCCAACGGGCGTCTCGTCCACGGCCGGCGCAGGTGGCAGCGCCGAGCTGGCCGAGCTGCGTGCGCGCGTGGCCAGGACGGCGGAGGAGATCGGCCGGCGACCGCGCCTGCTGGTCGGCAAGCCCGGCCTCGACGGCCACTCCAACGGAGCGGAGCAGATCGCCGTGCGGGCTCGCGACGCGGGCTTCGAGGTCATCTACCAGGGCATCCGGCTCACGCCCGCGCAGATCGTGTCAGCCGCGGTCGAGGAGGACGTGCACTGCGTCGGCCTGTCGATCCTGTCGGGCAGCCACCTGGAGCTGATCCCGGTGGTCCTGGACGGCCTCCGGGCCGCCGGGCTGGGCGACGTTCCGGTCGTGGTCGGTGGGATCATCCCGGAGGCCGACGCCCGGCGGCTGGAGAGTCTCGGGGTGGCCAGGGTGTTCACGCCGAAGGACTACGAGATGACCGCGGTGATCGGCCAGATCGTCGACCTGGTCCGGGCCGCACACAAATTCTCCCCAGCCTAGGTTTAGCCGCCCGGAGTTCGGGCAAGCGCCCAGACGAACTACCCGGCCCGTGGCGACCCCAGCTGGCGCACGGGCCTCGTTGATGTCCACGTCCCACGAGGACCGCACAGGCGAACGAGGCCAGGTGAGCATCGCCACGAACAGGCCCGCGGTGGACGAGGCCCGGGTCGACACCGAGCTGGCTCCCGACGCGGGCAGCCCTAGGGCCGCGCGGGCCCTCACCCAGTTCTTCCTGCAGGAGCGACGCCTGACCGGGGACGACGCTCTGCTCGTCGTGAGCGAGCTGGTCACCAACGCGATCCGGCACGGCGCGGGCCCGGTGCGCCTGGGCCTGCGCGTGGACGGGCGCTGGCTGACCGTGGAGGTCTCCGACGACGGCCCTGCGGACGGGTTGCGCGTGCCTTCCCAGCGCGGCGCCGAGACCGGCCGCGGGCTGCTGATCGTGGACCAGGTCGCGCACGCGTGGGGCGTCGAGAACCGGAACGTCGGCAAGACCGTGTGGGCCCAGCTGCGGGTCTGAGTTGGGCGACCTCCGCCGCCGATGCGAGACTGACCGCCTCGCGGGCGGCCGTCTGCGAGTGCGCCGTGGAGGTAGCTCGTGGTCCGGGAGTTCCGCAAGGTCGGTGTGGTCGGGCTCGGCACGATGGGTGCCGGTATCGCCGAGGTGCTCGCCCGGTCGGGGCTGGACGTCGTCGGCGTCGAGCGAGACGACGAGGGGCTGGCCCGAGCCCGCACCCACCTTCAGCACTCCACGGACCGCGCGGTCAGCCGTGGCAAGCTCGATGCGGAGCAGCAGCAGGCGATCTTCGACCGGATCAGCATGTCCACCGACCTCGACACCCTCGCTGACGTCGAGCTCGTCGTCGAAGCCATCCCCGAGCGGCTCGAGCTGAAGACCGAGCTGTTCGCCAAGCTCGACAAGATCTGTCCCCCGGACACGATCCTCGCGACGAACACCTCCGCGCTCTCGGTCACCGAGATCGCCGTCGCGACCCAGCGGCCGAGCCGGGTCCTCGGGATGCACTGGTTCAACCCGGCGCCGGTGATGGGGCTGGTCGAGGTGATCCGGACGGTCGTCACCGACCAGGAGGTCATCGACGACGTGGAGGCACTCGTCGCCCGGGTCGGCAAGACCGACGCGACGGCCGGCGACCGCGCCGGGTTCATCGCGAACGCGCTGCTCTTCGGCTACCTGAACAACGCCGTGCGGATGCTCGAGTCGCGCTACGCCACGAAGGAGGACATCGACGCGGCGATGCGGTTCGGGTGTGGGCACCCGATGGGACCGCTCGCGCTGCTCGACCTCATCGGCCTCGACTCGGCGTACGAGATCCTCGACACGATGTACCACCAGAGCCGAGACCACCTGCACGCACCGGCGCCGATCATCAAGCAGCTGGTGACGGCGGGTTTCCTCGGTCGCAAGACCGGCCGAGGCTTCTACACCTATGCCGAACGCGACTCCTCCGAGGTCGTCGCGGACGGCACTGGCGACGAAGCCACGAGCACTCCGCGCGCCGTCGCGCGCATCGGCGTGGTGGGCACCGGCACGATGGCCTCCGGCATCGTCGAGGTCTGTGCGAAGTCCGGCTATGACGTCGTCTTCCGCGCGCGCAGCGACGAGAAGGTCGCGGGTGTCCGCAAGGGGCTCGAGAAGTCCCTCGACAAGGCGGTGCAGCGCGGCAAGCTCTCCGAGGCTGACCGTGACGCGGCGCTCGCTCGGGTCATCGGCACCACTTCACTCGACGACCTCGCCGACTGCGACCTGGTCATCGAGGCGGTCGTCGAGGACCTGGCCGTGAAGCGCGCGCTGTTCGCGGCGCTCGACGAGGTGGTCAAGCCCGGCGCCGTGCTGGCCACGACGACGAGCAGCCTGCCGGTCATCGAGTGCGCCTCGGCCACGGCACGCCCCGGCGACGTCGTCGGCATGCACTGGTTCAACCCGGCGCAGGTGATGAAGCTGGTGGAGATCGTCCCGACCGTCCGGACCGAGGACGACGTCGTCGCGACGATCCAGGCCGTGAGCAAGGCGTGTGGCAAGCATCCGGTCGTCTGCGGCGACCGCGCCGGATTCATCGTCAACGCCCTGCTGTTCCCGTACCTCAACGACGCGGCGAAGATGCTCGAGGAGCACTACGCGAGCATCGATGACATCGACAGCGCCATGAAGGTGGGCTGCGGTCACCCGATGGGCCCGTTCGAGCTGCTCGACGTGGTCGGTCTCGATGTCTCGCTGGCCATCCAGCAGACGCTCTACCTCGAGTTCCGCGAGCCCGGGTTCGCCCCGGCGCCGCTGCTCGAGCACCTGGTCACCGCCGGGTACCTCGGGCGCAAGACCGGCCGTGGCTTCCGCGACTACTCGTCGCGCTGAGCGGGCAGAGCTTTCGCATGGCCCGTCTGGACCGCGAGCAGGTCACGAAGCTGGCGAAGGACGTCGGTGCGCTCCTGCCGGACATCGCGCGCCTCTTTCGTGACGTCGTGAAGGACGAGCGCGTGCCGCGGCTGGTCAAGGCGGAGGTCGGTGCCGCCCTCGTCTATGTCCTGTCGCCGATCGACCTCGTTCCCGACTTCATCCCCGGTGTCGGCCAGCTCGACGACCTAGCGGTGATCGCATGGGCGGTGCGGCGGCTGCTGCTGGGCGCGGGCGAGCCGGTGCTGCGCGAGCTCTGGCGCGGCACCGACCGCAGCCTCGACATCCTGCTTCAGCTGGTGTCCACCGGCCTGCGGCCCCGGCTCCTGCGCCGGCACTGACACCGGCGTCACGGCGATTCGGGGCCGAGGAGATGGAGTGGGTGGAGGAGTCCGACGACGGCCACAGCTACGTCGTCCGGCGCATCCAGCCGTACCAGGCGAGCAAGACCTACCGGTGTCCGGGCTGCGACCAGGAGATCGTGCCGGGTGTCGGGCACGTCGTCGCCTGGCGTGAGGACGACGTCGAGGACCGCCGCCACTGGCACACGCCGTGCTGGGACCGACGGGCGCACCGCGGCCCGCGCGTGCAGCGGTCCCGCAACGCGCCGCGCTACTGATGGTCGACGTTCGGGCGAACACGGTGCTGCCGGCAGACCGGCGGCCGGTGACGCTGCACACCGCGGACGGCATGGCCCTCGAAGGCGAGCTCGCCGTGCCGGTCAAGGCGCAGCCGCGCGGCACCCTCGTGCTGCTGCACCCGCTGCCGACGCACGGCGGCAGCATGGACAGCCACCTGCTGCGCAAGATGGCCTGGCGCCTGCCGGCCCTCGCCGAGCTGGCCGTGCTCCGCTTCAACACGCGCGGCACGGGGCGCAGTGACGGGGCCTTCGACGGCGGGGACGCCGAGCGGTACGACGTCGCGGCCGCACTCGACCTGGTCGAGGCCGAGGATCTGCCCGCACCCTGGCTGGTCGGCTGGTCGTTCGGCTCGGAGCTGGTGCTCGCCTACGGCGCCGGCGATCCGACCGTCGTCGGCGGCGTCCTGCTCGCCCCGCCGCTGAAGCGATCGGGCGAGGCCGAGCTCGACGCGTGGACGGCGAGCGCCAAGCCGCTCGTCGCGGTCGTTCCCGAGCTCGACGACTATCTGCGCCCGGACGAGGCACGGACCCGCTTCGCGCGCGTGCCGCAGGCCGAGGTGGTCGCCGTCGAGGGTGCGAAGCACCTCTTCGTCGGCTACACCGAGGAGGTGCTCGACGTCGTCGTCGCGCACGTCGCGCCGGATCGCGCTCCGCTCCCGACGGTCTGGCCTTAGACGCGCGGCGCGCGGGCGGGCTAGGGTCCGCACCGTGCGGATCGATCCATATGTCATCGAGACGGGGCGGGGCCGCCCCGTCGTGCTGCTGCACGCCTTCCCGCTCAACGCGACGATGTGGCTCGCGCAGCGCGAGGCGCTCGGCACGTCGTACCGCGTGCTGACGCCCGACCAGCGTGGCTTCGGCGGAACGCAGCTGGGGCACGACGACCCGCTGCTCGACGAGGTCGCCGACGACGTCGCCGCGATGCTCGACGCGAAGAAGATCGAGCGCGCCGTCATCGGTGGTCTGTCCATGGGCGGCTACGTCGCGATGGCGTTCTGGCGCCGTCATCCGGATCGCGTGTCCGCACTGATCCTCGCCGACACCAAGATCGGTGCGGACACTGCCGAGGGTGCGGCCAACCGCGAGCGCATCGCGGCCGAGGTGATCGAGGCCGGCTCGTCCAAGCAGCTCGTGGACGAGGTGCTTCCTGCGCTGCTCGGTGAGACCACGAAGACCCGGCGAGCACTCGTGCTGGGACGTGTGAAAGCGCTCGTCGAGAGCGCACCGCCGTACGCCGTGGCCTGGGCGCAGCGCGCGATGGCCGCCCGGCCGGACTCGACGGCAGACCTGGCCGGGGTCACGGTGCCCACGCTCGTCGTCGTCGGCGAGGAGGACACGCTCTCGCCGCCCGCGGAGGCGGAGCTGATCGCCAAGGCCATCCCCGGCGCCACGCTCGTGACGATCCCCAAGGCCGGTCACCTGACCGCGGTCGAGGCCCCGGAGGAGTTCAACGAAGCCGTCGGCGCGTTCCTCGCCGGCCTCCCCGCCTAGGCCCGGAAGCCCGAATCCACCACGACGCGGATCGGGTCGCCTTCCTTCGTCTCGAGGACGCGGAGCGCGTCGGCGTAGTCCGCGAGCGCGAAACGGTGCGTGATGGTGCCGGACAGGTCGAGGCGACCGGAGCCGACCAGCTCGACGAGCTCCGCGAGCTCCACCCGGGAGCAGCCGAAAGAGCCCTGCAGGCGCAGCTCGCCGGCGACCAGCAGTGCCTGCGGCAACAGCGACAGCGGTTCCGGGGTGATGCCCACGACGGTGCAGGTGCCACCCGGCCGCAACGACTTCACCGCCTGGTCGGTCACCGCCGAGGCGCCGACGAACTCGAAGGAGTGGTGCGCGCCGCCCCCCGTCATGCGGCGTACTTCTCCGGCCGGCTTGCCACCTGTCGCGTCGACCACCTCGCCGGCGCCGAACAGCTTCGCGCGCTGGAGCGCCCCCGGGTAGGTGTCCACGCCGATCACCTCGGCGCCGACCACTTGGCTGAGGATCGCGATGGCGTGCAGCCCCAGGCCGCCGAGGCCGTAGACGACCGCGGTCTCGCCTTCGCGGATGCCTGAGCGCTTGATCGCGTGGAACGGCGTCGCGACCGCGTCGGTCATGATCGCGCCGGTCGCGAAGTCCACGGAGTCGGGCAGCGGGATGAGCGAGCGGGCCGGCGCCAGGACGTAGTCGGCGTGCGCGCCATCGACGGTGATGCCGGGGATGTTCAGGCGTGGGCAGATGTTCTCGCGGTCCGCGGCACACATCGGGCACTCGCCGCAGCCGTAGCCGGCGGCGACCGCGACCCGCTCGCCGCCGCTCCAGCCGGTGACTCCCGGACCCACTTTCTCGACGACGCCGGCCGGTTCGTGCCCCAGGGTCAGCGGTAGCGGCCCGGTCGGCGTCACCCCGTGCACGATGTGCACGTCCGATCCGCACAGACCGCAGGCCTGTACCGCGACGCGCACCTCGCCGATCCCGGGCTCCGGGAGCGGCACCGCTTCGACGCGAGGGGCCTGACCGACGCCGTGGAACCGGACCGCAGCCATCGTGGTCATATGGCGTCCTGTCTCGGGTAGACCACCTCGGTGCCGATGAGCTGGATGGCCGCCGCCACCGGGATCGCGAGAAGGGCGCCGACCACGCCGAGCAGGCTCGCGCCGATCAAGGCGGCCAGGATCGTCGCGAGCGGCGAGACGCTCACCGTGCGCTGCATGATCCGCGGCACCAGCAGGTAGTTCTCGAACTGCTGGTAGAGCACGAAGTAGATCAGCGTCGCGATCCCGACGGGGACGGAGACGAAGAACGCGACGATCACGCAGACGAAGGCCGCGAGGGACGCGCCGACCAGCGGGATGAGGTCGAGCAGGGCGACCAGCAGGGCGAGGGCGATCGGCGAGGGCACGCCCACGATGACCAGGAAGATGCCGGCCAGGACGCCGGCGACGATGGACGTCGCGATGTTGCCCAACACGTAGCCGCCGACGCGGGCGAGTATCTCGTCCGCGAGCAGTCCGACGCGTGGCCTTCGCGATCTCGGGATCAGCCGGTACGCCGAGCGCTTGATGTTGGGGTACGAGCTCAGGAAGTACAGCGTCAGCACCAGCCCGGTGAGCAGGTTGAACATCGCGCTGAGCAACCCGCGGGCGACCGAGAAGACCTGCTTGCTGCCGGTCTCGATCAGTGCGCCTTCCTGGAACCTCTCCTTCAGCTTCTCCGTGATCTCGAACTGCTCGTCCAGTCGCCGGTACGCCGAGTTCTCGCGCTGGAGCTGTTCGGCGTACGTCGGGATCTTCTTGGTGAGCTGGCTCGCCTGATCGACGACCGGCGGGATCGCGGCGAACGCGAACCCGGCGAAGAACAGGATGACCACGAGGAAGATCGCCCCGACCGCGCGGCCGCGGCGCAGGCCGCGTCGCTGCAGCCACTCGACCGCCGGGTTCAGCCCGACCGCGAGGAAGGCCGAGACGACGGTGATGATCAGGATGGACCGCGCGAGGAGGATGCACTTGGCGAGCAGCACTGCCGCCAGGACGCCGATGGACGCCTGGAACGCGATCCGCAGCGGCGTCCGCTGGTCGGTGGCCTGCCCCGGCTCGCCGAAGGGTTTCGTGTCGGTGGCCCCGGCTTCGATCTGACGGATCGCCGTGTCCAGGAGCGGGTCGTCGGGAGCGACGTCCTCGGCGAGCGCGACCGCGGCAGCACCGGCCTTCTTGGCGGCGGCCGTGGCCTCCCGGGCCTCCTTGCTGCCCGGTCGTTCGCGGACGACGTCTTCCGCTTCCTTCATCGACCGTTCCGCCGACTTCAGGGCGCGCTCCATCTTGGTGCGCGTCGACGCGCTGGCCTTCTTCGGAGCAGCCTGCTTCGACGCTGCGGTCTTCTTCGCCGGCTTCCGGGGCTCGCCCGCCATGCCTCGCTCCTTGCGATCGAAGGACGCGGGCGAGACTACGCGGTCTAGCCTGGGCTCATGAGACTCCGCCGACTCGTCGTCCCGTTCGCGCCCGCCCTGCTGGCTGCGGGGATCCTGACGCCGTCGGCTGGCGCCGCCACCTGTGCCTCAGCGCATCCCAAGCCGCGGATCAGCCTGACCGGGTCACGCACGCGGGCGATACCGGCCGAGACGCCACGGCTCGCTTTCGGCGGCTACCTCAAGCGCGACGGCTGCGCGCTCGTCGGCCAGGCGGTCGGCCTGTTCGTCCGGACCGGGCCCGGCCCCTATGTCTTCGCGACGAAGACGGTGACGGGCGCCTACGGCAAGTACAACGCGACGCTGCCGTTCCGTGGCGAGATGGACGTCATCGCCATCTTCAGCGGGGACCGGCAAGAGGCCCGGGCGGTCTCGCAGGTCTGGCACGTCTACGTCGGACGGCAGCCCGAGTGGGAGTTCGGCTTCGGCGGCCAGTGCAGCTACAGCCGCTTGGACGGCCCGCGCTACAACGGGCCCTCCGGCGTCCAGGTCACGTCCGTGGGCGTCCCGCCGAACGTGTCGAGTGCGGCTGATCACATCGCGTTCACGGTGCGCGTCACCAACAGTTCGACCTCGAGCTTCACCTTCACCCCGGAGCGCAACGACTGGTTCGGCAACCCTGCGGTGCTCGAGAACGTGGCGACCGGGGAGCAGCTCAGCTTCACCAGGAGCTCGGACGCACTCATCGGGCCGTCAGCCGTCACCTTGCAGCCGGGCGCGAGCATCGACTTCGACCGATGGGCCGAGCTGCGGATCTGCCAGACGCCCCACACGTCGCACAAGCACATCGCCGCGGCGCGGTTCCGGCTGCACGGTGCCGCGCTCGTGCACATGGAGGACGGGCGGACGCTCAGCTGGTTCGCGCCGCCGGTCGAGGTGTCGGTGCTTGGCGTCTAGACGTTGCGGAAGCGGTTGATGGCCTCGAGGTGCTGGGCGCGCATCTCCGGGTCCCGCACGCCGAGACCTTCCTCGGGTGCGAGCGCGAGGACGCCCACCTTGCCCTGGTGCAGGTTGCGGTGGACGTCGTACGCCGCCTGCCCGGTCTCCGCGAGCGGGTAGGAGCGCGACAGCGTCGGGTGGATCTTGCCCTTCGCGATGAGCCGGTTGGACTCCCACGCCTCACGGTAGTTCGCGAAGTGCGAGCCGATGATCCGCTTGAGGCTCATCCAGAGGTAGCGGTTGTCGTACTCGTGCACGAACCCGCTGGTCGACGCGCAGGTGACGATGGTGCCGCCGCGCCGGGTCACGTAGACGCTCGCGCCGAACGTCTCCCGGCCCGGGTGCTCGAACACGATGTCCGGGTCGTCGCCACCGGTCAGCTCACGGATCTTCGCCCCGAACCGCTGCCACTCCTTCGGGTCCTGCGTCTGCTCGTCCTTCCAGAACCGGTAGCCCTCGGCCGCGCGGTCGATGACCAGGTCCGCGCCCATCGAACGGCAGATGTCCGCCTTCTCCGGTGAGGACACCACGCAGACCGGGATCGCGCCGCCGTTGAGGGCGAACTGGGTCGCGTAGGAGCCGAGGCCTCCGCTCGCCCCCCAGATCAGGACGACGTCGCCCTGCTTCATCTGCGCGCCGTTGCGCGAGACCAGCTGCCGGTACGCCGTGCTGTTGACCAGGCCGGGGCAGGCGGCTTCCTCCCAGGTCAGGTGGTCCGGCTTCGGCATGAGCTGGTTCGCCTTGACCAGCGCCAGCTGGGCCAGGCCGCCGAAGTTGGTCTCGAAGCCCCAGATCCGCTGCTCGGGGTCGAGCATCGTGTCGTTGTGCCCGTCCGGGCTCTCCAGCTCGACGGACAGGCAGTGCGCGACCACCTCGTCGCCCGGCTTCCAGCTGTTGACGCCGACGCCCGTGCGCAGGACGACTCCCGCCAGGTCGGAGCCGACGACGTGGTACGGCAGGTCATGGCGCTTCGTGAGCGGGCTGAGCCGGCCATAGCGCTCGAGGAACTTGAAGGTGGAGACCGGTTCGAAGATGGAGGTCCAGACGGTGTTGTAGTTGACCGCGCTCGCCATGACGGCGACCAGTGCCTCGCCGGGCCCCAGCTCAGGCGTGGCCACCTCGTCGAGATGGAGAGCGGTGCGCGGGTCCTTCTCCCGGCTGGCCAGGCCCTTGAACATCTCCTGCTCGTCCTTGCGCACCACGATCGCCTCGTAGCTGTCCGGCACGGGCAGGGCGGCGATGTCCTCGGGACTCGCCCCGCCGTCGAGGATGGCGTCGCGGATTGCCTTCACAGCAGTGACCTCCTGATGACGTGCCGGCTGGAGCGGGATGCTACTTGCTAGCCCGGCGTGGTCTCGATCCCGAGGCCGCTCGGGAGCACCTGGCCGACGCCGAAGGAAAGCAGCGCGGCGAGACCGGCCAGCACGCAGATCTGCAGGCCGCTGCGCCACCAGTTCTCCCCGGACAGCCGTCCCTTGACGGTGCCCATGCCGAACAGCGCCATCAGCGTGGCCACGACGGAGAGCCACAACCCGGCGTGCACGGAGAGCGCGAGGTAGGGGACGACCGGGACGAGCGAGCCGGTCACGAAGGCGCCGCCCATGATGAGCGCGTCCCGGGCCGGTGAGCTGGGGGGCTCCATCGCGATGCCGAGCTCCTTCTCCGCCATCGTCTTGAGCAGCGCGTACTCGCTCTCGCCGATCGCCGAGGCGGCGCGCACCGCGGCGTCCTGCGACAGGCCCTCGCCGACCAGGATGTCGGCCAGCTCCATCCGCTCCACGAACGGCCGGCGAGCCAGCTGCTCGCGCTCCTTGTCCAGCTCGAAGTCGAAGATGTCCCGCTGGCTCTTGGCCGCGATGTACGCACCGAGGCTCATCGAGATGGTGCCGGCGAGCGCGCCGGCGAGCCCGGCCACGAGGATCGTCGAGCGCGTGGCCGCCGCGCCGTGCACGCCCACGACGAGGGAGAGGTTGGAGACCAGGCCGTCCTGCATCCCGAAGACGACCTCGCGGATCTGGCCGCGCCGTTGGACGCGCTCGTACTCCTGCGCGGCGGCCTCGCCGAGGCCGCCGGCCACCATGCGACCCGGCTCGGGCCGTCGGTCGGGCATCTAGTGCTCCGCCATCAGCGCGCTGCCGACTGGACCAGCTCGGTGAGGACGCCCCCCACGTCCTTCGGGTGCAGGAACGCGATCGAGGCGCCCATCGACCCGTGGCGCGGCCGCTCGTCGACCAGCCGCACGCCCTTCGCGCCGATCTCCTCCAGCGCCTTCTCGACGTCGTCGACGCCGTAGCCGATGTGGTGGACGCCCTCGCCGTTGCGGGCCAGGAACTTGCCCACCGGCGAGTCGGGGCGGGTCGGCTCGAGCAGCTGGACGTACGAGCCCGGGGCGACCAGCAACATCGCTTCGTTGACCCCCTGCTCCTCGTTCGTCTCGCGGCTGGCGACGGTCAGGCCGAAGGTCGTCTCGTAGAAGCCGATCCGCTCCTCGAGGTCGAAGCAGGCGATCCCGATGTGGTCGATCCGGGTCAGCACGGATGGGCTCCTCTGCGGTCGGTATCCTGCGTAGCAAGGCAGTCTCTCAACAGCAGGAGGAGCACGCATGTCCGGCTCGGTGATCGTCGCAGGTGCGCGCACCCCCATCGGCAAGCTGCTCGGCGGGCTGGCCGGCTTCTCGGCCGCCGACCTGGGGGGCGTCGCCATCAAGGCGGCGCTCGAGAAGGCGGGGGTGGCGCCCGACCAGGTCGACTACGTGATCATGGGGCAGGTGCTGCAGGCCGGTGCCGGCCAGATCCCGGCGCGCCAGGCCGCGGTCAAGGCCGGCATCTCCATGAACGTGCCCGCGCTGACCATCAACAAGGTCTGCCTGTCGGGCATCGACGCGATCGCACTGGCCGACCAGCTGATCCGGGCAGGCGAGTTCGACGTCGTCGTGGCCGGCGGCATGGAGTCGATGACGCAGGCGCCGCACCTGCTGCCCAGCTCGCGGGTCGGCTTCAAGTACGGCGACACGAAGCTGGTCGACTCCATGGCCTACGACGGGCTCTTCTGCGCCTTCGACCAGGTCGCGATGGGCGAGTCCACCGAGGGCTACAACAAGAAGCTCGGCATCAGCCGCGAGGAGCAGGACGAGTTCTCGGCCCGTTCGCACGAGCGCGCTGCGGAGGCCATGAAGAACGGCACCTTCGACGCGGAGATCGCGCCGGTGCCGATCCCGCAGCGCAAGGGCGACCCGATCCTGTTCACCGAGGACGAGGGCGTGCGCCCGGGCACGACCGCCGAGTCGCTCGGCGCGCTCAAGCCGGCCTTCGCCAAGGACGGCACGATCACCGCCGGCTCCGCGTCACAGATCTCCGACGGCGCGTGCGCCGTCGTCGTGATGTCGCGCGCGAAGGCGGAGGAGCTCGGCGTCCCGGTGCTGGCGGAGATCGGCGCCCACGGCGTCGTCGCCGGCCCGGACGCGTCGCTGCAGTCGCAGCCGGCCAATGCCATCAAGAAGGCGCTCGCCCGCGAAGGGCTCAGCGTCGACGACCTCGACCTGGTCGAGATCAACGAGGCCTTCGCGTCCGTCGGCATCCAGTCGATGAAGGAGCTCGGGCTGGGCGCGGACAAGGTGAACGTCAACGGCGGCGCCATCGCCCTCGGCCACCCGATCGGGATGTCCGGCGCCCGCATCGTGCTGCACCTCGCCCTCGAGCTCCAGCGGCGCGGCGGCGGCGTGGGCGCGGCCGCGTTGTGCGGCGGCGGCGGTCAGGGCGACGCCCTGATCATCCGCGTGTGACAGAGGCGGTCGAGGAGTCCGTCGTCGCCGAGCTGGTCCGCCGCGCGGTCGCGGGCGAGCCCCGTGCCGTCGGCCGGCTGATCTCGCTGGTCGAGGACGCCGCGCCGGAGCTGCGCGACGTGATGGCGGCACTCGTGCCGCACGGCGGCCGGGCGCGCATCATCGGGTTGACCGGGTCTCCCGGCGTCGGCAAGTCCACGACGACGGCCGCGTTGGTGGCGGCGTACCGGAAGGCCGGCCGCCGGGTCGGCGTGCTGGCGGTGGACCCGTCGTCGCCGTTCTCCGGTGGCGCCCTGCTCGGCGACCGCGTGCGCATGCAGGACCACGCCACCGACGACGGGGTCTTCATCCGTTCGATGGCCACGCGCGGACACCTCGGCGGGCTGTCCTGGGCGGCGCCGCAGGCGTTGCGCGTGATGGACGCCGCGGGGTTCGAGGTGATCCTCGTCGAGACGGTGGGGGTGGGCCAGGCCGAGGTGGAGATCGCCTCGCAGGCGGACACCACGGTCGTGCTGCTCGCTCCCGGCATGGGCGACGGCATCCAGGCCGCGAAGGCGGGGGTGCTCGAGATCGCCGACGTGTTCGCGGTGAACAAGGCCGACCGCGACGGCGCCGACGCCACGGTCCGCGAGATGCGCAACATGCTCACGCTGGGCGACCGGATCAAGAACCGGGAATGGCTGCCGCCGGTGCTCAAGCTGGTCGCGGTCAAGGGTGAAGGCGTCGACGAGCTCGTGGACGCCCTCGACGCCCACGACGCCTGGCTCCGCTCCTCCGGCGAGGGGGAGCGTCGGCGGACCGCGCGAGCTGCCGCCGAGATCGAGGCGATCGCGGTGACCAGCCTGCGCGAGAGGCTGGCCGACGTGCACGGGTCGGCCGCGCTCGACGCGCTCGCCGCCGACGTCGTCGCCGCCCGCCTCGACCCCTACGCTGCCGCCGACCGCCTGCTGGAAGCATCCACAGGGGGCTAGCGAAGCCCGCGTTGGCGGTTCTAGCATCCGCCGCGGGGGGTCACCGATGAGGCTGCGCGCGGTGGCGGTTGCGCTGGCGCTGGTCGCCGGGCTGTCCGCGAGCGCGTCTGCGCAGTCGAGCGACGTCGAGGTGACGCCCGGGGAGTCGTCGTACGACGGCGAGATCGTCGTGCGCGGCGAGGACGGGTCGGCGACGTCGGTCGGTGGCGGCGGATCCTGCGACGGGTGCGTCTGGCGCCTGGTGCCGGACTGCCCGGGCAACGCGCCGCCGCAGGCCGGACCGGACGGCGCCATCCAGCCGGGCGGCGACGAGATGTGCTCCGGTGCGAGCGTCGGCTGCCCCAGCGGCCAGGTCCACTTCCGGGTCTACCGCAAGCGTCCGGGGGAGTCCTTCGAGCACGTGAGCACGATCTGCCTCGGTGGCGGGCGTGACGTCGTCAGCACCGCCGCCATCCGCGCCGAGGTCGATCGCTACCTCACGACGATGCCGCTCCCGCTGCCCGGCCTGCACGTGCAGCCGCACGGTCCTTCGGTCGTCGGCGTCCCCGCGATCTTCTACGCCGACCCGCCGGCGACCGTGACCGACACCTTCGGCCCGCTCGGGCTGCGGGTCCGCATCGTCGCCGTGCCGGTCAGCTGGCTCTGGGAGCCCCAGGCGGGCGTGTCCTTCGTGACCGACGGGCCTGGCGCGCCGTACCCCCGCCGCGACGTCACGCATGCCTATACCGCCCTCGGCCGCTACACCGCCCGCGTCACCGCGACCTGGAGCGGCAGCTACGCGATCGCGGGCATCGACGGCCAGCTGCCCGTGCGCGGCACCGTGCGGCGTACCTCCACGACTGTCCTGGAGGTCAGGGAGGCGCGCTCGGAGCTGGTCCAGGGGGACGACTGAGTGGTGGCCGCCGATCGGTAGGCTGTGCTCATGAGCGACGACGGCCGGGCCCGCTGGCAGCAGCGCTACGACGCCGCCACCAAGCGCGACGCGGACTTCACGACGCTGTCCGGTGTCGAGGTCGACCCGGTCTACGGTCCCCGCCCCGGTGAGGTGGTCGAGGACTTCGACCGGATCGGCTGGCCGGGCGAGTTCCCGTTCACGCGGGGGCTCTACCCGAGCGGCAACCGCGGGCGCATGTGGACCATCCGGCAGTTCGCCGGCTTCGGCAACGCGCAGCAGACCAACGAGCGCTACAAGA
>CAZYXZ010000042.1:0-11158 GCA_964651395.1 uncultured Frankiaceae bacterium
GCGACCGCTACGGCGACCGCTACGGCGACCGCTACGGCGACCGCTACGGCGACCGGGACCGCTACGGCGTCGGCGACGCCCACCGCGAGCGCGGCGACTACCGGCACGCCGACGGCCAGTTCCGCGCCGTCAGTGACGCCGACGGCTACCACCACGGCCGCGCCCAGCACGACGTCAGCCGCGACTGCATCGGCGTCCGGGACAGCCACGGCCGCTCAGATCACGTCGAGTCCGACGCCCTTCATCCCGGCTTTGACGGTCATCGAGCCACCGCCTCCGCCCCTGCCACGCACTGGAGCCAACACGCGGTCGATGGCCTACGTCGCGGCGCTCTCGCTGTTGATGGGCGTGCTGCTAGTTGCCTACGCCAACCGTCCCCGCGGCTTCTGTCACGACGGCGTCATCTAGCGATCCATCCGCGCCGAGTGGAGATCTGCCGCCATTTCTGGCGGTGAACCTCCAGTCGGCGGGGGTGGGGTGGGTCAGACGATGCGGAGGATGCCGATCATGCCGTCGTGGATGGAGCACGTGTACGGGTAGACGCCCGGGTCGAGCTGCTCCACACCGGGGATCAGGACCAGGCCGACGGTCGCGCTCTCGCCGCGGAACTTGCCGTTGTCGGCGGTGACGTCGTGGCGCACTGGATCCAGGTTGGCGAACCACAAGGACTCACCCTTGGTGATGGTCGTCTCGGCCGGCAGGAAGTGGTTGGCCAGCGCCACGATCGGGCGACCTCCGCGCGCGGCGTGCGACGGGGCGCCAAGCCCGGCCACGGCCACGAGCAGCGCGGCCAGGAACGCCACGCGCGCGTTTCGAGGCACCGGACATCCCTCCCACCCAGCAGTTCCTCAACTAACGACGCGATCCTGCTGGAGTGACAAGGATCGCACGGGGTAGCCCGAGAGCAACCACTCGAAAACTGCGGAGGCTGACGATATGGCGGGAAACGAAGCGGGCGGCGTACTCACCTGCACGAACGACGACTGCGACGCCCGGCTGCTCATCGACCGGCCCTGCCCGCACGGCGAGGGCTACGTCTGCGCGTGCGGTTCCGCACTCGTCCCCGAAGGCATCTGACCGTCACACCCCCCTGCCTAGAATCAGGTGGTGGAAGCACAGATCGCGTGGCAGGCCTCGCTGCTCGACGCCGGTGAGCCCCGGCCCGACCTCGACTTCACGGCGCTGCGGCGGGTGCAGCTCGACGAGACCTCGTGGGTCGACTACGCGCCTGGCTGGCTGGCCGGCGCCGACGCGCTGTTCGACGAGCTGCTCCGCACCGGCGAGTGGGCGCAGCGCACCCGGCACCTGTACGACCAGCGCGTGCTCGAGCCGCGCCTGACAGCCGGCTGGTCCGTGGCAGCCGACGCCTCCGACGTACCGCCTGCGCTGCGATCGATGGCGGTCTCCCTGTCCGGCCGGTACGACGTCCGGTTCGACTCGATCTGGGTGAACCTGTACCGCGACGGTCGCGACAGCGTCGCCTGGCACGGCGACCGCAACGGCAAGGTGCACAGCGAGCCGCTGGTCGGCACGGTCTCGTTGGGGGCGAGGCGGCGCTTCCACCTGCGCCGGCGCGGCACGTCGCGCATCGTGCAGACCTTCGAGCCGGCTGCCGGAGACCTGATCGTCATGGGCGGACGCTGCCAGCACGACTTCGAGCACACCGCGCCGAAGACCGCCCGCGCGGTCGGTCCGCGAATGTCGGTGACGATCCGTCACTCGGAGGGCCGCCCGCTCGTTTCCGGGGAGTAGGCCGTGCGGATCCGCCCAACTCGGCGGTAACCGCGCATACCTGCCTCGTCGCCCATAGCGAGGCATGCGACCATGCAGGGGTGAATGTCCGCGTGCGCCGCAGCTTCGACGCCATCGGCCTCCTCGTGCTGCTCGCGCTCGTCTTCGGCGTGACCGTCGTCATCTACCGCAAGAATCCGGACTCCGTCGTGACCGAGCACCCCGGCTACGCGACCGGCAACGGGCTGCAGCCCGGGCTGATCACGCCGTCACCCGACGTGTTCACCTTCGTCCCGCCGACCCCCTCGGCGGTCCCGACCACCGGCGGGACCAGCGGTGGTGGTGGTGGTGGCGGCGGCACCGTGCGTCGCGGCGCGCCGGCCAAGCCGGTCGTCTGCCCGGCCTCGCCGACCATTCCGGCGCGGACGGTCACCGCCGGCTACGCGTACTACAAGAACACCGACGTCTACGCGCACCCGACGGACAAGACGCCGATCCGCACGCTGAAGAACCCGACGCGCGACCAGCAGCGGCTCGTCGTCCTGGTCCGCGGGCTCTACGGGCACGACTGGATCAAGGTGCAGTTCGCCGAGCGGCCCAACGGCAGCACGGGCTGGATCAAGGCGATCACGATGGAGCTCGTCAAGATCGACATGCACATCGTCGTCGAGAAGTGCAAGCGCACGCTGACCGTCTGGCAGGACGGGCACCCGGTCTACCGGGCGCCGGTCGCGGTCGGCAAGGCCAGCACGCCGACGCCGATCTCCGAGTCGTTCGTCGACTTCGTCTGGAAGTCGGACAAGCCGCGCGGGTCCTACGGCCCCTACATGCTCAGCGTGGCGGCGTTCTCCGAGGTGCTGCACACCTTCGGCGACGGCGGCATCGGGCAGATCGCGATCCACGGCACCAACGCGCGGTCCTCGGTCGGCCAGGCGTCGAGCAACGGCTGCATCCGCATGTACAACGAGAACGTGTCCGAGATCGTGAAATTCGTCCGCGCCGGTACGCCGGTGACCGTCGCGCCATAGCCGGCAGCCCAGGCCTCGCGGCGGTCGTCCTCGCCGCCGGCGCCGGCACCCGGCTCCGCCCGCTGACCGACCTGCGCCCCAAGCCGCTGTGCCCGGTCGCCAACCGGCCGCTGCTCGACCACGCTCTCGAGCGGGTCGCGCCGTACGCCGGACGGGTCGCCGTGAACGTGCACTACCTCCGCGAGCAGATCGAAGCGCACCTGGCCGGCCGCGACGTCCACGTCTCGGTCGAGGCGGGCCAGGCGCTCGGCACGGCCGGCGCGCTGGGTCACCTGCGCGGCTGGATCGCGGGCGAGCCGGTGCTCGTCACCAACGCGGACGCCTGGCTACGGGCCGACCTCGACGGCTTCGTCGCCGACTGGGACGGCGAGCGCTGCCGCCTGCTGGTCGTCGAGGACCCGGCCAACGCGGACTTCGAGGGCCGGTGGCGCTTCGCCGGAGCGAGCCTGCAGCCGTGGCGCGACACGCGGGAGCTCTCCGCCGTACCGAGCGGCCTCTACGAGGCGGTGTGGCGGGAGGCGGAGCTGGCCGGGCGGCTGGACCTGGTCCCGACGACCGCCACGTTCCTGGACTGCGGCACCCCTCGCTCGTACTGGGCAGCCAACATGGACGCCTCCGGCGGGGAGAGCGTGGTGGGCCCCGGGGCGGTCGTCGAGGGGCGGATCGAGCGCTGCGTGGTGTGGGCCGGCGCGGTCGTCGCCGCGGGCGAGCACCTGGTCGAGGCCATCCGGGCGGATCAGGGTGTCACCGTCCGGACGGGGTAGCGGCGCCGCCAGCAGGGGATGACTGACCGAGAGCGAACCCAGACGGACCCCGGAACACGAGCTCGGAGGACCTGCCGCATGACCCAGCGCGACGGCGAGGTGGTCGCCGGTCACCGATCCGGCCGTCTCGCGATCGCCGCGCTGGCGGTCGCGGTGGCGGCCAGCGGCGGCACCGGTGTCGCGGTGGCGCTCGGCCGGACCCCCGTACGGATCGCGCCGGTGGTCGCCGCGGAACCGCCCCCTGTGCGCCCGATCGTGCTGCCGGAGACCGCGCGGCGGATCTCCAAGCCGAAGCCGCCGCCGGTACCGGTGCGCACGGTCGCCCCCGTCGCCACTCGCAAGCGGGTCGTGAAGAAGGCCCCGGCCTGTCCCGCGACGCCGGCGGTTCCGACGTACCGCGCCACGGCCGCCCAGGGGATCGGGCACTCCGTGCACGTCTACGACTCGCCCAACGGCCGCGTGACCCGCGAGCTGAGCAACCCCTGGGACGGCGAGCCGCTCGCGCTGCTGATCGTGGAGCGGCAGGGGGACTGGCTGAACGCGAAGCTGCCGATCCGCCCCAACGGCGTGACGGGCTGGGTGCACGCATCCGAGGTCGGGCTGTACACGGTGCCGACCCGGATTCTCATCGAGCTCTGCCACCGCCGGCTGACCGTCTACGACCAGGGCCGTCCGGTCTTCCAGAAGCGGGTGGCGATCGGCACGGCCAAGACGCCGACCCCGATCGGCCGCTTCTACGTGAACTACGAGTACCAGCCCGAGCGGGGCAACTGCTGCGGGCCGTGGATCATCTCGGTCGCGGCGTTCTCCGAGGTGCTCCAGGAGTTCAACGGCGGCATCGGCCAGATCGCCATCCACGGCTGGCGCGACGCCTCGGTCATGGGCAAGCGGGCCAGCCACGGCTGCATCCGCATGACCCACGGCGACGTGACCAAGGTGGCCATGCTCATCCAGCCCGGCACCCCGGTGACCATCGTCCCCTAGATAACGGATCTCACGTACCAGGAGGGGTCGGTTTTCGACCCCTGGCGGTACGTGAGATCCGGAATGGTGGGTGGGTGGGTGGGTTAGGTGACCGGGGCTGCCCAGGTGGCGGACCAGAGCTCGAAGTCCACGGAGCCGGGTACGGCGACCGGGACCTTCTTCTCCGCGGCGAAGCGCTTCGCGACCGAGGAGGACTCGGGGCCGAAGATGCCGTCCACCTCGAGGTCCCAGCCGCGGCGCACCATCTGCCGCTGCCAGATCCGCACGTCCTCGCGGACCGTCTCGGCGGGGTCGATCGTGAACGTGTGGCCCAGGAACAGCGGCGGGAAGAGCACGGTGCCCTTCGGCAGCAGCTCGATCGCCCCCTCGGCCGGCGGCGCGGCGGGCTTGGCGACGCGCACGGCCGTGCCGTGCAGCGCGGCGGCGGAGACCCGGCTCGGGCCGCCGGTACGCCGGAGGCCCAGCTTGCGGGCGCAGCCCGGCCACGGCTGCCAGCCGCGCTGCGACTGCAGGCGGTTGGCGGCGGCGTCCTGGACGGCGGGGGAGGCGTCGGAGGGCCGGCCGGACAGGCCGAGGCCGCGCCACGTGCGCAGGTCGAACTGGTACGCGCCGTAGTAGCCGTTGCCGGTGTTGGCGCCGTAGTTGCCGCCGGACTCGCACTGGCGGAGCCGGGCGAGGTCGCCGGCCGACGCGGCGCTTGCGGAGCCGGCCGCGGCCATGTCGCCGAGCACGAACATGGCGGCCATGCCGCCGGTCGCGACGACCGGACCGGAGCGGGAGCGACGGCGGTGCCTGCCGCGGGGCAGGAATGCAGACATGCAGGAGGTCCTTCCTGACGCCGGCGAGGTCAGCTGTCGGGTTCGGGCTGGAAGGTGCCCGGCCGCCGTGAGGCGGCTTCACCCCGAGGCCGGGTCCGGCTGGGTGCCGGTCGGCCGAGGAACCTTGGGTCCCCCGCTCCTGCCGCACGAGGTACTCGGATCTCCGGGCCGCGGCAGGACGAGGCGTATCGGCACAGAGAACCCGGGGAGGGGACCCCGGGCGCTTGCAACAGTAAGCGCTATGTCACACGAATGCCAAATCGTCCCGGGAGTGTCAGGCCCCGGCGTAGCCGGTCCGGGTGGGGCGGCCGTCCGGCCAGAGCCGGTCCTCGGTGGCCTGGTCCGCGGGGCAGTGGATCAGGTAGTCGTCCCGTACGGCGTCGAGCAGCTCACGTGCTCCGGCGTACTGGCTCCAGAGCATCACCAGGGCCCCGGTGTCGTGCCGGAGGAACAGCCAGTCGCCCCCGACCAGCGGGCTGGACGAGCTGCGCATCGTCACGTGCCGGTCGAGCGGGATCCGGGCCCAGGAGCCCAACCGGCGCTCGGCCAGCCAGCCCGGACCGGCGAGGACCACGGCGGTGCAGAGCTTGGCCAGCAGCAGTACGGCGGCCGTCGCCGAGACCGTGCCCAGCACGATCGGCGCCACCTGGCCGTCCAGAGCGCCCACGACCGCGAAGCCCACCAGCAGGGCAGTCACCCCCCCGACGAGCACCCGCAGCCGCAGGGGCGGCCGGGACTCCGCCAGTACCTCGTCGTCGAAGTCAGGCTGCTCGGGGAGCAGCTTCATCCGTGCGAGTGGGCGGGGGCGACGGCGTCGAGGAGGTTCGCGGCGGCGGCGGCCACCTCGTCCACGGCGCGCTCGAACGCGTCGTGGTTGGCCTTGGACGGCACGCGGTAGCCGCTCACCTTGCGCACGAACTGGAGGGCGGCGGCCCGGACGTCCTCGTCGGTGGCGGGCGGCTCGGCGCCCCGCAGCGTCTTGATGCTTCGGCACATGCACCGGAGGCTAACCCGGCCGGGCGGGGCCCGTCCCAGGAAGTAGCGTGCTCATCGTGCCGCGACCGGAGCCCGCCGAGCTGCTCAAGCAGATCGCCGCGGCCCTGCCCGGCGGTGAGACCCGCGCGGAGCAGGAGCACATGGTCCGCGCCGTGGCGACCGCCCTGGCCACCGGTCACCACCTGCTGGTCCAGGCCGGCACCGGCGTCGGCAAGTCGCTGGGCTACCTCGTGCCCGCAGTGAGCTCGGGCCGCAAGACGATCGTGTCGACCTCGACGAAGGCACTGCAGGAGCAGCTGGTCGGCAAGGACCTGCCGGCCGTCGCGGAGGCGCTCGCCGCGTCCGGCGCCGACCCGTTGCGCTTCGCCCTGCTCAAGGGTCGGTCCAACTACTACTGCCGGGTCCGCGGCGAAGACGCCGAGACCGCCGAGCAGCTGGCCCTCGACGCGCCGTCGCTCGCCGAGGAGGTCGCCTCCCTCGTGGCCTGGGCCGGTACGACGGACAGCGGCGACCGCGCGGAGCTCGACCCGGCGCCGAGCGAGCGCGCCTGGGCCGCGGTGTCGATGTCGCCGGGGGAGTGCCCTGGCGGCATGCGCTGCCCGCGCGCAGCGGACTGCTTCAGCGAGCACGCGCGTGCCGCTGCCGCACAGGCTGACGTCGTCGTGGTCAACCACCACCTGCTCGCGCTGAACATGGAGACCAACGGGGTGGAGCTGCCCGAGGCCGACGTCGTGGTCGTCGACGAGGCGCACGACCTGCTCGACGTCGTGAGCTCGGTCCTGGGAGTCGACCTGTCGGCGCCGAGCCTCGAGCGGATGCGCGCGCGGGTGGGCGGCTTCCTGCGCGACGACGCGGAGCGCATGCGGCTGGCCGAGGCGATCGCCGCCTTCGAGGAGGCGATCGACGGGGCGCCCGAGGGCCGCATGCGCGCCGCGCCGGACGACGTCGTCGCCGCGGGCGTGGCGCTGGACACCGTGCTGGCCGCGGTGGGCGATCGGCTGACGACGGTCAGGGAGTCCGCGGCGAACGAGGAGGCGGAGACCCGCGCCCTGGCGCTGAGCGGACTGGTCGCGTCCCTCCGCCACAGCCTCAGCCGGCTGGCCGGCCTCGACGAGAGCTCGGTCGCCTGGTTCGAGGGTGGCACCGGCCCGACGCACCTGCGCATCGCGCCGCTCGACGTCACCGAGATCCTGCGCGACCGGCTCTTCGCCGCGTCGACCGTGGTCGCGACGTCCGCGACGCTCGCGGTCGGCGGCGACGTCGGGTTCCTCGCGACGAAGTGGGGGCTGGCCGCGGACGACCGCGTCGAGCCGTCCTTTCCGGCCACGGCGCGGCCTCCCGGCGACGGCGGTGCCGAGTGGTCCGGTGTCGATGTGGGGACGCCGTTCGACTACGCGAACCAGGCGATGCTCTACGTGCCCGCGCACCTGCCGGCACCGTCCGGCGCGACGAGCGCGGACCATCGCGCGGCCGTCGTCGAGGAGCTGGCGGCGCTCATCCCCGCCGCGGGCGGTCGCACGCTCGCGCTGTTCACCTCGACGCGCGCGGCGCAGGACGCCGCGGCCGAGCTGGCGGGGCGGCTCGACGTACCGATCCTCGTGCAGGGCTCGTCCGGCGCGGGCGCGCTGCTCGCGCAGTTCAACGACGAGGAGGAGAGCTGCCTGTTCGCGACGACCGGGTTCTGGCAGGGCGTCGACGTGCCCGGCCGGTCCTGCTCGCTGGTGACCATCGACCGGCTGCCGTTCCCGCGCCCCGACGACCCGCTGGCGCAGGCGCGCCGGGAGGCGGCGGGGGCGAGCGGCTTCACCGACGTGTACGTCGCGCGGGCCGCGATCCTGCTCGCGCAGGGCGTCGGCCGGCTGATCCGCTCGCGCACCGACCGCGGTGTCGTCGCGGTGCTCGACCCGCGGCTGGCGACCGCGCGCTACGGCGCGCTGATCCGTGCGTCGCTCCCGCCGTCGCGCATGTGGACCGACCGCGAGGCGGTCCTCGGCGCGCTGAGCCGGCTGGCCGCGTCGTACGACGCCTGACCCGGCCGGCGCTCGTGGCGCCTTGCCCTGACGATCTTCGAGCCGAGACACTTCCGGTCTGCCGACGAGGGGACGCGCATGGACGCCTACCTGTTCTTCCGCGAGATCGACGAGGCCGGTCTGGATGCCCTCTACGCCGCCGTCGACGACGGTCTGCTGCGCTTCGCCATGCCGACCGTCGGCGACGTGGCTGCCATCGCCGCCCTGGAGGCGGGGTCGCTGGGTGAGGTGCAGGACGTCATCGGCCGGCTGCGCGCGCAGGGCCTGGTCCACAGCGGGAGCACCGTCGCCGCCGACCCGATCATCCCGATCCCGGTGATCCCGCGGCCGATGCGGAAGGACAAGAACGCCGTGGTGGCCCTGTGCGCCGCGCGGGTCCGGCCGGACGCCATGGAGGCCTTCATCGAAGCGGTGAACGACGACGAGCGGCTCGGCTCGGTCGCGCCGGTGGTCGGCGGCCGCTCACAGTTCCTGCTCGAGGTCACGGCGAACGACGTCGCGGACGTGTACTCCTCGCAGGAAGGCCTTCGTGCCATCGACGGCGTCCGGGTGAGCATGGCGCTCGGCACCCTCGACAACGCGCGGGGCGCTGCAGCACCTACCGCGGACTAGGCGCGTATGGCGGGTACGGCGGAGCGCAAGCTCGTCACGATCCTCTTCGCCGACCTCACCGGATACACCGCCCTCTGCGAGCGTCTCGACCCCGAGGCGGTGCACGACACCGTCGGCCCGGCGATGGATGCGCTGCGCCGCATCGTCGCGGGCTACGGCGGCACCACGTCGGGTGTCGCGGGTGACGGGTTCCACGCGACGTTCGGCATCCCGACCGCCCATGAGGACGACGCTGCGCGCGCCGTCCACGCCGCGCTCGCCCTGCAGCCGTGGATCGACGCGTTCAACGCGCGCGACCCCGTGATCCGGCTGCCGCACGTGCACGTCGGCGTGAACACCGGCGAGGTCGTGGTCGAGCCGAAGCCGGACGCCCCCGCCGGCTTCGCCATGAGCGGTGGGCCGATCAACCTCTGCTCACGGCTCTGCGACGTGGCGGTGGGTGGCCAGGTCCTGGTCGGGGAGACGACACACGACCTGGTACCCGGTGTCGAGTACGGGCCGCGGCGACGCCGCCGGATCAAGGGCTTGCCGGACCTGGTGGCGGTGTACGAGGCGCGCAGCGCTCCGGACTCGTCCCTGCGCCGCCGGGAACGCGCAGACACCACGTTCGTGAACCGGCTCGCGGAGCTCGCGCTGCTCGAGCGGGCGCTCGAGGACGTCGCGGTCACCGGACGTGCCTCGCTGGTCTCGGTCATCGGCGAGGCCGGGCTCGGCAAGACCCGCCTGGTCGCCGAGTTCACCCGCCGCCACCCGGAGTGCACCGTGCTGCGCGGAGCCTGCTCGCCGTACGGGCAGCAGCTCCCGCTCGCCGCCCTGACCGACGCGCTGCTGGACGCGGCCGGCACGAGCCGCTCGGCGCCGGCGCCACAGCGGGTGGCCGCGGTCGACGCGCTGGCGGCGACGGTCGGCGTCAGTCCAGGCGTGGTCGCGCCGCTGCTCGGGCTGGTGAGGGGCGACCCGGCGGCGGCCGGGCACGCGCCGCGCGAGACGCTCGAGGCAGCCACGCACGCCGCGGTCGCGCTGGTCGAGGCGATGGCCCGGCGGCGGCCCGTCGTCCTGGTCGTCGACGACGTGCACTGGGCCGACGACGACCTGATGCAGGTACTGGGGGACGCCGTCCGCCATCCGTGGCGTGGGCCGATCCTCGTCATCGTGCCCGCGCGCCCCGAGGCCGAGGTGCTCGCCCACGTGCGCTGCACGGTCAGCGAGCTGCCGCCGGAGGAGATGGAGCGGCTGCTGACCGACGTCCTCGGGGTGAAGCCTCCGCCGTACCTCGACGAGCTCCTGCTCGATCGGCTGGGTGGCAACCCGCTCTTCCTCGAGGAATGCGTCCGGATGCTCGTCGAGTCCGGCGCGGTCACGACGCGCGGCGACGAGGTGCTGATGCCGGACCGCGCCCTGCTGACCGAGGTGCCGACCTCGCTGCGCATGCTGATCGCGGCGCGCCTCGACGCACTCCCGCCGAACGAGCGGCAGGCCGTCCGCGAGGCGTCGGTCGCGGGGTCGACGACGTGGGACGTGCTCGTGGACGCGCACCTGCAGCAGGCCGTGGACGCGCTGGTGGACCGCGGTCTGCTGTTGCCGCAGGAGCACAGCGACCTGCCGGGTGCGCGACAGCTGCAGTTCCGGCACGCGCTCATCCGCGACGTCGCCTACGACTCGCTGCCGCGGCGGCGACGCGCCGAGCTGCACTCCGCGGTGGCCGAGCGGCTGCGCGCCGCCGAGTCGACCGGGGAGTACCGCGCGCCACCCGAGACGCTGGCCTGGCACTACGAGCAGGCGTGGCGCCACGGACGTGAGGCGGGCGCCCCACCGGATCCTGCCCTCGCGCGGCTGGCCGTCGACCATCTCTCGGCGCTGGGCCGGCTCAGCTACGCCTACCAGGCCCGCGGCGCGGAAGCGGCGTACGCGCGGGCGCTCGACGTCGCGACCCTGGCGCCCGGCGCCGTCCCCGCGCCGCTCGAGACGGAGCTGCGCCTGGGTCGCGCGCGGGCCCTCGTCGAGCTGGAGCAGTACGACGCCGCGCTCGCCGAGGTGGGCGAGGTGACGGGCGCCGAGGGCACCGAGCCGGCTGCCCGCGCGGAGGCCTACCTGCTGCGTGGCATGTCGCTCTCGCAGCAGGGAGCGGTGGACGAGGCCCGGGAGCCGCTCTCGCTGGCCTTGTTCGGTTACGAGTCCCTCGGCGACACCGCCGG
>CAZYXZ010000042.1:11168-27182 GCA_964651395.1 uncultured Frankiaceae bacterium
CGCGCCTGCTCCTCGGTGTCGGCGCAGCGCACGACCTGCTCGCCGAGGCCGGGGACCACGTGGGTCGCGCCCAGCTCGCCCAGGATCTCGCGTACTCCTACACGGTGGTCGGCGGACCGCTGGCGCGCGAGTGGGCCGCGCGGGCCGAGCAGTACGTGGTCGCCGAGGACGTGCGTGGCTGGGCGGCGGCGCTGCGGGTCCAGGCCCTCACGGCGCTGCACCAGGGGCGCTTCGCCGACGCGGCCGAGCTGGCCGTCGTCGCGGGCGAGCGGGCGGAGGAGTGCGGCCAGCCGTGGTTCCGCGGAGACGCGCTGATGACCCGGCTCGACGCGGCGATCGCACTGGGTGACCTCGACCTGGCCGACCAGCTGGTCCGGCTGCTCGAGGAGCTCGCCGCCGATCTCGGCCTCGAACGGCTCACCGGGGTCGCGCACGAGCTCGGCGCGCGGCTGGCGCTGCGGCAGGGCCTGGTCGACCTGGCTGCGCAGCGGGTAGAGCAGGCGCGCGTCGCCTTCGGGCGGTTGGGCGCGATGCTGGACCAGGCCGGGCTGGATGCGGTCGATGCGGAGCTGTTGCTCGAGCGGGGCGATCCGGCAGGTGCCGCAGAAGCGGCCGCGCGCAGCGTCGCCGTCTTCGGCGGGCAGGGCTGGCTGCTCTACGCGATCCCGGCTCGGCTGACCGGAGCGCGCGCCGGCCTGCTCGCCGCCGACGCACCGTCACCGGCAGCCCTGGAGCAGCTGGCCGACGACGCGGAGGCCTTGGACGCGCACCGGCACGGCGCCCTCGCGCGGGCGTACGCCGTGCAGGCCCGGCTGCTCGCGGGCGAGCCGGTCGGCGTACCGGAGCCACGAGAGGACGACCCGGAGCTGGTCGCGGTGAGCGCCGAGAACCTGGGGCTGGCCGCGGCCAGAGACGGAAACACCGCGGTGACGAAGGGTCACTTCGCCACCGCGGTGTCCGCGTGGTCCCAGCTAGGAGAGTCGGTGTGGCTGCGCAGAGCCCGGGGGTGGCTCGGCGACAGCTGACCGGCTCAGCCGGACCAGGTCTTAGGTGCCGTCCTTGTGCTCCTCGGCGTTGGCGCTGCGCTCGTTGCGCGGTACGTCGGAAGGCTTGCCGTGCTCCTCGCCCTGACCCTGGCTGCCGGGGCTGGCGGTCTTCGAGGGCTTGGGCGTGCCGTCGTCGTCCGGTGTCTCCGACGGGTCGCTGGACTTGCTCGGCTTCGGCGACTTCTCCGGCTTCGGCGACTGCTCGGGCTTGGGCGACTTGGCGACGTCGGCGCAGAACGCCTCGACGTTGTCCACGCCACCGGCCGCCTCGACCAGGTTGGCGAACGAGGTCGCGTTCGGGTTCTTCGGCTTGCCGCTCGCGGCCCAGGCGTTGCACAGGCCCTTCTTGGCCTCGCCGTTCGCGTCGGGGCCGACCTTGCCGTCCTCGTCGCCGGCTTCCGGCGTCTTGGACGCCTTCGCCTTGGCCTCCGCGGACTTGTCCTTGCCCTTGCCGTGGCTCTTCGCGTGCTTCGGCACGCCGAGCGGCGCGAGCACGGTGCCGGCGATGTTCTGCGGCGTCTCCGGCAGCGCGCCGGCGTAGGCGGCGCCGAGCGTGCTCAGGCCGAGGCCGCCGGCGGCGACGATGGTGGCCAGGCGTGCGGTCACGCGGCGCTTGCGCAGCGGGGTGCGCTCGGGCGTGAGCACGGGAGCGGTGGCGCCGGCGGCGGCGAACGCGGCGACAGCCGCGCCCTCACCGGCCAGCTCGCCGGGCTGGGCGGGCGCGCCGGCCGCGGCCAGGAGCCGGGCCACGTCGGCGTCGAGCTCGGGCAGGTCGGACGAGTCGTTCCACGGGAGGCGCATGCCGGTAAGAGCGTCGCGGGGCCCCTGCGCGTTACACCCCCCTGCCGGAGCCGACCGACGGGCCATGGGAGGGGAGCAGCGCCTTGAGCCGGCGCAGGCCGCGCAGGGTGTTGGTGCGCACGGCCCCGGGGCGCTTGCCGAGGATCCGGGCGACGGTGGCCACGTCCAGGCCGGCCACCACCCGCAGCACGATCGCCTCGGCCTGGTCCGGCGGCAGCTGGGCGATCAGCGCCAGTGCCGCGACGGTGTCGAGGGACTCCAGGACGTCGGCGGCGGTGCGGTCCTCTCCCGGTACGTCGGGCAGCTCGGCCATGGGCGTGGACGGGCGCCGGGACTCCCGGCGTACCCAGTCGAGCGCACGGTGGCGGCCGATGGTGAACACCCAGGCCCGGAAGCCCTTGGCGTCGCCCTCGAAGCCGCGGATGTCGCGGGCCACCTCGAGCCAGGTCTCGGAGGCGACGTCCTCCGCCGCGCCCGGGACGACGACGCGCAGGTAGCGCAGCAGGCCGGGCTGCAGCTGGCGGTACAGGGCCGCGAACGCGAGCTGGTCGCCCGCGACCGCGGCGGAGACCAGGTCGGCGTCGGCGGGCAT
The DNA here is from genome assembly GCA_964651395.1 of uncultured Frankiaceae bacterium. GTDB lineage: Bacteria > Actinomycetota > Actinomycetes > BP-191 > BP-191 > CAZYXZ01. The sequence continues at coordinate 13,608 of CAZYXZ010000042.1, forward strand.
GACCCCATCATCTCCCGGCCGCCGGGTGGCAGGGACCGCCCCCCGCGGGGTTAGGTTGACGGCGACCGAGGAGGTCGACTGTGGCCAGCGAGAAGATCGACGACGCCGAGCTGCGCGCGCGGCTCACCCCCGAGCAGTACGAGATCACCCAGCGCCAGGGGACGGAACCCGCGTTCACCGGGGCGTACTGGGACAACCACGACGAGGGCATGTACCGCTGCGTCGTCTGCGAGGAGCCGTTGTTCTCCTCGGACACGAAGTTCGAGTCCGGCAGCGGCTGGCCGAGCTTCTGGCAGCCGGTCGACGAGGCGAAGGTCGAGACCGAGTCGGACACCAAGTACGGCATGCGGCGCACCGAGGTGCACTGCAAGAAGTGCGGGGCGCACCTCGGACACGTCTTCGACGACGGGCCGCGCGAGACCACCGGGCTGCGCTACTGCATCAACTCCGCGTCGCTGGACTTCTGCGGCGTCAAGGACGAGGGCGGCGAGTAGGTGGCGGACGTCGTCGCGGGGCTGCTCGCCGAGCTGCAGGAGGAGAGCGCCGACCTGGACCGGCTGGTCGCGCCGCTCGACGAGGCCGGCTGGCACACCGCCACGCCGTCGCCGGGGTGGGACATCGCCGACACGATCGCTCATCTCGGCTCGACCGACGACGCGGCGTACCGGGCGCTGACCGACCCGCCGGGCTTCGCGGACTGGCTGCAGAACGTCGTGGCCGTGGACGTCGGCGGCTTCCTCGAGCATCAGGTCGACCCCGCGCGCGAGATGTCGTGCGCGGATCTGCTGCAGTGGTGGCGCGACGGCCGCGCGCGGCTGGTGGCCGCCGCGTCCGCGGCCGACCCGTCGGAGCGCGTCGCGTGGTTCGGGCCGCCGATGTCGCTGCCGTCGTTCGTCACCGCGCGCCTGATGGAGACGTGGGCGCACGGGCAGGACGTGGTCGACGTACTCGGTGCGGACCGGCCGCCGACGATGCGGCTGCGGCACGTCGCCGACATCTCGGTGCGCGCGCGCAAGTGGTCGTACACGGTGCACGGCGTGGAGCTGCCGTCGACGGGCGTGCGGGTCGAGCTGGACGCGCCGGACGGGTCGGTGTGGACGTGGGGCGAGCCGGGCGAGCCGGATCTCGTGACCGGACCGGCGCTCGACTTCTGCCTGCTGACGACGCAGCGTCGGCACCGCGACGACGTCGCGCTGACGGCGACCGGGCCGCACGCGGAGGAGTGGCTGGGCATCGCGCAGGCCTACGCCGGCCCGCCGGGTGAGGGCCGTCCGGCTCAGGCGTCCTTGTGAGCGACACGCCCCTGCGGGTCGGCAACTGCTCGGGTTTCTACGGCGACCGGCTCTCCGCGATGCGCGAGATGCTCGAGGGCGGAGAGCTCGACGTACTCACCGGCGACTACCTCGCCGAGCTGACGATGCTGATCCTCTGGCGCGGCCGTCTCAAGGACCCGAGCCGCGGCTACGCCAACACGTTCCTGCGCCAGCTCGAGGACTGCCTCGGCCTCGCGCTGGAGAAGGGCGTGCGGATCGTCACGAACGCGGGCGGGCTCAACCCCGCGGGGTGCGCCGAGGCGGTCTCGGCGCTGACGACGAAGCTCGGGCTGACCGCGTCGGTCGCGTACGTCGAAGGCGACGACCTGCTGCCGCGCATGGACGCGCTCGTCGCCGCGGGACACGACTTCGCGCACCTCGACGACGGCCGGCCGCTGTCGGCCGCGACGAACCCGCCGGTCACTGCCAATGCCTACCTCGGCGCATGGCCGATCGTGCGCGCGCTGGACGGTGGCGCGGACGTCGTCGTCACGGGCCGCTGCACGGATGCGGCGCTCGTCGTCGGGCCGGCCGCCTGGCACCACGGCTGGGGCACGGAGGACTACGACGCGCTGGCCGGAGCGGTCGTCGCCGGGCACGTGCTCGAGTGCGGCGCGCAGGCGACCGGGGGCAACTACGCGTTCTTCACCGAGGTGAAGGACCCGCACCACCCGGGCTTCCCGCTCGCCGAGATCCACGCGGACGGCTCGTCGGTCGTCACCAAGCACCCCGGCACCGGCGGCGAGGTGAGCATCGGCACGGTCACCGCGCAGCTGCTCTACGAGATCGGCGGCCCGGCGTACCTCGGGCCGGACGTCGTCGCGGACTTCGACTCGATCCGGCTGGCCGACGACGGGCCGGACCGCGTGCGCATCTCGGGCGTGACGGGCAGCGCGCCGCCGCCGGACCTCAAGGTCTGCCTCAACCTCGTCGGCGGCTTCCGCAACAGCGTGACGTTCGTCCTGACCGGGCTCGACGTCGACGAGAAGGCCGCGCTGATCGAGCAGGAGCTGTTCTCGCTGCTCGGCGGGCGAGAGTCGTTCCGCGAGGTGGACGTGCGGCTCGCGCGCACCGCTCACGAGGACCCCTCGACCAACGAGCAGGCGGTGTCGACGCTGCGTGTGACGGTGAAGGACGCGACGCCCGACCGGGTCGGCCGGCCGTTCTCGTCGGCCGCGGTCGAGCTCGGCCTCGCGTCGTACCCCGGCTTCACGATGACCGCGCCGCCGGGCGACGGCACGCCGTACGGCGTGTACTGGCCGGCGCTCGTGCCGCGGTCGCTGGTCACGGCGGTGGTCGTGCACGCCGACGGCACGCGCGAGGAGCTGCCGTATGGCTGAGACGTCGCGCCTCCCGCTCGGTCGCGTCATGGGCGCGCGGTCGGGTGACAAGGGCGGCACCGCGAACCTCGGCGTGTGGGTGCGCGACGACGCGGCGTACACCTGGCTGGCGTCGTACCTCACCGTGGCGCGGCTGCAGGAGCTGTTGCCCGAGTGCGCGGCACTGCCCGTGCAGCGGCACGAGCTGCCGAACATCCGGGCGATGAACTTCGTGATCCCCGGCCTGCTCGGCGAGGGCGTCGCGTCCTCGACCCGCGCCGACCCGCAGGCCAAAGGACTGGGCGAGTGGCTGCGCGCCCGCGTCGTCGACATCCCGTCGGACCTGCTCTGACATCCCGGGGGTGTGCCTTCGCGAGCTGGCTGTCGGCCGGCCCGGACGAGGTCTGGTCGCGGATCACGACGGCACACGGCATCAACGCCGAGCTCGGTCCGTGGCTGCGCATGACGGCGCCGCGTGAGTTCCGCACGCTCGACCCGGCGTCGTTCCCGATCGGCCGGCGCGCGTTCCGCAGCTGGGTGCTGCTCCTGGGCGTGATCCCGGTGGACTACGACGACCTCACGCTCGTGTCGCTGGACCCGGGCCGCGGCTTTCTCGAGCGATCGTCCACGGCATCACTGCGCGAGTGGCAGCACGCGCGCGAGATCAGTGCGGTCGAGGGCGGGACGCTGGTGGTCGACCGGCTGCGGCTGACCCCGCGCCGCGGCGTACCGGCTGCCCTTGCCGACCGCGTGGTGCGGGCCATCTTCGGGCACCGCCACCGCCGCCTCCGTCAGCACTTCACCGGCCGCGCAGCCGTGGCCGGGGACACGTAGTGGGCGCCGCTCATGGGCACGAGGCCGGCGAGCACCATCCGGCCGCGCCCGCCGTACGCCGGCTCCTCGTCCTGCTGGTGGGGCCGTTCGTGCTGCTCACGCTCATCGGCATGGTCCTGCTGTGGCCGGGCGATCGCGCGAGGGTCGACATCTCGGAGACCGGGCTGGGCGCGCGGCTGATCGACGCGCACGTCACGGCGACGACCGAGGACCCCTGCCCGGCCGCGGAGGAAGAGGCCGAGCTGCAGTGCCTCACCATCGAGGTGCGCATCGACGAAGGGCCCGACTCGGGCCAGACGCGACGGATCGACGTCGGCCAGACCACGCAGACCGCGCTGCCGCGGGTCGGCGACGAGGTGGTCCTCGGCTACGAGCCGGCTGCCGAGGAGGCGACCGAGCAGTACTTCTTCGCCGACTACCAGCGCGGCGGCTCACTGCTGTTCCTCACCGTCGTGTTCTGCCTCGTCGTCGTCGCACTCGGCCGGTGGCGCGGGCTCTTCGCGTTGCTCGGTCTGGCGATCAGCCTGCTGGTCCTGACCAAGTTCGCGCTGCCCTCCCTGCTCGACGGGCACAGCCCCCTGGGCGTGGCGGTGGTCGCGAGCTCGCTGATCATGGTGATCGCGCTCTACCTGGCACACGGCTTCAACGTGCGGACCAGCACCGCGCTGGCCGGCACGTTGGTCAGCCTGCTGCTGACCGGCGTACTCGGCAGCGCGTTCGTCACCGCGGCGCGCTTCTCGGGGCTGGCCAGCGAGGAGGCGACGACGCTGCGCGCGTTCGCCGGCCAGGTCGACCTACGGGGACTGCTGCTGGCCGGGATGATCATCGGCTCGCTCGGCGTGCTCGACGACGTCACGGTCACGCAGGTCTCGGCCGTGTGGGAGCTGCGGCGCGCGAATCCGGCGTACACCGCCTTCGAGCTCTACCGCTCGGCCGTGCGGATCGGCCGCGACCACATCGCGTCGACGGTCAATACCCTGGTGCTGGCGTACGCCGGTGCGTCCCTGCCGCTGCTGCTGCTGTTCACCCTGGCCGGTCGCGGTGCGGGCGAGGTGCTGACCAGCGAGATCGTGGCGCAGGAAGCCGTGCGCACCCTGGTCGGCAGCATCGGCCTGGTCGCGTCAGTCCCCATCACCACCTGGCTCGCCAGCGTCGTCGCCACCCGCGACACCCCCACCCCCTAACTCCGGATCTCACGTACCAGGAGGGGTCGGAATTCGACCCCTCCTGGTACGTGAGATCGCGGAAGGGTGGGGCTAGGGCGTCCAGCCGTGCTGTTGGAGTGCGGCCTTCACTCGGCGTACGACGAGGTCGCCGTCGCTCAGGATGGCGCGGCCCGTGGCTGTGACAGCGAGCCAGCCCGCGGCCGCCAAGGCGCTTTCGACGTCCTGGTCGCGCTCCCAGGTTTCTGCCTCGAGGTGAAAGCGCCGACCGTGAACCAGGAGCGCGACCCGGTAGGCAGGCCAGGCGAGATCGAGGCGCGCGACGCTGCCGGTGTCCATGGCGAACAAGTACTGCGACTGTGGCTCCGGCAGCCCCGAACGACAGCAGCGACGACCGATGGACATCTCGATCACGGACTCGTAGCCCGGCTGGAGCGACTCGACGATCCGGCCCAACGGGGGACCGCCGGGCGAGAAGCGATCTCGTGCCGCCTCGAGTTCGAGTTGCCGTTGGGAGCATCGGCGATCCTTGAGAACGGACGCCACAAGTGCGACTCGTTCGGACTCGCCGCGCAGGTAACCGCACAAGTCGAAGACGGTGCGTTCACGGCTGACCAGCAGGAGCCCGCTCGAATGCGGCTCCATGAGCGTCCGGTCGAAGCCGGCGCAGCGATGCGCATGTAGACCCGCTTGCGGCCGGATGTGCCGGTCATGGTGCACAAGCAAGTGCACGACGTCCGGGCGTTCCGGGATCAGGCCCCACATCCAAGCGGCGGTGTGAAGGCAGAGCGCCGAGTCCCGTCCGCCGTACAACGCGGCAGCGTGCTCGCGCGCCAGCGGCCCCAGGTACTTGGGCACCAGGTAGACGCAGGGAAGGGTCCGGCGCCAGCTGCGCCGCAGGTTGCTCTTGATCGCCTCGATCGACATGCCCATGTCCAGCGCCTGGCTGCGATGCACGGCGCCGTCCTGGGCTCGCAGCAACTCGTGGAGATCCATGGCGCCAAGGTGCCGACGTGGATGCGGCAAGAGGCGGCACACCCGAAACGTGTGTACGTCGCACAGCCATCCACACCCCAAGTTCCGGATCTCACGTACCAGAAAGGGTCGAAAAGCGACCCCTGGTGGTACGTGAGATCCGGAACTTGGGGGGTTAGGCGGGGCAGGTGGGGCAGAGGCCGAAGACTTCGACGGTGTGGCTGACGTCGCGGAACTTGTGGCGCTTGGCCACGGCGCGGGCCCAGGCTTCCACCTCCGGGCCGTCCACCTCGACGGACCGGCCGCATCGCCGGCAGACCAGGTGGTGGTGGTGGCCGGCCGAGTCGCACCGGCGGTAGAGGGACTCGCCGTCGTCGGAGCGCAGTACGTCGACCTCGTCGGCTTCCGCGAGTGCCTGCAGGGTGCGGTACACGGTGGTGAGTCCGACCCGGTCACCCTCGGCCCGGAGCTCGTCGTGCAGCTGTTGCGCACTCCGGAAGCCCCCGGCCCGGGCCAGCGCCGCTGCGATCGCCGTGCGCTGCTTCGTGTTGCGGGTCATCGCGACCTCATCCGGCCGAGCGGGATCGCGACGAGGAACGTCGCGAGTGCCAGCAGGACGATCGTCGCTCCCGGGGCGACGTCCAGGTAGTACGCGAGCACGAGTCCGCTCACCGACACGACGACGCCGACCGCGACGCTGCCGAGCACCGCGGCCTTGAAGCTGCGGGCGATCTGCTGAGCACCGGCGACCGGCAACACCATCAGCGCGGAGACCAGCAGTACGCCGACCACGCGCATCGACAGCGCGACCGTGAGCGCGGCGGTGACGGCGATCACCATGTTCAGCCAGGTGACCGGCAGGCCCGAGACGCGCGCGACCTCCTCGTCGTACGTCACCGAGAACAGCGCCCGCCAGCAACCTGCGACGACGGCGAGGACGACGACCGCGAGTCCCGTGATGACGCGCAAGTCGCCGCTGCTCACCGTCGTGACCGATCCGAAGAGGTAGCCGACCAGGTTCGCGGCGCTCGCTTCGCGCGCCAGGCCGATCAGCAGTACGCCGGTCGCGATGCCGCCGTAGAAGAGCGCCGCGAGCGCCACGTCGCCCGACGTGCCACCTCGTGAGCGCAGGACCTCGATGGCAACGGCCCCGAGCACGGCCGCGACGACCGCGGTGGCGAGCGGCGAGGTGCCGAGCAGGAAGCCGAGCGCCACGCCGGCCACCGCGATGTGCCCGATGCCGTCGCCGAGCAGCGAGAGGCGTCGCTGCACGAGGAAGGCGCCGATGGCCGGCGCGCACAGCCCGACCAGTACGGCGGCCAGCAGCGCCCGGCGCATGAAGTCGAGATCGAGGATGGTCATCCGAGCCGCCATGGCGCACCGACGGACCGTTCGGCCGGGTGATGGTGGTCGTCGGCGTGCACGTCGCCCAGCGGCATGCCGCCCGGCGGGATCGGGCCGTCGTGCACGACGTGACCTGACGACAGGACGACCGCCCGGTCCACGAGCGACGCGAGCGGGCCGAGGTGATGGGTCACCAGCAGCACCGTGTGCCCGGTCTCCTTGAGCATGCGCAACGTCTCGGTGAACGCGTGCTGGCTCTCGTCGTCGACGCCGGCCGTCGGCTCGTCGAGGACGAGCACGTCCGGCTCCTGCGCCAGGGCTCGCGCGATGTGGGCGCGCTGCTGCTGCCCGCCGGAGAGCGTGGCGATCCGGTCGGGGCCGCGGTCAGCGAGACCGACGGCGACCAGCGCCTCCTCGACTGCCTTGCGGTCGGGCTCGCCGGGTCGCCGCCACCAGCCGCCACGCGCCGTCCGTCCGCTGCCGACCACCTCGCGGACGGTCGCGGGCAGCCCGCCGGCGACGACGTGGCGCTGCGGCACGTAGCCGACGCGCGGCCACTCGCGGAACGCCGCGATCGGCGTACCGAAGACGCGCAGGTCGCCGCCGGCCAGGGGCTGCAGCCCGACCAGCGTGCGCACGAGCGTCGTCTTGCCGGAGCCGTTCGCACCGAGCAACGCGACGAACTCGCCGTCGCCGACCTGCACCGTCACGTCCTCGAGCACCGTCGTCGGCCCGAAGGCGACGACGCCGTGCTCGAGCTGGAAGGGGGCCGTCATCGGCAGCTCAGCGCGGTCCGCAGCGCCGCGAGATTCGCCCGCATCGCCGTGGTGTAGTCGCCCCCTGCTGGCTTGCTCTCGATCGGGTCGAGGACTGCGGTACGGGCGCCGATCTCGGACGCGACCGTCTGCGCCAGCTTCGGCGACACGAGACTCTCGAAGAAGATGGTCGTGACCTTGTTGGTACGCGCGAAGCGCACGACCTCGGCGAGCCGCGTGGGTGAGGGCTCCTGGTCGGGGCTGAGTCCCGTGATGCCGACCTGGTTCAGGCCATAGCGACGGGTCAGGTGCCCGAAGGCGGCGTGGCTGGTGAAGATGGTCTTGCGGTCGCAGTCGGCCAGCCCGGTCTTGAACTCCGCGTCGAGACTGACCAGCTCCGACGCCAGCTCCACGCCGCGGGCGCGGATGGCGGCAGCGTGGGCCGGCCACAGCGTCGCCATGCGCTCCGCGACCGCGGTGGACAGCTCGCGGTAGCGGACCGGGTCCAGCCACACGTGCGGATCGGGGTCGTTGCCGACTCTCAGGTCGAACGCGCGGTCGCCACGCGCGGCCGCGTCGACGGCCGGCTGGAATCCCTTCACGTAGAGCGTGAGGTCGGCAGTCGACAGCAGCTCGGCCTGGCTCGGGCGCAGCTCGATGTCGTGCGGCTCGGCGCCGGGCGGCGTGAGGTCGGTGACGACGACGGTTTCCCCGCCGATCCGCTCCGCGAGATACGCGAGCGGGTAGAAGGCGGCGACCACCCGGGGCGGCCCGCCGGAGGTGCCCGACGAAGCGCACGCCGTCATCAGCAGTGCCAGAACGGCGCCCAGGACTCTCCGCATGGCCCCAGTCAATCGCAAACGACAACCATTGTCATCTAGACGCGACGCGTGGCTCCTGGACAGATCGGACACCGGTCCGTCATCCTGCCCCGGCACCGAACCCAGCCAAGGAGTCCCATGAAGCGCGTCATCGTCGTGGCCGTCCTGGCCGCCGCCAGCACCATTGCCCTCGCGGTACCGGCCAACGCGTGGCCGCCGTTCTGCAAGGAGCCGATCTACACGCTGACCGGGAAGTGCATCTAGGCCAGCAGTAGCGCCACACCGGCGACGGTGTAGCCGACCATCAGCGCGAGCAGCGGGTACTGGCTGCGCGTCGCGGTCTTGTGCGGGAACAGGCGTACGGCGAGGTCGTGCGCCGCGACCACGCCCACGATGTGCCCGACGACGATGGCCAGGACCTGGAGCACCGAGATGGTGCTCGGTGAGACCAGCGTGTAGTCGATGTTGCGGCTGGCCAGGCCGAGGAAGTCGCGCCCGGTGTTGAAGGGGTCGCCGGCCAGGATGAACGCCTGCTGTCCCTCGAAGAGCAGCAGCGACAGGTAGTGCGCGATCGCGTAGCCGACCGCGATCGGCACCAGCGTGTGCGCGAACCGCGCCGGCAGGCCGGTCACGTCACCGGCACCCAGCCGCGCGGACAGTTGCGTCGCCGCGGTGATGGTCGCGGCGACGAAGGCAACCAGGACGATGAGCCCGGCGCTGCCGCCGGCCAGGCTGTCGGCGTCGACGTTGTCCTGCCACCAGCTGGTCCGGGTCATCCCGTCGAAGCCCGTGGAGCCGATCAGCACCGCGACCAGCGGCACGAGTCCCGGGGCGGAGGGGATGCCGACCAGTCCGTTGAGCGGGTTGCGCAGCACCCACTGCCCGTCGGTACGCCGGCCGAGCGGTGAGAGCCGGCCGACCAGCGTGAAATAGACCTCGAAGCCGTCGCCGCGGTCGAACCAGCGCTCGCCGTACACCTGCGCCGCGACGACGTGCGCGGTCGCGTAGAGGGCGAGGAACACCGCGATCGTGGCGGGCCGCGCGCGCCACTCCGGCACGAGCTCGAGCCAGGTGAAGCACAGCAGCCCGGCGACGGCCGGCCAGTAGCCGAGGCCGGCCGGCAGGTCGCGGATGCCGCGCTCGGCATCACCCCGGGTGAGCCGCGCGAGGCCGCGGTGCAGCGTGCGCAGCGGGTTGACGACGCGCCAGACCGGCCCGAGCAACAGGCTCAGCGCGAGTACGCCGACCCAGAAGTTGATGTAGACGACGAACGGCGCGAGGTTCGTCCCCTCGTCCGGCGGCCCGGCGAAGGCGACCCGCAGGACGAACACGAACAGCACGAAGACGACGACGCGAGCCACGAGCCGCGGCGCCGGATGGTCGAGCAGTCGCTGCAGCGGTCCGGGCAACGGCCGGCCGGCCTCGTCGCCTCGTAGGCGCGGTGTCGGCCAGAGCACGCCGAGCGCCGCGAAGCTGATGACGACGGCGATGCCCGCGCCGTAGAGCGCGAGCCAGAACGGGATCGGCAGGTCGCTGCGGCCGCCGAAGCCGTGGGCGAGCAGCCTCATCGCACCTGGAGGTCGACGAGGTGCAGCTTGGCGTCGTGCAGCTCGACCGCCCAGCCGCCCGGCACGTTGGCGGTGAACGTGATGACGGTCGGCGTGCCCGGGTTCACGCGGGCCTTGATGTCGTAGCCGTGCACGTGCACCTCGTCGCTGACGTCCGCCTCGACCTGGATCCGGACCGTGCCGTTCAGCCGCACGGACACGTCGCGCGACGGCCGCGAGACCTTGCCGCCGCGCACGGAGATGAGGATGACGCTGTCGACGTCGGAGGTGCGCGACGGCGACGAGCTGGTCGCGCTGGGGGAGGCGGCCGTCGGGTTCGCCGTCGTGGGTGTCGCCGTCGGCGTGCCCGAGTCGGCGCAGGCGACGGCGAGGACGCCCAGCGCGGCGACGGCGACGGCGAGACGGCGGATCACGAAGGCTCCTGGGCGTCAGCGGACGGGTCGGCGTGCGGCAAGTCGATCACAGGCCGGCGCTGCCGGCGCAACGCGAGCACGCCGCCGCCGACCACCAGCAGGAAGACCACGGCCTGGACGGCGTACCTGCCCCACGGCGTCGGCTCGTCCGGCCGCGGCGCACCGGTGACCTCGACCAGTACGCCGGGATACGGGCTGAGCAGGCTCGCCCCGTCCCAGCGGCGCGTCCCGCCGTCCGCGGAATGCGTCACCGCCGTGATCAGGTGCGAGCCCGGCTCGGCCGCCAGCAGCCGCAGGGTGACCTGCGACTGCTGCCCGACGGCGAGCGTCCGGCCGGTCAGCCGGGCGGCGTGCTCGGTGTGGCTCGCCGTCCACCCGGTCGAGGAGACGGCGAGGACGGTCAGCGCCGCGGGCATCTCGAAGTCCACGGCGACCAGCGGCGTGTCCTCGTCGGCGAGGACGGAGAGGGTGACCTCGGCCGGCGTACCGGAGACCAGCGCCGCCTCGACCAGGCCGGGGTGCGCGCGAGCGGGTGACACGAGCAGAGCGGTCGCCGGCAGCAGCAGGCAGGTCAGCCACGCGCGTCGCATGCGGCGACGGTACGTGGCTAGGGGTCGACGGCGTTGCAGGGACCGTCGTTGCACGTGTCGATGATCCACCCCGTCGTGAGGAACTTCGCCTTCTGCACCCGCGCGTTCGGCTGGCGGCGCGGCGTCTCGTGCGGGTCCTGGCCGGCCTCCGGCGGGATGTTGCCGTCCGGTGGGTTCGGCGTCCCGCTGTCCCAGTAGACCATCGCCGAGCCGCGGGTCCGGTCCTCGTCCCAGCGGTGGATCCCCCAGAGCAGCCGGTTGTCGCGCGCGACCTTGGTGCCGAACGCCGGCCAGTGCAGGCGCGCGCCGATGGTGCGCGCCTCGACCTCGACGGACAGGCTCGCGACCTGGTGGTCGCCGTACGCCGGGTGCAGCAGGATCTGGTGCGCCGGCGTGTTCGGGTACGGGTTGTCCGTCATGTGCGCCGCGTAGCCGTTGGCCTCTGCGCGGTCCCAGAGCATCTGCATCATCCCGAAGATGATCTGCTGGTCGAGCTTGTCGGGGTACGCCGAGTACATGACCTGCGAGTACTGGTCGAAGTCGACGGAGCGGTTGAGCAGGATCGAGTAGTTCATGCCCGGTACGCCGAGCACGCCGCGCTTGATGTCCTGCGCGACCGCCATCAGCGCGCCGCCGATGATCCCGCCCTGGCTGTTGCCGTCGTAGTACACCGCGCTGCGGTCGATGAGCGGCTTGCCGCCGACCTGGAACGCCGGCACGGCGCCGAAGCCGTACTGGTGGATCATCAGCCGCGCGAGGAAGAGCTGGTTGAGCATGCCCTGCTGCACGCGGTCGGCGAGCAGCGGGAAGTTGGACGCGTCGACGAGGATCGCCGCGACGCTGCCCAGGTCGTACATCGACATGCCCTGCCAGTCGGTCGCGCAGAAGACGAAGCGGTGCTCGTTGGCCATGTCGCTGACGTTGCCCGCGCCGACCTCGCCCTGGTCGCCGAGCAGGCCGTGCCCGTAGAGCGACGCGTGACCGGGCCGCACCTGCGACGCCGGGTCGGAGGCGAACGCCACCACCGAGCGCGGGATGCGGCACGTGTACGTCGCGTGCTGCATGTTCCCGGGCAGCTGCCGGGGCAGGCCGTCGTCGGAGCCGAGGTAGTTGAACACCGAACCGGGAGGGCCGCCCGGCAGGTTCAGGTAGCTGGGCACCAGGAACGTCCCGGTCACCTGGCGCGCGATGCGCCGGTTCTCCTGCAGCGAGTAGTCCTTCACGGCGTCGACGGTGAACGTGGGCGCGGCCGTGCCCAGCTTGTGGAACGCGTCGTCGCGGATGTGCAGCATCCGGCCGGCGATGTTCGTCGCGCTGGCGATCGTGAAGTCCCAGGCGAGGTAGAGCTCACGGCGCGCGATGCCGGCGCGCCGGAGCGTGCTGAAGAGCTGCTCCATGTGCGGCCGCCGCTTCGCGAGCTCGGTCGGCACACCGCTGCCGTCGCGGAACGCGCGGAACACCTCCTGCGCAGGGATCACCGCACCGGCGTCGTCGCGCAGCCGGCGCAGGGCGACGACGTACGTCGTGGCCTCGTCGAAGTTCCTGGCCGGCCGGACGATGAGCGTGCGGCGGCCCGGGTCGTTGATGTCGAGCTCGGCGAAGACGGGGTGCCGCCGGCCGGTGCGCGTGTTGATGACGACGACCGGCGAGTCCGTGGCCAGGGAGCGGTCGATGGTCCGCAGCGTCGGCGCCCCGGTGCGCTTGAGGTTGAGCCCCGGTACGACGGTCAGCAGGCCGGAACCGGGGGAGAAGCCGTCGTTGCGGTTCCACTCGGTCGGCACGATGGGCTTGCCCGCGACGTTCCTCGGTGTCGAGAGCAGCGAGATGTTCACGCGGCGTCCCGAGACCTGCCCGGCGTCCGGCACGGTGAAGTGGTCGTTGGGCCAGGGCAGCAGGCATGCGGCCGGGTCGAGCGGGTCGCACCGGTCCGCCTCGGCCAGCTCGCCGATCAGCGGCAGCGGCTCGCGCGCGCTCGGCTCCGCCACGGCCGCGGGCAGCCCGCCGGCCAGGGCGATGCCGGCGAGCAGCCAGCCGAGACGGGGGCGGGTCCGGGAGTGCAGGCGCACAGCGAGGCTCCTTGCTGCTCTGGCGGTCGGCTGGGCGCCGGTGTTCCGCCAGTGTTCGCGCTGCCGCGCGAAAAACCTGTCAGGCGTGCCGCGCTAGCGGCGCATCACCCAGTTGACGGTGCGGGTCTGGCCGGAGGCCACCGTCACGACGGCGCTCTGCGTCTGGTAGCCGAACTTGCTCGCCGTACAGGTGTAGGTCCCGGGCACCACGTTGGAGATCGTGTAGTAGCCGGAGGCGTTGGTGACCGCCGAGCCGGCCGCGCCGCACCCGATGCTCACGCCGCCGAGTCCGGACGAGAAGAACCCGTACGTCGCCCGTCCGGTGATCGCGCCGTTGGTCACCGGCGGCGGGCTGGACGGGCTGGCCGGCGGGCTCGTGGTCGGGCTGCCGGTCGGGCTGCCGGTCGGGCTGCC
>CAZYXZ010000043.1:0-26053 GCA_964651395.1 uncultured Frankiaceae bacterium
GAGCGAGAGCGCCTCAGCGAGCGCCTCGGCCTCGGCCAGCGCCTCCACGTCGCCGTCGGCCAGCGCGACCGCCTCGGCGTCGGCGAGCGCGTCGGTGTCGCCCTCCGCTCCGGTGACCGTCTCGCCGACCGCCTCGCCGACCGCGTCGGCGTCAGCGAGCGCGTCGGCGTCACCGAGCGCGTCGGCGTCGGCCTCGGTCTCGCCGTCGCCGACCGGCAGCCCGAGCGCCAGCAGCTCGCCGCTGCCCAGCCCGACCGCGGGATCGACGCCGGTGCCCGCGCAGAGCCCGACCGTCCTGCCGAGCCAGAGCCCGTCCTCGAGCCCGTCCTCGAGCCCGAGCTCGAGTCCCAGTGCGGAGGCGAGTGCCGAGGCGTCACCGACCCCGGCGGCCACCGTCCCGGCGCCGGCGCCGGGCAGCACCCCCACCAGCACCGGCCGGCCCGACACCGTCCCCGGACCGCGGCTCCTGTCGTTCACGGACAGCGCCGGCCGGCCACTCGGTGACAACCCGCTGCTCGCCCCGGGGCAGGTCGTGAACCTCGGCCTCAGCGGATTCCGGCCCGGCGAGCACATCCTCGTCACGATGTTCTCGACGCCGCGCACGATGCCGCCGGCCACCGCCGACGCCGACGGTCGGACGAACTACCGGATGACGGTCCCGCTGAACACCGGGGCGGGTGCGCACCGGCTGGTGTTCACGGCGTCAGCCTCGCTGGTCGTGAACTTCCGCGTTGCGCCGCAGGTGCTCGGCCGGCCGGCGCCCAGCCTGCCGCAGACCGGCGCGCCGCTCGGCGCGCTGCTGCTCGCCGGATGGACCTGCCTTGCGGTCGGCGTGTCGATACGGCGGTCCTGGGTCTAGATCCAGGAACCGAACCACATCCGGTCGCGCCACTCCTGGTAGGGCAGGACCTTCGCGGCCAGCACCGGGTGCAGGTACCAGAAGTTCCAGGCGACCAGCAGCAGGTACCCGCCGATGGCCGGGCCGGCCCAGCGCCGCCGGGTGGGCGCGTCCTCCTGGCGGCCCAGCACGGAACCGGCGCAGTAGGTCAGCGCGAGACACATGAACGGCACCATCGGCAGTGCGTAGAACAGGAACATCGTGCGGTGGTCGGTGATCGAGTAGTAGAACCACGGCAGGTAGCCCGCGACGAAGGACACCAGGATCGCGGCGGCTCGCCAGTCGCGCCGGCTCACCCACGACCACGCCGAGTAGCCGAGTGCGAACAGCGAGGCCCACCAGATGGCCGGAGTGCCGATACCGAGGATCTCCTGGGAGTACCCCGTCTGCGGCGTCTCGTAGAAGTAGGACACCGGGCGGGCGAGGAGCAGCCACCCCCACGGCGTCGACTTGTAGGTGTGCCCGCTCTGCAGCGTGGAGTGGAAGTGCAGGATCTCCTGGTGGTACTTGATGAACCCGTCCACCGGTCCGCACTGCGACTGCCAGGCGGTTCCGCAGGTACGCCGCCAGCCGCCGTCGGTCGCGAACCATCCGGCCCACGACGCGACGTACACGACGCCGGCCAGGCCGACCAGCAGCACGAGCAGGCTCGGCAGCTCGCGCCAGATCGCCGCGCGCAGCGGTGCGGGCACCCCCGCCGTACGCCGGGCGCCCACCTCCCACGCCAGGGCCAGCAGCACGAAGGCGACGAGGAAGAACAACGCGCTCCACTTGGTGGCCATGGCGGCGCCCAGGCAGACGGCCGCGCCGACCCGCCACCAGCGGAAACCCAGCTTCGGACCGGGGTAGCTCAGGTCCTCGTCGAGCCGGTCGGCCAGCCGCGCCCGGCCGACGTCCCGGTCGACCAGCACGCAGCCGAAGGCCGCGAGCACCCAGAACAGCAAGAAGATGTCGAGCATCGCCATCCGGCTCTGCACGAAGTGCAAGCCGTCCATGGCGAGCAGGACGCCGGCGATGCACCCGAGCAGGGTGGAGCGGAACAGTCGCCGCGCGATCCGGCAGAGCAGGAGCACGGACACGGCGCCGAAGACGGCCGCGGAGATGCGCCAGCCGAACGAGTTGTTGCCGTAGATCTGCTCGCCGATGGCGATCATCCACTTGCCGAGCGGGGGATGGACGATGAAGCCCGCCCCGGTGCCCTCGTTGTTCTTCTCGAAGCCGAACCTCAGCAGGTCGAAGGCGTCCTTGCGGTAGTAGACCTCGTCGAAGGCCTCCTTGCCCGGGACGCCGAGTCGGTCCAGCCGCAGCAGGAGCGCGAAGAGGAACACCCCGAGCGGACCCAGCCAGCCGGCCACGTCATCGGTCGGCATGGGCCTGACCAGCCGGCGGTGCCGGGGATCGGTGCCGGCCGGGCCCGAGTCGGGCGTGTCTGCGGCATCGGGTGCGGTGGCCAGCGTCGTCACGGGAGTGATCGTAGGGCGGTCGCTGTCAGGATGACGGCATGCTGGTGCTCTGCGGTGTCCCGATCGGCAACCCGGACGATGCCTCACCGCGGCTGCGCGAGACGCTGGCCGCCGCGGACGTCGTCGCGGCGGAGGACACCCGGCGCTTCCTGCGCCTGGCCGCCCATCTGGGCGTCTCGC
This sequence comes from uncultured Frankiaceae bacterium, assembly GCA_964651395.1. Lineage (GTDB taxonomy): Bacteria > Actinomycetota > Actinomycetes > BP-191 > BP-191 > CAZYXZ01. The sequence goes on from CAZYXZ010000043.1 coordinate 2,542, forward strand.
CGGCCAAGGTGGTCTCCTTCTACGAGGGCAACGAGGCCGCGCGCGTGCCGCAGCTGCTGGCGGCGCTCACCGCCGGACAGACCGTCGTGCTGGTCACCGACGCGGGCATGCCGGGGGTGTCCGACCCGGGCTTCCGGCTGGTCCGCGCCGCCGCGGAGGCCGGACACCGCGTGTCCGTCGTACCGGGACCGTCGTCGGTGACGGCTGCGCTGGCCGTCTCCGGACTGCCGACCGACCGCTGGTGCATGGAGGGCTTCCTGCCCCGGCGAGCGGCCGCGCGCCGTGCCCGGCTGGAAACGCTGCGGGATGAGCCGCGGACGCTGGTGTTCCTCGAGGCGCCGCACCGCGCGCCGGGGATGCTCGCCGACCTGGCGGGGGTCTTCGGTGACACGCGCCCCGTTGCGGTGTGCCGGGAGCTGACCAAGACCTGGGAGGAAGTACGCCGTGGCAGCGCCGCCGAGGTGGCTGCCTGGGCGGCGCCGGGGGTGCGTGGCGAGGTGACCGTCGTGGTCGGCGGCGCCGAGAAGGTTCAGTCCGCGCTCGGCGACCTCGCGGCGCTCGTCGCGGAGCGGGAGGCGGCCGGAGAGCCGCGCAAGGAGGCGATCGCGGCCGTGGCGGCCGCGGCCGGCGTACCGAAGCGGCGGGTATTCGACGCGCTCGTCGCTGCACGCCACTCGTAGACTCGCCGGCATGCCGGACCCGAAGGCGTTCTACGTGACGACGCCGATCTACTACGTCAACGACGTGCCCCACATCGGCCACGGCTACACGACCGTCGCCGGCGACGTGCTCACGCGCTGGCACCGGCAAGCCGGCGAGCAGGTCCGCTTCCTCACCGGCACGGACGAGCACGGCGAGAAGATCCTCAGCGCCGCGGAGAAGAACGGCATGACGCCGCAGGAGTGGTGCGACCACATGGTCTCCACCGCCTGGAAGCCGGCGTGGGAGGCGCTCGACATCGCCTACGACGACTTCATCCGCACGACGGAGCCGCGGCACGAGGAGCGGGTGCGCGACTTCTGGCTGGCGTTGAAGGACAAGGGTGAGGTCTACGACGGCACCTACACGGGGCCGTACTGCGTCGCCTGCGAGGAGTTCAAGAAGGCCGAGGACCTGGTCGACGGCAACTGCCCCATCCACGGCACTCCGGCGCAGATGCTCAGCGAGGACAACTACTTCTTCCCGCTCTCCAAGTACACCGACCAGCTGCTCGCCTTCTACGCCGAGAACCCGGGCTTCATCGAGCCCGAGACGGCCCGCAACGAGGTGCTGTCGTTCGTCAAGGGCGGCTTGCAGGACATCTCGATGAGCCGCTCGTCGTTCGACTGGGGCATCAAGGTGCCGTGGGACGACGCGCAGGTCATCTATGTCTGGATCGACGCGCTGCAGAACTACCTGAACGCCGCCGGCTGGGGTGTCGACGACGAGAAGTACGCGGCGACCTGGCCGGCCGACGTGCACCTCGTCGGCAAGGACATCCTGCGCTTCCATGCCGTCATCTGGCCGGCGATGCTCATGGCCGCGGGCCTGCCGCTGCCGCGCAAGGTGTTCGCCAACGGCTGGCTGCTGGTGGGCGGCGAGAAGATGAGCAAGACCAAGCTCACGGGAATCGCGCCCCAGCAGATCACCGACGTCTTCGGCAGCGACGCCTACCGCTACTACTTCCTCAGGGAGATCGCGTACGGCAGCGACGGGTCGTTCTCGTGGGAGTCGATGTCCGCGCGCTACCAGTCCGAGCTGGCCGACCAGTTCGGCAACCTCGGCTCGCGGCTGACGTCGATGGTCGAGCGCTACTGCGACGGCGTGCTGCCGGCCGGCACCCTCGACGCGGGGCTGGCCGCGGCACGCGACACGGCCCTGCGCGACGCCGATGCCGCGATCCGCGCGCTCGGCTTCCAGGCCGGCCTCGCCGCGGTGATGGAGTACGTGCGGGTCGTCAACGGCTACGTGACGGAGCGCGAGCCGTGGCAACTCGCGAAGCAGGACGACAAGACCGCGCTCGGCGACGTGCTCTACTCCACCGCCGACGCGCTGCGCGCCGCGGCGGTGCTCCTCAATCCGGTGCTGCCGAAGGCGTGCGCGAAGCTCTGGGCGGCGCTCGGCGCCGAGCAGTCCCTCGGGGGGCTGTCCACGCAGAAGCACGCCGACCTGTCGACGGCGGTGCTCCCCGCCGGTGCGCGCGTGACCAAGCTCGAGCCGCTGTTCCCGCGCATCGAGGACAGCGCTTGAGGCAGCGCGGCGACGGCGGTCCGCGCGACACCGAGGCGCCGCCGGCGCCCGAGCCGCTGCGCGTCGCGGTGGCCGATGCGCACTGCCACCTCGACCTGATCGGCGACGACGTCGCGGGCACGGTCGCGCGCGCGGCGGCGGTCGGCGTCACGCGGCTGGTCACCATCGGCATCGACGTCGCCTCGTCACGGCTGGCTGCCGAGCAGGCGTCGGCGTACGACGCGGTCTCGGCGACGGTGGCCATCCACCCGAACCACGCGGGCGAGGCGACCGACGAGGCGCTGGCCGAGATCGAGCGGCTCGCGACGCTGCCGCAGGTCCGCGGTGTGGGGGAGACCGGCCTCGACTTCTACCGGGACACCGCGGACGCCGCCGACCAGCAGCGGAGCTTCCGCGCCCACATCGCCATCGCGAAACAGGCCGGGAAGGCGCTGGTCATCCACGACCGGGACGCGCACGACGCCGTCCTGGCGGCGCTGCGGGAGGAGGGAGCGCCGGACACCGTCGTCTTCCACTGCTTCTCCGGCGGCCCCGACCTGGCACGGGCCTGTGCCGAGCACGGCTACTACATGAGCTTCGCCGGCAACGTGACCTTCAAGAACGCGCAGGAGCTGCGCGACGCCGCGGCAGTCGCGCCGCCCGAGCTGCTGCTCGTCGAGACCGACGCGCCGTTCCTGACGCCCATGCCCCACCGCGGCAAGCCCAACGAGCCGTACCTGATCCCGTTGACCGTCCGTGCCCTGGCGGAGGTCAAGGGAATGGACGAGGACGTCCTGGCCGAGGCCATCGCGACCAACGTCGAGAAGGTCTTCGGCGCGCCCTAGCCCAGCAGGCGGCGGCGCTTGCGGCGGCGGCGCAGGACGACGATCGCCACGGCCGACGCCGAGGCGCCGATGCCGATCTGCACCGACCGGTGCTGGATCAGCGCGCTCGGCTTGGCGGCATCCTTGAGGGCCTCGACCTTGTCGCCGATCGCGCCCAGCGTCTCGGCCAGGTCCTCGCGGGTCTCCGCAATCGCCGCCTCGAGCTCCTCCGGAGTGGCGTCGGTCAGCTCCGGCGTTGTCAGCTCGTCGGGTGTCGTAGCCACTCGACGTCCTCCTTCAGCGTGCGCGCGGTGCGGGGCGCACCGTTGACCCGGCCGAAGCTGCGCCGGCCGAGCAGGACCAGGACGCCGGCGGCGGCGCCGTAGAACAGCGCGACGAGGAGCGCTGCGAGGGCCCAGGGTAGCCCCGCCGCCTCGAGACCGAACATCGCGGCGAGGGAGAGGAACAGCAGCATCAGGTAGCCGGCGAAGCCCGCGGCACCGACGGCGCCGATGCCCTTGCCGATGCCGGCCACGTCCTGCTTGATCTCCGCCTTCGCCAGGTCGATCTCCTGGTGCACCAGTGTCGAGAGCTCGTGGGCCGCCTCGCTCACCAGCTCGCCGAGCGAGCGTTCGTCGGCGGTGGTGGACCGCGCCATGGACGTCCTCCCGGGGCTGTCGCCCGCGGCGGCGGGCTCCCCTCCGGGTACCCGAACGCCCGCGTGGCGACACCCCGCGGGGCGGCGTACGGGGCTCGGTGTCACTGCTGTGACTGATGGGACAGCGACGGTGGACGACGCATGGTGACCATCCGTATCGTTCCCGTGACCGAGAGCCCGGCGGAACCGACCGTGCCGCCCGCCCCCGACCTGATGGAGCCCAGTGCGCCGCGTGGTGTTCCGAGCTCTGCTCGTGGCAGCGGTGCTGGCCTCCGGCCACCTCTGGGTCGCCCGCGACAAGACCGTCCTGCTCGACGTCGACGGCCAGCAGCGCACGCTCCGGACGTTCGCGACCACGGTCGAGGACGTCCTGGCCCGCGCGCAGCTGCCGGTCGGCGCCCACGATGCGGTCGTGCCGGCGCCGGACACGCGCATCAGCGACGGCGGACGCATCGTCATCCGCCGAGGGCGCCAGCTCGACCTCGTGGTCAACGGCAAGCGCAGCACCGTCTGGGTCACCGCGCTCTCGGTCGAGGAGGCGCTGCGGCAGGTCAACGTCCGCGTCGACCAGACCGCCTTCGTGTCCGCCTCGCGCAGCCGCGGCATCCCTCTCGACGGCATGGCGGTCGAGGTGCGGCTACCCGCCCGCGTCCGGCTGGTTGCCGACGGCGCGAGCCGGGACGTCGTGACCACCGCGGCCACCGTGCGCGAGCTGCTGGCCGAGGCAGGGGTGACACTCGCCGCGACGGACAGCGCGTCGGTGGCGCTGAGCGCGTACCCGTCCGACGGTCTGACCCTGCGCATCACCCGGATCCGGGGCCGCGAGCTCGTCGAGACGACGGTCATCCCGCGCGACGAGGAACGCCGGCCGGACCCGACGATGTACCGCGGCAAGACGAAGGTGCTGGAGAGCGGCATCGACGGCCTGCGGGTCTCGCGCTACTCGGTCACGCTGGTCGACGGCAAGGTGACCAGCAAGCGGCTGGTCTCGCGCAAGGTCACTCGCGAGCCCAAGACGCGGGTGATCGCCTTCGGCACCAAGGACCCGCGGTTCCAGACCTGCAAGTCGACCTGGTACCACCGCAGCGGGATGGTCGCCGCGCACCGGACGCTGCCCAAGGGCACCATCGTCCGCGTCGTGAACCTGGCGAACGGCAAGTCGGTCACGGTGACCATCGACGATCGGGGGCCGTACGGCGGACCGGACTACTGCATCGACCTCGGCGACGACGCCTTCGCGAGGATCGCGCACCTCGGCACCGGAGTGATCTCGGTCAGACTCACCTGGTGACCCCTGCGTCGCGCCGGAGGCGCGCATTGAGTCGGTGGGCATGAGTGGGAGCCTCCTCGGACCGGCCGAGGTCCGCCGTCGCGCCGCCGAGCTGGGTCTGCGGCCGACCAAGTCCCTCGGCCAGAACTTCGTCGTCGACGCGAACACGGTGCGGCGCATCGTGCGACTGGCCGACGTCGGTCCCGACGACGTGGTGCTCGAGGTCGGCCCAGGTCTCGGTTCGCTGACCCAGGGCCTGCTGTCCGCCGTACGCCGCGTGGTTGCGGTCGAGATCGACCCGCTGCTGGCCGGCGCCCTGTCGGCGAGCACCGGCGACCTCGAGGTGCTGACCGAGGACGCGCTCCGCGTCCGCGAGGTGCCGGGGCCGCCCCCCACCGCGCTGGTGGCGAACCTGCCGTACAACGTCGCGGTGCCGGTCGTGCTGCACGTCCTCGCGACGTTCCCGTCGGTCGAGCGCGGGCTGGTGATGGTGCAGCAGGAGGTGGCCGACCGGCTGGTCGCACCCCCTGGCAGCCGGACGTACGGCGTCCCCTCGGTGAAGGTGGCCTGGTACGCCGCGGCGACGAAGGCCGGGTCGGTGCCGCGCTCGGTCTTCTGGCCCGTGCCCAACGTCGACTCCGGTCTGGTAGCGCTGCGCCGGCGTCCTCCGCCCGAGGGAGACCGGGCGCGGACGTTCGCGGTCGTCGACGCCGCCTTCGCACAGCGGCGCAAGACACTGCGGGCCGCGCTCGCCGGCTGGGCCGGCAGTCCGGCGGAGGCCGAGCGCGTCGTCCGCTCCGCGGGTGTCGACCCGGGTCTGCGCGGCGAAGCTCTCACTGTCGCGGACTTCGCCCGCATCGCGAGCGCCAAGGGTTGAATGGTGTCGTGAACGACGACGCCACGACCCGAGTGCGGCTGGTGCGCCGGTCGCACCGGCACTCGCTCTGGCGCCGGTGCCGTGGCCACTGGATGCTGCGGCCGGCCACCGCGCTCTTCGGTTGGGCTCCGCCGGCACCGATCGCGGTCGGTTGATGGTCTCGGTTCGCGTCCCCGCGAAGGTGAACCTCTTCCTCGGCGTCGGTGCTCCGCGCGACGACGGCTTCCACGAGGTCACCACCGTCCTCCAGGCGGTGTCGCTGTATGACGACGTGTTCGCCGTACCGGGGGAGGACGTCACGTGCACCGTGGCCGGCGAAGGGGCCGGACTGGTGCCGCCCGGCGACGGCAACCTCGCGGTCGCGGCGGCCCGGCTGCTGGCGGAGCGCACGGGCGTGGCGCCGGCGGTCGCGCTGCGGCTGGACAAGGACATCCCCGTCGCCGGCGGGATGGCCGGCGGCTCGGCCGACGCCGCGGGCGCGCTGGTCGCGTGCGACGCGCTCTGGCAGAGCGGGGCGACGAAGCCGCAGCTGGCCGAACTGGCCGCGGAGCTCGGCAGCGACGTGCCCTTCCTGCTGTCCGGCGGCACCGCGCTCGGCGTGGGCCGCGGCGAGCAGCTCACGCCCGTCCTCGCGCGCGGGAGCTACCACTGGGTCTTCGCCCTCGCCGACCGGGGCCTGGCCACCGAGAAGGTCTACGCCGAGCACGACCGGCAGCCACCGCCGGCGCCGGTCCAGCCCGACGACGTACTGGCGGCGTTGCGGTCAGGCGACGTGAAAGCGCTGGCCGCGGCGCTGCACAACGACCTCCAGGCGGCGGCCCTGCGGCTGCGCCCGTCGCTGCAGCGCACCCTCGACACCGGGCTCGACCTCGGCGCCGTGGGTGCGGTGCTGTCCGGGTCGGGGCCGACGTGCGCGTTCCTCGTCGCGGACGAGGAGGCCGGTGTCGCACTGGCGGCAGCACTCGCCGGGGCAGGTGTGTGCCGCTCGGTGCGCACGGCGACCGGCCCGGTCCCCGGTGCGCGGGTGACCGGCTAGCTCTTGGACTTGGTCCGCATCGTCGGCTTGGGCTCGAGGTGGCCGAGGCCGTTCCAGGCCAGGTTGACCAGGTGCGCGGCCACCTCGTCGCGCGACGGCTTGCGCGCGTCGAGCCACCACTGTCCGGTGAGCGCGACCATGCCGACGAGTGCCTGCGCGTACAGCGCAGCCAGCTTCGTGCTGTAACCGCGCGCCTTGAACTCGGCCACGAGGATGTACTCGACCTGCGTCGCGATGTCGCCGATCAGGCTGGCGAACGTGCCCGAGGAGCTCGCGACCGGCGAGTCGCGGACCATGATGCGGAAGCCGTCGCTCTCGGTCTCGATGTAGTCGAGGAGGGCCACGGCCGCCTGCTCGAGCAGGACGCGCGGGTGACCGCCGGTGAGGGCGCTGGTCACCTTGTCGAGCAGTGACTGCATCTCCCGGTCGACCACGACGGCGTACAGGCCTTCCTTGCCGCCGAAGTGCTCGTAGACCACCGGCTTGGAGACGCCCGCGCGGTGGGCGATCTCCTCGATCGACGTCGCATCGAAGCCACGTTCGGCGAAGAGCTTCTTGGCCACGTCGAGCAGCTGCTCACGCCGCTGCTGGCCGGTCATCCGGACGCGGGAGGTCTCGCCCTTCGACGGCTTGGAGTCCTCGGTGCCGGGCCGTTCCCGCTCGTCGGTGGCCACGGCGCTAGAGCCTGCCACGACAACGTGCATCAACCCTGACGGCGCGCCGCCAGCCGCTCGGCCTGCGGCCAGCGGACGTCGGTCGCCCAGCCCAGGCGCTCGAAGAGGCGGATGAACCAGGCGGTCGAGTCGATCTGCCCGCGCTCGACACCATGGCGGGCGGCGGTCGGCTCGGCGTGGTGCAGGTTGTGCCAGTTCTCGCCCATCGCGACGACGGCCAGCGGCCAGCAGTTGGTGCTCTGGTCGCGCGTCGCGAACGGGCGGCGGCCGAAGGTGTGGCAGACCGAGTTGATGCTCCACGTGACGTGGTGGAGAAACGCGACACGCACCAGCCCGGCCCAGAACAGCGCGGACAGTGCACCGGTGATGCTCCAGGTGACCAGGCCTCCGATGACGGCGGGCAGCAGGAGCGAGATCGCGACGAACGCGGGGAACAACCGTCCGATCCGCCGGATGTCGTGGTCGGCGAGCAGGTCCGGGGCGTACTTCGCAGCCGGCGTCTGCTCCATGTCGAACAGCCAGCCCATGTGCGCGTGCCAGAGGCCCTTCAGCATCGGCGCGACGCCCTCGCCGTAGCGGTGCGGGGAGTGCGGGTCACCGGGCTGGTCGCTGAACGCGTGGTGCTTGCGGTGGTCGGCGACCCACTGGGTGACCGGGCCCTGCACGGCGAGAGAGCCCGCGACGGCCAGGCCGACGCGCAGTCCGCGGTTGGCCTTGAACGAACCGTGCGTGAAGTAGCGGTGGAAGCCGACGGTGATGCCGTGGCCGGCGACGACGTACATCGCGACCGCGAGGCCGATGTTCAGCGGCGTGATGCTGTGGCTCCACAGCAGCGGTACGCCGAGCAGCAGCGCCGCGAACGGGAGCGTGACGAAGAGGACGAGGGCGATCTGCTCCCACCGGTGCTTGCGCACCACGGGCACCGGGCGGGTGACGAGGGGCTCCGCGGTGACGGGGCGCTCGAGCGTGACGGTCATCCGGCTCTCTTCCTGCTCGCTTACGGCTACGCAACCGTAACCTACTCAACCGTAAGTTACAAGCTGCGGCAAGACTCAGCTGAGCGCGGCGGCGAGCCGGAAGTCAGCGGCCTCGCCCGAGTTCCAGTCGCGGAGGCTGCCGATGTAGAGGCCACGCACGACCCAGAGGAAGTAGAGGCCGGCCGGCACCGCCAGGACGTCGATCAACAACCCGTGCGGGTCGAAGACGTAGCGGCCGGACACGGCGTAGGCGCCGTACACGCCGTGCATGAACGCGCAGGTCGGGAAGATGCCGACGAGCGACAGCCCGGACACCGACCACGCCTCGCCCCGCGCCCGCCGCGCGAGCTGCGTCCGCGCGAGGAAGTAGCCGATGGCGCAGTAGATGACGACCAGCATGATGTTGGGCACGACGCGCCAGTTCGCCCGCATGGTCGGCAGTGCGTAGACACCCGCGAGGAGCAGGGCGAGGTACCCCGCGCCGACCAGCGGCAGGGCGACCAGCCAGGTCGGTGTCTCACCGATGTGCCGATCACCGCGCCCGCCGAGGAAGGCCTCGATCCGCAGGTACAGCCAGGTGAGGCCCATGGGGAGGCCGACCAGCACCGCGACCAGGTCCAGCGGTCCGCCGGCCCGGCCGTACACGAGGTTGTGCAGGCCGTGTTCGACGTGGTGCGGCCCGCAGGTGAACGCCATCGCGACCCAGGCGGCGCCGAAGTGGCTGAACCCCATCGTTGTCCAGCCGCGCTTCATGTCGACGAGCGTGAGGACCCCGTAAGTCGTGTACGCCATGCCCAGGACGAGGTTGAGGAGGCCGACCAGCACGCTCATCCGCTCGGCACACCGATCTGGCGCATGAACTCGCGGATGATCGACGCTTCGCCAGCGTCCGCGGGTGTGCGCGGCTGGGGCAGGTCCGCCCGCGCGAGCAGGACGGTGAACGTGCTGCCACTGCCGAGCCGGCTCTCGACCGACACGTCGCCGGCCATGGCGTCGACGAGGGACCGGACGATGTAGAGGCCGATCCCGGTGCCACCGAAGCGGCGGCCCTCGCTGCGCTCGCCCTGCCAGAAGCGGTCGAAGCAGTGCGCCATCTGGCTCTCGTCCATGCCGACACCCCGGTCGCGGACTTCGATGACGACACCGCGTCGGCCCGTCCTGACGGCGATCTCGATCGGGGTCCGGTCGGGGGAGTACTTCACCGCGTTCTCGAGCAGGTGGTCGATCACGGTCGTGACCGCGTCCGGGTCGCCGAGCGCCGGCGGCACCCCGTCGTCGAAGCGGGTGCTGATGGGGGCGCCCGTGGCCGCGCCGAGACTCGCGGCGCGCTCCGCGACGATCTCCGTGACGTCGACCGGCTGCCGAGCGACGTGGACGTGGCCGGCATCGATGCGGCTGGACAGCAGCAGCCGGTCGACGATCTTGCCCAGCTCCTCGGATCGGCGAAGCACGGTGGTCAACGCCTGCTGCCGGTCGTCGGCGGACATGCCGGGGTTCACGACCAGGGTCTGCGCGTAGCCGCGGATGACGGTCAACGGCGTCTTGAGCTCATGCGAGGCGGTGGCCAGGAAGAGCGTCTTCGCCTCCTCGGCCTCCTTCAGCCGGGTGATGTCCCGCAGCGAGTGGACGACCTCGTCCAGGGTGTCGTCCGGGCGGATGACGGCGGTCACCGAGGCCAGCAACGGCTGGCGACGGCCGTCGGGCAGCTGTCGCCAGACTTCAGCGCCCTCCTGCGCCGCCGCACGCAGGGCGACCAGTGCGCAACCCTCCGAGCAGTCCAGTCGACGCGCGCCCTGGTGCAGGCCGAGCAGCTCGTCGCAGTGCCGGCCGATCGCCGCGTCGGCCTCGTGCCCGAGCTGGCTCTCGGCGGAGGCGTTCCACTGGCGGACCAGGCCCCGCCCGTCCGTCACCACGACGGCATCCGCGACCCGGGCCAGGACAGCGCCCGTGCGCTCCTCCGAGAGCTGCAGCTCGCCGTGGAGGCGCCGCCGCGCGACGCCGAGCGCGTCCCCGCCGAGGCTGCATGCCAGCAGCAGCCCGCAGGCGAGCACCGGGCCGGGCTCCACCTCAGGTCCCCCCGCAGTCCAGCCGGGGATGCCGTAGGCGCCCATGCCGGCCAGACCGGTCAGCAGGCCGAGCCGCCAGCCGGCGCGGAAGGACAGCAGCGCGACGGTGCCGGCGCCGCAGAGGACGAGCAACGAACCCAGCGCGGGGTAGCGAAGCCACAGCATGCCGAGCAACGTCAGGTCCCCGGCGGCCAGCACCACCGCCGAGACGCGACCGACGAACCGGCTCCGGACCACGAGTGACACGGCCGTCCACGGGATCCAGGCGAGCGCGACGAGCACCGCGATCCGCGTGCGCTCAGGTGCGGTCAGGTCCAGCAGCGGAAGCGCTGCGGCGACGGCCATGCCGGCCGCAGCGCGGATGACGCACACCTGCGCAGCCGTCGGCGAGACCACGTCTTCGTCGACAGCCCGCGTGCGCGCGGAAGCCGCTCTGGCGCTCATGACGGCACGACGCTAGATATCGGCGCCCCTGGCCGATATGGCCCGTCGTGATCATCTTCCGGCTGTGGACATACCTACCTTCATGTCACCCTCGGCGCCGATCCCGGACACATGCCGGCAAAGCCCGCCGAACGAGCCCAGGCCGAAGGCTGCGCCGCCAACGCTGGAGCTGCTGCGTCATCCTCGCCGTCGTCCCCGCCGCCCTACGCTGTGAGCGCGAGACCAGCCTTTCCGGGGTGGTCTAACGGTATGACGGGGGCCTTTGGAGCCTTCAGATCCAGGTTCGAGTCCTGGCCCCGGAGCCATAGACTCGCGTTCCCGACATCTTGGAGTCCGGCTGAGCGTGTCTGCGCCCCTCACTGTCGTCGTGCTGGCTGCCGGCGAGGGGAAGCGCATGCGCTCCGCCCGTCCGAAGGTGCTGCACGAGGTCGGCGGGCGCACGTTGCTCGGCCACGTCCTGGCCGCCGTCGACCCGCTCTCTCCCGCCCAGACCGTCGTGGTCGTGGGGCACGGCCGCGAGGCGGTCACCGACTGGCTCGGCGCGCGGTCGCCGGCTGCCACCACCGTCGTCCAGGAGGAGCAGCGGGGCACCGGCGACGCCGTACGCCGGGCGCTCGACCAGGTGGCCGATGGCGACGGCACGCTGCTGGTGCTCGCCGGGGACACGCCGCTGCTCACCACCGAGACGATCGAGTCGCTGCTCGGCACCGCGCAGGGCGCGGCGGCGGTGCTGCTCACCGCGCACGTGCCCGACCCGCGTGGCTACGGCCGGGTGCTGCGCGACGAGAACGGCGACGTCTACGGCATCGTCGAGGACGCCGACGCGATCGAGGAGCAGCTGGCGATCGACGAGATCAACGCCGGCACCTACGCCTTCGACCTGCCCAAGCTGCGGACCGCCCTCGCCAAGATCGACTCCGACAACGCCCAGGGCGAGGAGTACCTGACCGACGTGGTCGGCATCCTGGTCGCCTCCGGCGAGACGGTCCGCGCCGTGGCCGCGCCGGACTGGCGGGAGTCTCTCGGGGTGAACGACCGCGCCCAGCTGGCGGCGGCCGGCGCGCTGCTGCGCGACCGGCTCGTCCTCGCCGCGCAGCAGGCCGGCGCGACGATCGTCGACCCGGCTACCACCTGGCTCGACGCGGGTGTCCGGCTCAGCGCCGACTGCGTCGTCGAGCCGTTCACCATGCTGCACGGCTCGACCACGGTCGCGGCCGGCGCGGTGGTCGGCCCCTACTCGCGGCTCACCGACACGCAGGTGGGCGAGGGGGCCACGGTCGTCGCGAGTGTCTGCGTCGGCGCCGAGATCGGTCCCGAGGCGAGCGTCGGTCCCTACACCTACCTGCGCGCGGGCAGCCGGCTGGGCCGGGGCGCCAAGGCCGGCGGTTTCGTCGAGATGAAGAACACCACCGTCGGGGCCGGCAGCAAGGTGCCCCACCTGTCCTACGTCGGCGACGCGGTCATCGGCAGCGGCAGCAACGTCGGCGCCGGCACGATCACGTGCAACTACGACGGGGTCGCGAAGCACGAGACCCGGATCGGCGATGATGTCTTCGTCGGCAGCGGCACGATGCTGGTCGCCCCGGTCTCGCTCGGCGACGGGGCCTACATCGCGGCCGGTTCGGCGATCACGGAGGACGTACCGGACGGGGCGCTCGGCATCGGCCGGGCGCGGCAGGTGAACAAGCCCGACCGGGCGCCGGGGCGGGGAGCGCAGGACGAGGACGAGGGAGCAGCACCGTGAGCGGGCTGGAGATCACCGGCAGCAAGCACCTGATGCTGTTCTCCGGGCGGGCGTACCCCGAGCTGACCGAGGAGGTCGCGCAGAACCTGGGCTGCTCGCCGAGCCCGGTCGTCCTCTACGACTTCGCGAACGGCGAGACGTACTGCCGGTTCGAGGAGTCCGTCCGCGGGTCCGACGCCTTCGTCCTCCAGAGCCACACGTCGCCGATCAACACCTGGCTCATGGAGCAGCTGATCATGTGCGACGCGCTCAAGCGCGCGTCCGCCAAGCGGATCACCGTCGTCGCGCCGTTCTTCCCGTACGCGCGCCAGGACAAGAAGACGCTGGCCCGCGAGCCGATCTCCGCGAAGCTGGTGGCCGACCTGTTCCGCGCGGCGGGGGCCAACCGGATCATCTCGATCGACCTGCACACGCCGCAGATCCAGGGCTACCTCGACGCGCCGCTCGACCACCTGACCGCCCTGCCGATGCTCTCCGACCACATCGCGGCCAACCTCGACCGCGAGCACGTGACGATCGTGTCGCCGGACTCGGGCCGGGTGCGCGTGGCGGAGAAGTACACCGACCGGCTCGGCTGCCCGCTGGCGATCATCCACAAGCGCCGCGACGCGCTGGTGGCCAACGAGGCCAAGGTCTTCGAGGTCGTCGGTCAGGTCGAGGGCCGCGTCTGCGTGATCGTCGACGACATGATCGACACGGCCGGCACCATCACCAAGGCCGCGGACGCCCTCTTCGAGCAGGGCGCGGCGGAGGTCCACGTCGCGGCGACGCACGGCATCTTCAGCGGCCCGGCCGTCGACCGGCTCAAGAACTCCCGGATCAGCCAGGTGATCGTCACGAACACCCTGCCGATCTCGACCGACAAGCAGTTCGACAAGCTGACCGTGCTCTCGATCGCGCCGATCGTGGCCGCGGCGATCCGCGCGGTCTTCGACGACTCCAGCGTCTCCGAGCTCTTCGACGGGACGAACTGACCTAGCGGTCAGACCACGCAGAAGAAGCCGTACGGGACCCTCGCGCGCTCCGGCACCGGGCGGTCGGCGAACGGGTCGCGCCGTTGCACGACCGGCCGGTCGGGGATCGCGGCGGGGCGGATGATCGGCTTGGCCGCGGCGGTGTAGCGGCTCGGCGCGGAGTTGCCCTCGACGAACGGCGCCCGCGTGACCTCGGCGGCGTACTTGCCCGTGTAGCGCAGGATCTGCAGCCCGAGGTCGATGTCGACGACGTAGATCAAGCCGTTCTGCACGACGGGGTAGGACCAGAGCGCGCCGGTCCAGCGGTCGACCTCGGAACCGGGGAAGTAGAGCCGGGTGTCCCGCTGGTCCGGGTCGAAGCGCTTCTTCGGGACGAACGCGCCGAGCTCGGCCGGCTGCTTCGGGTTGGTCAGGTCGACGGCGCGCAGCCCGCCGCCGTACCAGGGCACGAGAGCGACGCTCGGGAACAGCGTCTGGTTGTGCGCCGTGAACGTGCCGTTGAGCTGCTCGGCGCGAGCGCAGTCGTTCTCCGGGATCTTGAACTCGCCGAGCAGGACGGGCTGCCGCTCGTCGCTGAAGTCGGCGGTGCGCAGCCAGCCGAACGGGCAGCCCTTGCCGGCGTTGGCGTACGCCTCCTCGACGAGGACAGCGGTCTTCTTGCCCGGCACCATGACGGCGCCGTGCACGTTGCCGCCGTACTGGACGGGCAGGCCGACGGGGACCGACGTGCCGATGTCGATCGGCGCCGGCAGGGTCGGGTTGGCGAACGACGACGTGTCCGCGACGTAGACGCCGAAGTCCCACGTCCCCATGTAGGCACGGGTGCCGTCGTCGCTCACCGAGATGGAGTGCAGGTAGCCGCTGCCGGACTCGGCGACCGCGACCGGGTCCTGCGCGATGTCGACCGCGATGTCGAAGGCGCCGACCGGACGGATGTCGGCCGGGTCGGTGATGTCGTAGACCACGAGGTCCGGTGAGAACAGCGTGAAGGTCGCGTAGATGAGAGCCCGCCCCGGCCGCTTGGCGTCCTTCCAGAGGAAGAACTCGTGCGGTGGACGCACTCCGAGGTCGAGCGTCCCGAGCAGCTTCGGTCGACGGCAGTCCCGGATGTCGTAGGTCTGGAACGAGTTGCCCGCGGTGTCGCCGATGCCGCGCGTCGAGTAGGTCATGACCACCAGGACGCCGAGGCCGGCGTCCGCGCGCATCTCCCGCTGGGTCGACCCGGTCACCGGCGGGATCAGCCCGACCTGCTTCGGCCGCCGGGGGTCGGCGACATCCACGACGGCGATGCCGTTCTTGTCGTAGCGGTCGCCGACGTAGACGCACCGTCCGGCGACGGCGACGGGTGAGTTCACACCCCGGTCCCCGAGCGTGGTCTGCCCGATGAGCTGGAAGTTCTTGCTCAGGCCGTACCGGGAGGGCTCGGACTTCGCGGCCGGGGCCCCGCCGGCCGGCAGGCCGAGGACGAGCACGAGCGCGAGCCCCAGGAGGGTCGGCATGCGTCGAGGCATGCGCTGTCGTTCGACGGAGCGCGGACCCGCCCCTGCCGTGCCTGCGGTGCCGGTTTTCCGCAGGGGCGCAGGCCGCGTAGACTCCGCTGAGCCGTGTGCCCAGCTGGGCGCACCCCGGCGGCGCTTCCGGCGCCCGCTTCCCCGCAGTCGAGATCGAGAGAGAGTGTCGTCGTGGCCGAGGTCCGCATTGTCGCCGAGCCCCGTACGGAGTTCGGCAAGGGCTTCGCGCGCCGCGTACGCCGCGACGGCCGCGTTCCCGCCGTCCTCTACGGTCACGGCACGGACCCGCGCCACGTCGCCGTCTCGGCCCGCGAGCTCATGCACGCCTTCAAGGGCGCCTCGGGCACGAACGTGCTGCTGACCCTCGAGCTGCCGGACGGCTCGGAGCTCGCGCTGCCCCGCCAGGTGCAGAAGGACCCGATCCGCGGTGACCTGCTGCACGTGGACCTGCTCCTCGTGAAGCAGGGTGAGCGTGTCGCGGTCGACGTCCCGGTGCACACGGTCGGCGAGTCGATCGGCGTGAAGACCGAGAACGGCATCCTCGACCTGCTGCTCACCTCGCTGCACGTGGAGGCCGAGGCGACCCACATCCCGGCGGGCGTCGAGGTCGACGTGACCGACCTGGGTGTGGGCGACCACATCACGGCCGGTCAGGTGAAGCTGCCGAGCGGGGTCACGTTGCTGACGGACCCCGACGCGTACGTCGTCAACATCATGGGCCCGACGGCCGAGGAGCCGGAGACCGTGGCGGCCGAGGGCGAGGGCGCCGAGGGCGAAGCAGCTGCCGAGGGCGCCGAGGACGCGCCGGCCGAGGGCGGCACCGAGTCCGAAGGCGAGTAGCCCATCGCCGAGCAGCCCGGCGACGACGGCCCGACGCTCGTCGTCGGCCTGGGCAACCCCGGTCCGAAGTACGCCGGCCACCGGCACAACGTCGGGCACATGGTCGTCGCGGAGCTGGCCGGCCGCGTGGGTGGCACGTTCAAGGCGCACCGGGGCCGGGCTGACCTCGTCGAGACGCGCCTGGCCGGTCGCCGTGTCATCCTCGCGAAGCCGAAGTGCTACATGAACGAGTCCGGTGGCCCGGTCGCGTCGCTGCGCGACTACTTCAAGCTGCCGCTCGACCGGATCGTCGTCGTGTACGACGAGATCGACCTGCCGTACGGCACCATGCGGGTCAAGCTCGGCGGCGGGGACAACGGCCACAACGGGCTCAAGTCGATCACGCGGTCGCTCGGCAGCGGCGACTACTACAAGGTTCGCTTCGGGGTGAGCCGCCCGCCGGGCCGGCAGGAGCCGGCCGACTACGTCCTGTCCGACTTCTCGGCGGCGGAGCGCAAGGAGCTGCCTTTCCACGTCGACCGCACGGCCGACGCCGTGGAGTCGTTGCTCGGCGACGGCCTCGACGCCACGCAGAACCGCTTCCACGGCATGCCCGGCGAGGGCTGATGGCGATCGCCGGACTGCTCGACCTGGTCGCTGCGGACCCGGCGCTCCAGCGGGCCGCCGCCGCGGCCGGCCGCGCCCATCTCGACCTGACGGTGCCCGACCCGGTGCGGCCGTTCGCGCTGGCCGCCCTCGCGCGGGGCCTCGGCCGGCCGCTGCTCGCCGTCACCGCGACCGGGCGCGAGGCCGAGGACCTGGCTGCCTCGCTGCGCTGCCTGCTGCCGCCGGACCAGGTCGTCGAGTTCCCGAGCTGGGAGACGCTCCCGCACGAACGGCTCTCGCCGCGTGCCGACACCGTGGGCCGTCGCATCGCCGTACTGCACCGCCTCGCCCACGGTGGCGCCGACAGCCCGATCTCCGTCGTCGTCGCGCCGGCCCGCGCGGTGCTTCAGCCCCACGTGGCGGGCCTCGGGGACCTCCCGCCGGTCGTGGCCCAGAAGGGGTCAGCCGTGGACCTCGACGAGATCGTCGAGCGGCTGGTCGGCTACGCGTACACGCGCGTCGACCTGGTCGAGAAGCGCGGCGAGCTCGCCGTGCGTGGGGGCATTCTCGACGTGTTCCCGCCGACCGAGGAGCACCCGGTACGCGTCGAGCTGTGGGGCGACGAGGTCGAGGAGGTCCGCGCCTTCGCAGCCGGCACCCAGCGCTCGCTCGAGATCCTCGACCGCGGCCTGTGGGCGCCGCCGTGCCGCGAGCTGCTGCTCACCGATGCCGTCCGGGGCCGCGCGCGCACCCTCGCCAAGGACCACCCGGAGCTCGTCGACGTCCTCGACCGGCTCGCGGACGGCACCCCCGTCGAAGGCATGGAGGCGTTCGCTCCGGTGCTCGCCGAGCGGATGGCGCTGCTGGTGGAGGAGCTTCCTGCCGGCACCCACCTCGTGCTGTGCGACCCGGAGCGCATCCGCACCCGCAGCCACGAGCTCGTGACCACCAGCGAGGAGTTCCTCGCCGCCTCGTGGTCCGTGGCCGCGACCGGTGGCGTCGCACCGATCGACCTCGGCGCCGCGTCGTACCGGACTCTCGCCGAGGTTCGCGAGACGGCCGGCGAGCTCGGCGTCCCGTGGTGGCAGGTCTCCCCGTTCGAGAGCGACGAGTCCGGCGACGACGGCTACACGGTGCGCGCGAAGGCGCACGACCCGTACCGAGGCGACACCGCGCGGGTGGCCGCGGACGTGCGCACCTGGATCCGCGACGACTGGCGCGTCGTCGTCGTCACCGAGGGGCCGGGTCCGGCCCAGCGACTCGCCGAGGTGCTGCGCGAGGAGGATGTCGGCGCGGCGTACGCCGACGAGCTCCTCGACCCGCCCGCCGCGGGCAGCGTCGTCGCGACGCATGCCGTCCTCGAGCGCGGGTTCACCTCGGCTGGCCTGCGACTGGCGATCCTCACCGAGACCGACATCTCGGGGCAGCGGTCCGCGACGAAGGACATGCGGCGCATGCCCAGCCGCCGCCGGAGCGGCATCGACATCCTGTCGCTGCGGCCGGGCGACCACGTCGTGCACGAGCAGCACGGCGTCGGCCGCTACGTCGGCATGGAGCAGCGCGCGATCCACGGTGCGCAGCGTGAGTACCTCGTCCTGGAGTACGCGCGTGGCGACCAGCTGCGCGTCCCGACCGACGCCCTCGAGCAGGTCAGCCGCTACGTCGGCGGCGAGGCCCCGACGTTGCACCGCCTCGGTGGCAGCGACTGGCAGAAGGCGAAAGGACGCGCGCGCAAGGCGGTACGCGAGATCGCCGCGGAGCTGATCCGGCTCTACAGCGCGCGCATGGCCGCGCCCGGCCACGCGTTCGGTCCCGACACGCCGTGGCAGGCCGAGCTCGAGGACGCGTTCCCGTACCACGAGACGCCGGACCAGCTGGCCGCGATCAACGAGGTCAAGGCCGACATGGAGAAGCCGGTCCCCATGGACCGGGTGATCTGCGGCGATGTCGGCTACGGCAAGACCGAGATCGCCGTACGCGCGGCGTTCAAGGCGGTGATGGACGGTCGGCAGGTGGCGATCCTCGTCCCGACGACGCTGCTCGCGCAGCAGCACTTCGGCACCTTCTCCGAGCGCTTCGCGCAGTTCCCGGTCAACGTGAAGATGGTCAGCCGCTTCAACACGGCGAAGGAGCAGGAGGCCGTCCTCGAGGGGGTGGCGGACGGCGGCGTCGACGTCGTCATCGGCACGCACCGGCTGCTGTCGGAGTCGACGCGGTTCAAGGACCTCGGGCTGGTCGTCGTCGACGAGGAGCAGCGCTTCGGCGTCGAGCACAAGGAGTACCTCAAGCGGCTGCGCACCAGCGTGGACGTGCTGACGATGTCGGCGACGCCGATCCCGCGGACCTTGGAGATGGCGGTCACGGGCATCCGTGAGCTGTCGACGATCGACACGCCGCCGGAAGAAAGGCATCCGATCCTGACCTTCGTCGGCGCGTACGACGACCGGCAGGTGACGGCTGCCATCCGGCGTGAGCTGCTTCGCGAGGGCCAGGTCTTCTACGTGCACAACCGCGTGGAGTCGATCGACCGGGTCGCCCGGCGGTTGCGCGAGCTCGTGCCCGAGGCGCGCATCGCGGTCGGCCACGGGCAGATGAACGAGGACGCGCTGGAGCACGTGATGCTCGACTTCTGGGACAAGCAGTTCGACGTCCTGGTCTGCACCACGATCGTCGAGTCGGGCCTCGACATCCCCAACGCCAACACGCTGCTGGTCGAGCGGGCCGACGCCCTCGGCCTGGGCCAGCTGCACCAGCTGCGCGGCCGGGTCGGCCGCGGCCGCGAGCGCGCCTATGCCTACTTCCTCTATCCGCCCGAGAAGCCGCTGTCCGAGCTGGCCTACGACCGGCTCGCGACCATCGCCCAGCACAACGAGCTGGGCGCGGGCATGGCGGTGGCGCTGAAGGACCTGGAGATCCGCGGTGCCGGGAACCTCCTCGGTGGGGAGCAGTCGGGGCACATCGCGGCCGTGGGCTTCGACCTCTACGTCCGCCTGGTGGGCGAGGCCGTCGCCGAGTTCAAGGGCGAGGCGGTCGTCGAGGAGGCGGAGGTCAAGATCGACCTGCCGGTGACCGCGCACCTGCCCCACGACTACATCCCGGACGAGCGGCTGCGCATCCAGGCCTACCGGGCGATCGCCGCCGCGCACGGGGACGAGCCGCTGGCCGCCGTACGCGAGGAACTCACGGACCGGTACGGCGCGTTGCCCCAGGAGGTGGACGCCCTGCTGGCCGTGGCATCATTCCGGGAGCTGGCTCGGCGACGCGGCCTGACCGAGGTCGCGGTGCAAGCCGCCTACGTGCGATTCGCCCCACTGGAGCTCCGGGAGAGCCAGCAGCTTCGGCTCGAACGGCTCTACCGTGGTTCGATCGTCAAGCCCGGAGTGCGTACCGTCCTCGTGCCCCGGCCGGAACTTCGCGACACCGCACTGCTCGACTGGTGCGCCGACCTGCTCACAGCCGTGCTCGACCCGTTGCCCGAAGGGAATACCTCGTGAAGCGCTCCACCCTCCGCGTCGCCGCCGGCCTGCTCGGCGCGGTGCTGCTCTCCTCGTGCGGTGCCGGCGTCCTGACCTCCGGTTCCGGCGCGGGTGTCGCCGCCAAGGTGGGCGAGACCACGATCACCACCGGTGACCTCACCGAGCTGGTGAACCGCGGCCTCGAGAACGAGCAGTTCAAGCAGTCGGTGGGGGACAACAAGGACGACTACCAGCGGCGCGTCCTGACCCAGCTGATCACGCGGGCCCTCGACGACCAGGCGGCGGCGAAGCTGGGCGTCACGGTGACCGACGCCGATGTGGAGAAGCGCTACCAGGAGTTCGTGACCCAGGCCGGCGGCGCCCAGCAGCTCGAGGAGCAGGCCGCCACCAACGGCATCGCCAAGGACGACATCCGCACGATCATCCGCGACTTCGTGGTCTCCGACGCGATCTCCGACAAGCTCGTGGCCGACGTGAAGATCACGGACGCGCAGATCAAGGCGCGCTACGACAAGGACAAGCTGACCTACGACCGGGTACGCCTCCAGCACGTGCTCGTGAAGGAGGAGGCGCTCGCGAAGTCACTCCTCGCCCAGCTCCGCGGCGGCGCGGACTTCGCCGCCATCGTGAAGCAGCACTCGACGGACGAGGGCAGCAAGGCCAACGGCGGCATCTACGACTTCGCACCGCGCGGCCAGTACGTGAAGCCGTTCGAGGACGCCGCGTTCAGCACGCCGCCCGGCCAGCTGGTCGGCCCGGTGAAGACGGAGTTCGGCTTCCACGTCATCAAGGTGCTCGAGCGCAAGATCACCACCCTCGCGCAGGCGACGGCGGAGATCCGCACGAAGCTGCAGGACGAGGCCAAGCAGACCAAGCTGCCCGAGTACCTCACGCAGCTGGCCAAGGACCTGGGTGTCACGGTGAACCCGCGCTTCGGTGACTGGGACCCGGCCGCCCGTGAGGTCGTCGCACCCAAGGACGAGGTGTCCACGACGGAGACGGCGCCACCGGCCGTGGAGGCGCCGGAGCAGCCGGAGCAGTCCCCGGCCACGTCCTGACCGACCGCGCGACGCCCATGGACCGGCTGGTGCTGGTCGCCAACACCCATCGGGTCGCACCGGGCCTGCTCTCGTACGCCGCGTGGGAAGCCCTGCGCGAAGGTCCGGTGTACACGTCCGACGCGCAACACCCGCAGCTGCCGTTCCTCGCGGCCGCCGACGTCACGGTCGCGGTGCTGAACCCGGAGGACGGACCGCCCAACCAGCGGGTCAGCTACCTGCTCGGCGGCGGCGACCCGACGCAGACCTCGTTGGCCGTGCAGTTCCGCGAGCTCGCGCGTGGGGGTCAGGCGGTCTGGCTGGCCAGCGCCGGCGGGGACCCTCAGTTCACGCGCGCCCTCGGCGACCTGGTCGCACGCGAGGGCGGCATCGAGCTGGAGATCGTCTACGGCTCCTACGACCTGCCCGGCGCCCGCCTCTACGACCTGGTCGCGACGATGGACCGGCTGCGGTCGCCGGACGGTTGTCCGTGGGACGCGGAGCAGACGCACGCGACGCTCGCGCCGTACCTGCTCGAGGAGGCGTACGAAGCGGTCGACGCGCTGGAGGCCGGGGACCTGGCCGCGCTGCGCGACGAGCTCGGCGACGTCCTGCTCCAGGTCGTGTTCCACGCACGGGTCGCGCAGGAGCGTACGGACGACACGCGGTTCACGATCGACGACGTCGCCGGCGCGATCGTCGACAAGCTGGTCCGCCGTCACCCGCACGTCTTCGGCGACGTGACCGTCTCCGGGCCCGCGGAGGTGGTCCGCAACTGGGACGAGATCAAGGCGGCGGAGAGGGCGGCGTCGGGCACGACCGCGGTGCCTCACGACCCGGCGGTCGCGGCCGCGGTGCTCTCCGTCGTCGCGGACGCCGTCACCGAGGACGGCGAGGTCGGTCGTGCGCTGCGCGCGGCCGCCCGCCGACTGGCCGACAAGGCTGCCGAGGAGTCGCCGTAGTCGCCGGTACGCTGGGAAGTCAGCCCCCGAGCGAAGGTGAGTGACGCAGCGTGGCGTCCATCGAGGCCGTAGCCGCGCGGGAGATCCTCGACTCTCGCGGCAACCCCACTGTCGAGGTCGAGGTCGCCCTCGACGACGGGACCATCTCGCGCGCAGCCGTGCCGAGCGGCGCCTCCACCGGCGCCTTCGAGGCGGTCGAGCGCCGTGACGGCGGCGACCGCTACGGCGGCAAGGGCGTGCTCGCCGCCGTGGTCGCGGTCGAGGACGAGATCGGGCCCGAGCTCTACGGCATGGATGCGACCGAGCAGCGGCTGCTCGACCAGTCGCTGATCGACCTCGACGGAACGCCGGACAAGAGCCGGCTGGGTGCGAACGCGACGCTCGGCGTCTCACTCGCCGTGGCGCGTGCGGCCGCCGACTCCGCGGGGCTTCCGCTCTTCCGCTACCTCGGCGGCCCGACGGCACACCTGCTGCCCGTCCCGCTGATGAACATCCTCAACGGCGGCGCGCACGCGGACACCAACGTCGACATCCAGGAGTTCATGATCGCGCCGATCGGCGCGGCCACGTTCCGTGAGGCGCTGCAGTGGGGCGCCGAGGTCTACCACGTGCTCAAGAGCGTGCTGAAGTCCCAGGGGCTCAACACCGGGGTCGGCGACGAAGGCGGCTTCGCGCCCGACCTGCCGGCCAACGCCGCGGCCC
The DNA here is from genome assembly GCA_964651395.1 of uncultured Frankiaceae bacterium. GTDB lineage: Bacteria > Actinomycetota > Actinomycetes > BP-191 > BP-191 > CAZYXZ01. Next base: position 25,407 of record CAZYXZ010000043.1, read on the forward strand.
TCGACCTGATCGCCGAGGCCATCGGCAAGGCCGGTTTCACGCTCGGCCAGGATGTGGCGTTCGCGCTCGACATCGCGGCCACCGAGTTCTTCAGCGACGGCAGCTACCGGTTCGAAGGAGCGTCGAAGACCGCGGCGGAGATGTCCGACTACTACGCGGGCCTGGTCGCGGCCTACCCCATCGTGTCGATCGAGGACCCGCTGGCCGAGGACGACTGGGCCGGCTGGCAGGCGATCACGCAGCAGCTCGGCGACCGCGTCCAGCTGGTCGGCGACGACCTGTTCGTCACCAACCCGGTGCGCCTCGCGCGCGGCATCGCGGAGCGCACCGCCAACTCGATCCTCGTGAAGGTGAACCAGATCGGCACGTTGACCGAGACGCTGGACGCGGTGGAGATGGCGCACCGGGGCGGCTACACCTCGGTGATCAGCCACCGCTCCGGCGAGACCGAGGACACGACGATCGCCGACATCGCCGTGGCGACGGATGCGGGCCAGATCAAGACCGGCGCTCCGGCGCGCAGCGAGCGCGTCGCGAAGTACAACCAGCTGTTGCGTATCGAGGAGGAGCTCGACGACGCCGCCCGGTACGCCGGCCGCTCGGCCTTCCCGCGTCTGCCGACCGGGTCGGCGGGCTGACCTGTGCCC
>CAZYXZ010000044.1:0-3138 GCA_964651395.1 uncultured Frankiaceae bacterium
AGCACGCGCGGCCCCGCGATGGCGCCGTCTTTCGTCACGTGGCCGACCAGCACCACCGCGATGCCGCGGTCCTTGGCGACCCGGATCAGGGCGGCCGCACACTCGCGCACCTGGGCGACCCCACCGGGCGCGCCGTCGATCTCCGGGTGCGCGATGGTCTGGATGGAGTCGACGACCAGCAGCTGCGGCGCGACGGCGTCGATGTGCCCGAGTACGGCGGCCAGGTCGGTCTCGGCGGCCAGATACAGCGTCGGCGCGAGGGCGCCGGTGCGACCGGCCCGCAGCCGGACCTGTGCCGCGGACTCCTCGCCGGACACGATCAGCGCGCGCGACCCGTCACTGCAGAAGCGGTGCGCCACCTCGAGCAGCAGCGTGGACTTCCCGACGCCCGGCTCGCCGGCCAGCAGCAGCACGGCCCCCGGGACGATGCCGCCGCCGAGCACGCGGTCGAGCTCGCCGATACCGGTGGGCCGGGCGAACGCGGCCTGGACGTCGACGTCGGCGATGGGCAGCGCGGCCGCACTGACCGGACCCGCGGCGACGGCCCGCGCACTCGGTGCGCCCACCTCGGTGACCGTCCCCCAGGCCTGGCACTCCGAGCAGCGGCCGACCCACTTGGCCGCGGTCTGGCCGCACTCCGTGCAGCGGTACGCCGGCCGGGCTGCGGTCGACTTGGTGGCCATGTCGCCACGGTAGGGCGGCGCACCGACACGAGACCGGCGGCGCGCCAGGCTGTGAATACTGTTACGTGAGGGACTCGCCCCCGGCGAGGAGGAGACCGACGGCGAAGGCGGCCGTGGCCAGGGTGAGCGTCCAGGCCAGCTGGGCGCGTCCGGTCAGCCCGGCCATGGTCACCGCGGCGACGGCGAGCAGCGCCAGGGTCAGGGACACGACGGCCCGCGGCCCGGCGCCGGGCGGGCCGATCGCGAGCAGGACACAGGCGCCGCCGAGCAGCGCTCCCGAGAGGAGCACCGAGAGGCGCGGGCCGAGCCGGTGCGGCAGCCCGCGCACGCCGGTCTCGGCGTCGGTCGCCAGGTCGGGGACGGTGTTCGTGAAGTGCGCACCCGCGCCGAGCAGGGCGCCGGCCGACGTCGCCCACCAGGGCGGCCACGGATGCCCGGGCAGCCCCAGCGTGACGAACGACGGCAGCAGGGCGAACGCCCCGGCGTACGGCAGCACCGAGACCACCGTCGACTTCAGGCCGAGGTTGTAGGCCCATGCCGAACCCACGGCGACCAGGTGTGCGACGCCGGCCCGCCAGCCCGAGAGCAGGGACAGCGGAATGCACAGCACGAGCGCGATGACGGCCGCGTCGCGCACGAACGTGGGCGAGAGCTCGCCGGCGGCCACGGGCTTGTCGGTACGCCGGGCGGCGCGGTCGCGCTGATGGTCGAGGTAGTCGTTGCTCCATCCCACGGACAGCTGGCCGGCCAGGACGGCGAGGGCGACCAGTACGGCGCCGCTGCCGCGCCCGGTCGACAGCGCGAGCACGGTGGTGATCGCCGTGACGGCGAGCGTCGGCTCGAGATGGCAGGCACGCAACAGCGGTGGCATGGCCCCGACAGGTGCTCCGGTGGTGGGATGGGCCTCCATCTAAGCCGGGGAGGTTCGTCCGTGCCCGTCGTCGCGCCGCGCCGCCCGGCCAACGACCCGGCGCAGTACGACGACCTCGCGGGCGAGTGGTGGAAGCCGCGGGGCATGTTCGCGGCCCTGCACTGGCTGGCGGCGGCGCGCGCGGAGCTGATCCCGCCGGCTCCGCACGCGGGCGCCGTGCTGGTCGACGTCGCCTGCGGCGGGGGACTCCTCGCACCGCACGTCCGCGGCTACCGGCACGTCGGCGTGGACATCGGAGAGCAAGCCACGCGGATCGCGCGCGAGCACGGCGTGCAGACGGTGCGCGGCTCGGTCTATGCGTTGCCGCTGCCCGACGAGTGCGCCGAGGTCGTCGTCGCCGGCGAGATCTTCGAGCACGTGACCGACCTGCCGGCGGTGGTCGCCGAGGTGGCGCGCATTCTCAAGCCCGGGGGAACACTCGTCTGCGACACGATCGCCGACACCAGGTGGGCCCGGTTCTCTCTCGTGACGGTGGGCGAGCACTTCCCCGGCGGACCGCCGCCCGGCATCCACGACCCCGCGCTGTTCGTGAACGCCGACCGGCTGCAGGAGATCTGCGCCGGATCGGGCATCACGTTGCAGGTCCGCGGGCTGCGGCCCTCGGCGCGTGACATCCCGCTGTGGCTGCTGGGCCGCCGCTCCGGCGTACGCATGCTTCCCATCAAGGCGCTCAACGGGGTCTACCAGGGCGTCGGGGTGAAGCAGTGATGGCCGACCCGGTGGCGCTCGCCGCCGAGCTGGCGCCGGCCTTCGCGTCGCGCGCCGAGGCGCACGACCGCGACGCGACGTTCCCGGTCGAGGACTTCGCGGACCTGCGCGCCGCCGGTCTGCTCGGCCTCATGGCGCCCGAGGCGCTGGGCGGGATGGGGGCCGGCTTCGCGACGTACTCGCGGGTGGCGTACGAGCTGGCCCGCGGCAACGGCGCGACCGCGCTGGTCTACAACATGCACGCGTCGGTGACCGGCGCCCTTGCCTCGACACCGGAGGACCTGGCGCGCGCACTCGGTGCGCCGGACTCGTTCTTCGCCGCCCGGGACCGGGTCCTGGCCGACGCCGCGGACGGCAGGCTCTACGCCGTCGCGATGAGCGAGCGCGGTGCCGGCTCGCGCTTCTCCCAGATGGAGACGTCGTACGAGCGCGCGGCCGAGGGCTGGCGGATCCGCGGCCACAAGACCTTCTGCTCCGGCGCCGGTCACGCCGACGCCTACCTCGTCGTCGCGCGCAACGGCGACCTGGTCTCCCAGTTCCTGGTGCCGGCTGGCGACGGACTCGTCGTCGAGCAGACCTGGGATCCGCTCGGCATGCGCGCGACGGCCAGCAACGACATCCACTTCGACGTGCTCGCGCCCGACGACGCGTTGCTCGGCGGGGTCGAAGGTCTCGCTCTCCTGCTCGCGCAGGTGATGCCCCAGTGGCTCGTGGCGTCGTACGCGGCGGTATACGTCGGCATCGCACGCGCAGCTGTCGACGCGGCCGTCGAGCACGTGACTACCCGCAAGCTGACTGGACTTTCCGCGGTGCGCG